>PBFJ01000005.1 GCA_002718715.1 bacterium
AGGCTTTCACACATATGATTTTCTAGGGGTCACTACTTCTAAAGACCCAAAACATCAACTTTCTGGGGTCAGCCAATTTAAATTAAAATTTAACGGTCCTGTACTAAATTTCCAGGAACGCCAAACTTTGGTTTACAAACCATTTCTATTTCTACTTCTTAAACTAAAAAAATCTCTTAAGAGATTCTTTTAGGAAAATTATTATTTATGTGGAGTTTCAATAAATTCTGTATCATATACATCTTGATCCACTGCTCCTTCATTTTCGTCAGAAGCTTGATCTCCGCCTTCTCCTTCAGCTTCATGTTCTTCAAATTGCTCACCGGCACTATCTTCATAATATTCAGGATTTTCTTGATTATCTAAACCATAAGGATCAACTAAAGCAGGATCCTCAGATTCATCTCTATCATTGACTCCAAAATCAACATCACAATTCTCTAACAGCATACCTTCCGCATTTCTCTCTATCTCTGTATATCTTTCGTCTGCTAAGATTTCTAATTTTAATTTTATTTCTCTAAGATCAGCATTAATTTCATCTAAACTCTGAAAAATTCTATCAAATCTTTGACTAGTTTCATGCCTAATCACATCAATCCTAGCCTTGTTATCAGTAATCTTTTCATTCAATGCATTATCTCTGTCATGCAAAGCTCTTTTGCTAACACAGTCAGTAGTCATATAAAAACAAGCTGCAAGAGTTATTGGCCATAAAGCTTTATTCATTTTTTTAAATTAATTATTTCCTCCTCCTTCATCTAAATTACTCGAAGATGAAGAAAGATCAGATTCTACACTATTTCCATTTCTTTGAGCAAGCTCATTTCTCCAATCGCTTAAAACCTGTGCAACTCTATCCACATCCTCTCGAACCATATCCATATAAGCTCGAACCTGCCCCAAAACATAATACTTGTGAGCCTCTACACTCATAACTTGATTCTCTAGTTCTTTCTCCCTAGATTGTTCCGGATTTGAAACTGCAGAGTTTTCGCTTTGTCTATCAAGCAATTGTAAATCTTTTTCCCTCATGTTTATTGGGGTTAAATCTAATTTCATTCTAACACTCAAAATTAAAAAAAACAATTTCATAAAGTTTTAAAATATGAGCTACATAGCTATTTGATCTTCTAATTTATCTATAAAAAGTACACCGTTTAAGTGATCCAATTCATGTAAAAAAACTCGAGCATCGAAGCCTCTTAGATTTTCAGTAATTTTTTCACCCTTAGCATTAAAATAACTAACCATACAATCAAGTGGTCTTCGCACATTTCCATAAACTCCAGGCAAACTCAAACACCCCTCTTCACCCAAAATAGTATCCGTAGATACATTTAAAACAACAGGATTTATAGCTTCAACAATTTGATTCCCAACATCTTCACGATCTACATTTTTAGTAAAAATAAAAATTCTAGCATTAATATCCACCTGCGGAGCTGCAATTCCAACTCCTCTAGATTTAACCATCATTTTTTTCATACTTTCTACCAATTTCTCTAAATCTGAATCGAAATCTAATACTTCATCACATCTAGTTCTTAAAATTTCTTGATTAGCCCCTTTCACTAACTTTAATTTCATAGTTTTCTTTATTAATTTACCTTAAACTAACAGTTTAAACCCCTTATAACAAGCTTTGTTTTTTGGAATTCCAAGTTTCAATATATTTTTTCACATCAAACTTTCTCTTACATCCATTGAAATTCATAAACCTAACTTTTCCAAAAACATCTCTTTCTCCCCAAGCTCGATCATGCACTCCGCAAATTGACCAGGCAACTCCTGTGTATCCACCTGGATCTCTACCATCCAATTCATATTTATTATTCAAAAAATTAGCAATTTTTAAAGCCTGCGAGGGATCTTTTGACCATTCTAAAATTTTCTTTGCCCAATACATCCTCATATATCCATGCATTTTTCCAGTTTGCACCATTTGCAGTTGCGCTGCATTCCAAAGCTCATCATGCGTCTTAGCCTCTTCAAATTCTTTTAGACTATACACAACTTCTCTTTTATCATCCCAATGTTCAAGCAAAGTTTTTTTTGCCCAATCAGGCATTCCTTCAAACTCATCATATTTAGAATTATAAAAACAAAAGTTTTCAGCTAACTGTCTTCTCACCACAATCTCTTCTACAAAGGTTTCTACAATTTCCTGGGGTAAACCTTGTTTAAACAAATCCAAAATTACTCTTTGTACACAAATAAATCCAAAGTGTAAATACATTGATAAATTACTCAAAACATCCTCATTTGGATCATTTCTCAACTCTGAATAGTCATTAATTTTCTTTTCAAAAAACTCCTTTAAAACTTTTTTAGCAGCCCTACTCCCTGGCAAATACAAACTTTGAGGTTCAATTGATTTATCACAAGGTATTTTCTGCAAAATTTCTTGAACATCAAAAATCTTTTGCATTTCCACTTTAACCGGATTTTTAACTTTATTACACTCATCTAAATCATCTAAATACCCATGAAACAATCTTTTCACCTTAGGTCGAATCGTATAAGCCGCAAATTCCTGCTTTTCAGACAAAATATAGGTTGGAACAATTGAATTATTTTCAATTTCAAACAAAGCACAATCTAATTTTTTAGACAACTTATTCCTCCATTTTCTTGGAAGTTTTAATGCCACAAAATCTGTATACACAGCCGCAACTTGCTTCTGTTTACAAAAATTTAAAACTTCATCCACAACATCACCAACTACAACTTTCAAATTAATACCACGGCTACAAGCCATCTCAGCAGTTTCTTGCAAACCTTTTAACATAAAGTCATATGTTCTTAAATTTGCATCCATAAATTCATCTGGAATCACATATAAAATCTCTAAACTCACATTTAACTCCTCAGCTTTTTTAAAAGCCGCATATAAAGCCCAATTATCTTCAAATCTCCTCTGTCTATCCATCCAATACAAAACAGACTGTCCTCCAGAATTTACTTCTAAATCATTTAACTTTCGAATTCTTTCAACTTTCATAAATTAATTTTAAAAACTTACTTTTATATTTTAACCTTTAAAAGCTTATCCCAACAAGTAGTAAATGAATTAGACTTTAATCCTCTTCGAGTTTGCCATTTTTTATTAAACCCCATCGCTAAACTTAGAATCTTATCTTTACCATGTTTTTTATTAATTAAATCCCAAACACCCATTAACTTAGAATCAAAATTCTGCTTTTCAATCAAACCTTCACCCTCAAATAAATCCATCTGTTTACATTCAGAATCTACATCCGAAATCCCCATCAAAAAACAACCTACTTTTTTATAAGCCAAACCTGGTCTAAAAATTTTATCTAAAGCTTTTTTTGCCAATTTTAAAATCTTCAAAGTTGAATTACTCGCTACATCTAAATTCAAAACCAAGCTATTACTGTAATACTCATCTCCATTTTTAAAAGGATTAGTTCTAACAAAAACCCCCACACTCAAACATACTGATTTTTGATCCCTTAACTTCTCACAAGCTCTTGCAGTATAATTACTCAAAGCCTCTTGCAAAACTTTTAAATCTACTTCATCTTTCTCAAAAGATTTCGAACTAATTATCGACTTTTTATTTTGAATACTCAACTCCAAATCAATGCAAGATAAAGCCTTTAACTCATTTTGAGTACGCACACCACACACCTTCATTTTCTTTCGAACAAACTCCATATCTAAATTAATAAAATCATAAGCAGTCAAAACACCTTTCCCCTTTAAAAAAGAGGTATATTTTTTTCCAATTCCCCATACTTCATTTATACCTACAAGCTTTAAAATTTCATCTCTATAACCATCTTTTATTCCAAATATACTCATACTCATTCCAGGCACGTTTAAAACCTTAGGCTTGATATTTTGACCCCTGAGACCCTTTTTAAAGTTAAAGGATTGCTCTTTTTTTAAAACTTCTTTTTGCAAGTAACTATTAAGCTTACAAAGTGTCTTAGTTTCAGCCACCGAAACCGTAATTGGAATCCCTAACTCTCTTAATACAACACTTTTTATTTCCATCGCATAATCTTCCAAAAAGTCTTTTTCAACATGTGATAAATCTAAAAAAGCTTCATCTATAGAATAAACTTCTAAATTAGAAGTAAAACGTTTTAAAATAGACATTACACGCTTAGACAAATCAGCATAAAGTGCATAATTAGACGAAAAAACAGCCACTCCATGATCTTCTACAATTTTTTTACACTTAAAATACGGCTCACCCATTTTAATACCCAAACTCTTAGCTTCATTAGACCTTGTAATCACACATCCGTCATTATTAGACAAAACAATCACAGGTTTAAACCTTAAAGCTGGATTAAACAACCTCTCGCAAGAAACATAAAAATTATTACAATCCACCAAAGCTATTGGCCTTTGTTTTTTATACTTAAAATCCATAAATATTAACTTTTAAATTTATTTAAAACCGTAGTCACAACTCCCCAAACCTCAAAGTCCATACCTTCAATAATCTCAATAACTTTATATTTTCGATTCCCTGGAACCAAAAAAACTCTCCCCTGTTTTTTTACAAAAGTCCTCACCGTAAACTCCCCATTTAAAACCACAACTACAACTTTATGATCAAACTTTTTAATAGAGCGATCTATAATCAAAATATTTTCTGAAAAAATTCCTAAATCCTTCATTGAATCCCCCTCAACTTTCATAAAAAAAGTTGAATCTTTTTGTTTAACTAAAAACTTATTCAAATCTAAACTATCTTCAATATAGTCATCGGCAGGAGAAGGAAAACCTGCACAAACCATAGATGTTAAAAAAGGCAATTTAATATTCATCTTTATATATATTAGGTGTGTATACACTCACCATAACACATCACCAAAAAACCTACAAGCATTTTCCTTAAAAAAAACTTTACTTAAAGAAAAACAAACTTCAAACAACTTGACAAAAAATAATAAACTGTCTATGTTTTGAAAAAATTAAATAAATAACATGAACTACAAAAGAAACCTACTCAAACTAGAACCTAGATATACGGAAGTATCTTACTTTGAATCCTCCAACTTTACATCCGTAATCCTAGAAAGGCCTCACCCATTTATAAAAGAACCTTTAACACGCATAACACCAGAAGGAGAAGAGGAAAAAATTACCATCAAACAATATGTGAGCTTTAATATTCAAAACAAATCACAAGAAATTACCAGCACTATCACCCAAGAACAAAAAGAAATAATCCAAACAATTTTACACAAACCAAACTCTCATGCACTTGAAGTTTTAATTGATAGACTTTTTGAAATACAACAGGACTACGAAAGCAGATCTCACATTCCAGAAATTAATTTATTAAGTGCCATAACCTCAACCTTACTATCCTACGGACTACAAGAAGATTTTATCAACAAAGCTTTTGAAAACAATCAATATTTAGAACAAGCAGTAATCATAATATTTCACTTTTACTTATTTCAAATATCTTTAAAAACCACAAAATACCTATCTCAATTCATATATAAAGTAAGTCAAAACTACCAATATACAAAATCTAAAGATTCCAATCAATAGACTCTTTTAAAAACTGGTTAGCTTTCAAAAAGTGACCACAACCTTTAAAACTATGCCGTACAGACAAAGGCGAAGGATGTGAAGCTTCTAAAACCAAATGCTTTGATTCACAAATCAAAGCTTTTTTTGACCTTGCAAAAGCCCCCCAAAGCATAAAAACTACATTTTTCTTGTTTTCAGAAATACACTTAATCACAAAATCCGTCCACAAATCCCATTTTAAATTTTTATGACTCATCGGCTCTCCTTCTAAAACACTCAAAGCTGAATTTAAAAGCAAAACTCCCTGCTTCGCCCACTTACTCAAATCTCCCGACTCCCAAGAAACATCAAAACCTTCAGCCTCCAATTCTTTAAAAATATTTCTCAAACTCGGTGGAACCTTAACTCCCTTAGAAACCGAAAACGCAAGTCCATTAGCTTGCCCTTTTCCGTGATAAGGATCTTGCCCCAGAATCACAACTTTTAAATCATCAAAAGAACAAAACTCAAAAGATTTCAATAAATCCTCCTGCATAGGAAAAACACTCTCCAGCTTAGCCACTTTTTGATAAGCCTCAAATGCACTTTCAAAATCCTGATTAAATATCTCCCCAGGCCAATTTATTTTATTTTTTTGAATCATTAGATTTTCCTGCTAAAAAATTATTTAATTTATGCGTGAATTCTTTAACTTTTGGATTTTCATCATGCATCTTTCTTAACTTTACCAACTTTTGTTTAAAAACTTGTAAAAGTTTATCCTTATTCATTTAATAATGATTTATATTAAAGTAAATCTATTTTAACAAAACCCATTTCAAAAATACATTTCTAAATTACTTTTTACGATGAGAAAAAATTTACTGCTCTTTTCATAGAGTCTTTTAATCTCTCAAGAGAAAATCCATTTAAATTTTCAAAAGTATTTCTTATTTCATCATCCTCTTCTTGAAAACCACCCTCTAAAGCCACTCCAAATAAAAAATTAAAATTTGAAGTAGTCATAATCACAGACCTTTGTTTATTTTGAAGATAATCAAAATACCGATAATAAAACACCGGAGGTTTTTCCCTACCTACCATAAGCTCACTAGCCGAAGGATAATTTACCTCAACATCTTCAATATTATAAGTATTATTTTGCAAACTTGAAGATCTTCCATTACCTAAATCCAAATCAACCGAAACTTGATTCCCTATTCTAGAAACTATTAACTTAGAGTCATTAGAAAAAGCACAAGCAACTACAACTTCTTTCCCTTTCTGTAGATCAGTAATATCAATTAAATCTTCTTGAAAAAAACTTGCATCATAAATATAAGTTCTTCCATCTTTATAAACTACATTCATTCTATGATCAGTATTTAAAGATTTTACAACTCTAATATCAAAACCAAAGTTAGCTAATATTTCATCAACCTGACTAGCCTTATCAACACAATTTCCACCTTCCTCAAATCCTTCAACAAAACCAAAATTATGCTGCGGTTGTTCACAAACAGTATCTAATAAAAATTTTCTAGCTTTAACAGAACAAACTTCCTTGAATGGAGAATCATTATTAGAAAATTCTCGAATACTAGCACAAACTTCTTTAGCAATTCTATTTGATGGTGACATCTTTTACAAAGACTAAATTATAATCATTAGATTTTTCTAAATCTAAAGTGTAATTATTTAACACTATTTTTCTTAATTTGTCAAGTCTATCTATCTTATTTTTAATAATATAATCTGCAAAAAGACCTCTAGCTAACTTCGCGTAAATTGCAATAGTAGAAACTTTATCTCCTTTAATATGCTTAAAATCAATATCGACAACTTTTGCCCTTAATTTTTTTCTATCAATTGCCTTCGAATACTCATTAGAAGCCAAATTTATCACAAAATCATACTCCGAAAGGTTTTGATTTAAATAATTAGTAATTTTTTGCCCCCAAAACTTGTAAAGATCCTTCCCATAGGCATTTTCGAGCCTAGTTTTCATTTCAAGACGATAAGGTTGAATCAAATCACAAGGCTTCAACAAACCATAAAACCCACTAATAATCCCCAATCTCACATTTGCAAACTCTAAATCCTCTTGATTATAGTTATTAGCATCAATATGTTTGTAAACATCACCTTTAAAAGCCAAAATTGCAGGTAAACTTCTTTCTTTATAATTTAAAGAGAAATCTTGAAATCTTCGAAAGTTTAAAATTGCAATTTTATCAGAAACCGACATTAAATTAGCAATTTCAGGCACATCTTTATCTTTCAAAATGTTCAATAACTGCGTAGTTTCCTCAAAAAAAGAGGGTTTTGCACATAAATTGTGGAAAACTTGTGGACAACTTTGTTCAAAGTCTTGTGTTTTACTTGGAGATAAAATCATAAATAATTTTGAATTTTGCATATTTTCTAACTTATTTTTAGTTTTAGATTTCCTTCTTTTCTTATTTTTCCTAATTTTTTCAAATTTTAACTGTTTTTCAGACTTTTTACCAAGCTTTTCTTCCTCAATTTTATCAACTAAAATCCGCATAGCAGTTTTTAAATTGGCTTCTTTTATCCTATAACGCTGACATTTCACAAATAAACCGGTTGGAATATGTTTAACAAAAGCACAACTTGAAGTCTTATTTTGCTTTTGCCCACCTTTTCCAGTCCCTCTAACAAAGTTAACCTCAAAATCCGACTCTATAATCTGCAATTTCTGAATTTTACCAAGTGTTTTGGGCTTTAAATCTCTAAATATATGCATATCATCCTAAAATAGTTTTTCTACACGAATTACATTACAAATAAAAGTACCATATTTCAAGATATCACAATCATTCTCAACCTTATACTCAGGAATAAATTCGCCCAAAGAAATACTGTTTTGAGACTTATAAGCTCGAATTTCAGATATTAAATTAATCGCATTTAAAAATTCATTTAAGTTAAAATCACCTTTCTTAATAGCAACTTCCTGTGGCCAAATTGAATTATGAAGACTTACAAATTTCATACGGTCTTTATAAAACACTTGATAAATCTCTTCAGTAATAAATGGCATAAAAGGTGCAAATAATCTTATAAGTTTAAAGAAAACTAAATCCAAATTTGTTAGAGCAGATTTTTTAGACTTTAAATCGTCTCCAAATACACGATATTTTATAAACTCAATATAGTTATCAGTTAAATCATTCCAAAAAAAGTCCTCAATACAGCTTAAAGCTTTTGAATATTCAAATTCTTCAAAATATTGATTTACACTAAAAATAGTTTTATCTAAACATCCTAAAATCCATTTATCCGCATCCTCTAATGTGTTTTCGTCAAAATGATCAGCAATAAATTCTGCATTTAAATTTAAAAAATTCATAACACTCCACAGTTTTTTTATAGTTTTATTTCCCTTTAAGATTTCCTCTTTTGAAAACCTATGGTTTTTTCCAAGCTTAGCCTTAGCAGCCCAATATCTAATCGAATCAGCAGGGTAATCTTCAAGTAATTTTTCCGCCTCAACATAATTTTTAAGTCTTTTGGATATTTTAATTCCTTTATCATCAAGTCCATGACCAGAAATCATTAAATTCTTAAACGGAATTTCATCTTTATATAAAAAAGCATTTAAAATCGAATAAAAATCCCATGTTCGAATTATCTCAAAAGCATTTGGCCTTACATCTGGTGGAAACAATTTATCTTCCAGTCCCAAAAATTCATCTGCTAAATATTGCGTACAGCTAGAAGTCACCCACGTATCTAAAACATTATCATTAGCTGCAAATTCTTTTGATCCACACTTTGGGCAAGTCTCAGCAATACATTTTTGATTATAAGGATTAACCGGCAAAGATTCTGCTTTTGCAAAAACAACATGCTCACAATTTACACAATTCCAAGCCGGCATAAAAACACCATAGTATCTTTGTCTAGATACACACCAATCCCATTTCAAACCATCTACCCAAAGGTCAAAAATTTGCTTTTTGTCTGAAGGAAACCAGTTAATTTTTTCAGCTTGCTTTAACAAATCCTCTTTAAATTCGACAGTTTTTAAAAACCACTGCTCCGATAAAATAAATTCTACTTTTGCACCAGATCTATCATGTATTTTCACATTATGAACCTTCTCTTCTTGTTTAACCAAATCTCCATTAGTTTTTAACTTTTCTAAAATTGCTTTTCTTGCAGTAATACAATCCATTCCCGCATATTTACCACAATTTTCAGTTAACAAACCTTGTTTATCTAAAACTATTTTTGTATTTAGGTTAAAATCTCTCCATTTAATTACATCCTCTTGATCTCCCCAAGTACAAACCATCATTAATCCTGTTCCTTTATCAATTTCTACAGATTCACAAGCCTTTATTGGAACCCTACTTCCATCTAAAGGATTCACTGCTTGCTTTCCAATTAAACTTTCATACCTAGTATCATTCGGATTTACAAATAAAGCCACACAACCAAAAATCAACTCTGGCCTAGTTGTTGCAATTTGCAAATCATCACCACTAAAAGATTTAAAGTTAATATAATTCATAAAAGTTTTTTCCTCTAAGTCATCTAAATCAGCTTGTGCCAAGGCTGTCTGAGCCTTAGGACACCACAAAACAGGTAGATTGTCTTGATATAAATATCCCTTTTCAAACATTTTTAAGATAAAACTTTGAGAAACTTTCATAGCAAAGTCCGAAATTGTACTGTAGGTTTTGGACCAATCCATAGAAATTCCCAGTGCCTGCCATAAATTTTTATAATTCAAAGCTCCTTTTTTGGTTTCCTCTAAGCATAATTTAATAAATTTCTCTTTAGAAATTGTATTTTTATCTACATTATATTTCTTTTCTACAAATCTTTCTGTTGGAAGCCCATTATCATCAAATCCCATAGGATAAAAAACATTAAAACCTTGCATTCTTTTATAGCGAACTACAAACTCAGCCTGACAATATGACATAATATGACCAGAATGTAAGTGATCAGCCGAAACATAAGGAGGTGGCGTATCTATTACAAAAGTTTTATCTAGTTTAGATTCATCAAACTTATAAACTTGATGATTTTCCCAGTATTTCAGCCAAAATTCTTCTTTGGACTTAATATTAAATTTTTTTTCGATTTCTTGTTTTTTCATAAATTAAAATTAAAAAAAGACTACCCACAAGTAGCCTAAAATTTATAGCTTAGAACTACTTAATCATTTAGAAACTTTAATGACCACAATTTGAGAACTAAAACTATACATTTTTTTAAAATTAACTAATTTTAAAATACATTGAAAAAAAAGTCTTGTCAAACACCTTTATTCAGCCAATCGACCTTTTAGAAATTCAATAATATCGAATTCCATAGCGTCTACTCCTTTCTCTTCTGCTACAAAAACCGTTAACCAATCTGCAAAATTTACTAAATACATCGTATTTTCAATTTGAGATGCACCTGAGCTCCAAATATTAAAAATATCATCTGTATACTTCCCATAAATTTCCTGACTAACCTCAAATCGTTTAGCATTTCGAGAAAATTCATTTGGAGTTCTCAAATTAATTACCAATAAATTATCTGTATTTGTTCTCCATCCTAAAATTTCATTATGATTCATTTCTGGAATCACGTTGCTCCAACCTAAAGTCTTAGCATTCTCATTAAATTGTTGTCTCAAACGAGTCGCTACACCTTCAAATCCTTTCATTGCATACACAACAGGAATCTTATTTCCTAATCGCTGAGCTATAGTTTTAGCCTCTTCAATAATTTTATCTTGATTATCAACTAATAATTTAACAGACTTTTCAAATTCGAAATAAAATCGATCAGAAATTAATCCATACTTATTTAAAACTGCCATTACAGAAATAACAGAAAAATTAAATACTGCCCTTGGTGGATATCCATCAGGCAAAAGAATACAATTTAAATTTTTATCTTCAGCAAGACTTAATAACTTTCCTCCTCCACTAACTACAGCTATTTCAGCTCCTAAAGCATTAGCCTGCTTAAAAGCTTCTAAAGTTTCCTCTGTGTTACCAGAATAAGAAGAAACAATCACTAAAGTTTTCTCATTAACAAAAGCCGGTATATGGTACCCCTTACATAAAACAAGTGGTATTTTTAATTCATCATGTACCAAATCCATAACAACAGAACCCGCAATTCCAGAACCACCAACTCCACAAATTAAAACATTTTTAAATTCAAAATCAGTACTTTTAAACTTACTTTCTTTTACAATTTTTAAAGCTTCAAAAATCTGAGCTTCAAAATTAGCTACTATATTTTTCATACACAAAAAATTAAATAATGTATCTACAATAAAAGGTTAAAACTATTTAAAAATAAGTCAAATTATTCAAATTGACAACATACATCAGCCACATAAATCTCTCACACTAATTAATGATCAAACTTTTAAAATCCTTTAATTTATTAATTAAACCTTTTTTGGCTTGAATACTTACCTCATAGTCATCAAAAGAAATATTAAAAACTTCATTAATTAAAGAAGAATCCTTTAACATTCTATAAATAGAATATAAAAAATCATCATTAGAAACCTCTAAACTTTTATTTAAATCTAAAACATTCTCATAACTTAAACTATAATTTAAAAACAACAAATTTAAAGCATCAGTAAAATCACTAGACTTAATTTCAAACTGATTTCCAAACAAAAACTCATTTAAAAAATTTGAATAATTTATAATTCTTCCTTCTTCATAAAAACAAGTAGTATTTACATTTGAAATTTTTTCTCGAATATTCCAAGTATCAATATCTTTGCTAATTTTAAAAACCTTATTAGGATTACTGCTAAGCTCATAAACAATATGGCTATACTGCGACTTTAACAATTCTCTAATTTCATCAAAAATATTATTTATTTGATCCTCAGAAGAAAGTAATTTATCCATTTTATCACTTCCAGCCTCTAAATTTGATAAGTCTAAATACAAACAATCTGCGTCATTAAACAAAGCAATATCTCTTTTTCCCATATAATTAATTTTAATTTTTTTCCTAAATTATACACACAAAAAAACCTACGTCAAAAAACACCCTAAATCAAATATATTTCTACAAAAAATATATATACATTCTTTTTAAGAATTTGATAAAAACACGTTTAAATGATATAATAATATGATTTATTTTAATAACAATAAAAAAATGAATTTTATAAAACAAAACCTTAAAAAAATAATTGCCATATTAATTGTAATCATAATTGGTTTATTTGCAGCTCAAAACATGAACTCCTCGCAAGATGCAACCGGGTTCTTATTTCAAAGACCTCAAGCCAACAATCTATCAGCCTTAAATACAATTGAAATGGTCAATCAACCGATATTCTATAACATTGGAAGAAATTCACTAAAATTTAAATTTAAAAAACCTTTAAACAAAAAAACTATTATAACATTTAAATTTAATAAAAACTTTAAAAATCAATACACAAAACAACTAACTTTAAAGGCTGGATCAAAAGGCTTTACATATATTTTCTCTGCAGAAACTTATAACTATGGAGAGTTAATTCTTAATATCAATTCTAAAAATACAAACTTACGATTTTCAAATAATAGAACAAATAAAACCTTTAGCTTTCAACCTAATCTTACACAAAGAACATCTGATGAAGAAAGTAACCCTCTAGACGAATTAAATGCTAACAACGAAAACCTTGAAACACTGGAAGAAGATCAAGAAGAAAATGATATTGAATTAGAACTTCTTGATGAAAATGATAATGAAGAAGAAAACAATCCACTAGATGAATTAAATGCTAACAACGAAAACCTTGAAACACTCGAAGAAGAGCAAGAAGAAAATAATATTGAATTAGAACTTCTTGAACCTTCAAATAGATTTCGTTTTGAGTTTTCACCAAGAAACAATACGTTAATGACAGGTGAAAATGAAATTTCTTTAAGTATAGAATCACGAAACAGCGGATCTTTCGTAGAATACTTAACCATTTCGCTAGAAGGACATGAATATAATATAGACCAAAATAGATTTGAAATTAAAAACCCAACAACTGACGAAAATTACAACATATTAGAAATTACCGAAAACGAAGAAGAAAATATAAGTTCCTTTAAAATATTAATTGACGAAGAGATTCAAGAAAATAATTCATTAAATTTAGAGTTAGAAGTATATGGTAATACAATCAATCAAAATATAGATCTAAGTCCTTATCTAGAGATAAACGTAACAGAATTATCATTTAGAAATTTAAATTCATACGAATCAATAGTAATAAATCCTAGAGGAGCAAGAATCCTATTATCTAGATAACCTATAATTAGCATATTATTTTAACAAAAAAGCTCCAATAATTGGAGCTTTATTTATTTACATAAAAGAAATTTCTACTTCATCAAAGATTTAAATTCAAAAATCAGCTCTAAATCAGAATAACTTTTAAAATTAAAAGAAGAACTTTTCTCTAAAATTTTAAATTTTACATATTTAATAATTTTTTCAAAATCACTAAATCCCGTTCTTTCCAAACCTTGACTTCTATATACATGAGCAAAATGCATTTTATTATTAAATCCCAATATATTATATAAAAGATTTACTTCCTCCTTACTTAAAGTAGAATCATCTAATATTCCACATGTTTTAGCTAATAAATTAAAACTTATATATTTTTCACAGAATGATCTAAAAACATCTTCATTCAAACTATAAAACTTGTGTAATAACTTCTCCAAAAAAAGAATATCCCTAATCTGAAACAAAGATCTATCTACCGTTTTAGCATCAATTTGTTTTTGAATATATTTAGTCAACAAAGCATCTTTACCAACAATATTCATTAAAGAAAAATAATCCAATAAAGATATTGCATTTAATGACAAATCAAGTCTTGGCAATCTAATTCCCAAATAAGTAATTTCATCTTTAAGCTTGTTTTTAAAAGTTAATTTATTAAAATTAATATGAGAACAAGCCTCAAAAAACTCATCAACAAAATACTTTTGAGCTTTTAAATCATTTTCATATTTTTTCATATTTATAATAAATTGATCAAAAAATAATTTAAACTGACTTTCAAAATTTTCATTATCTAAATTAACATCTCTCATTAAAATAGCTAAAACTGGAAAATTTCTCTCCATTGTATAATCAAGCTTCTCTAAACCAGTATTTTCTGGGTTAAAATCTGCCCATGTAACATCTAAAATTGTATAATCAACTTCATTCTTTTGAATTGTATAAAAAACATTCCAAACATGTTTTATATAAGCTTCTCCAAAACCATCCTTTAAGCCTTCATCTGAACTTTCAGGTCTATATGAATGATTATGCTCAAATTCACAATAAGTATCATTCAAAAAGTTAAAGTTTAATTGATTTTCTTTAAGAGAATCAAAAACAAACTTTGTTAATCCTGCAATATGACGACACACCCCATTTCCACTCCAATTAGGATTATTATGATTTTCTTCAAAATCCTGAATCATATCCAAAGCTGAAAAATTATCAATTTTAGATGAGTCCCCCTTTTCGCCAAGACTATCAAAATTATACTTAGTATGATGATTTACAAAATACACAGTTAGCAAAATTGCTTGCCTTGGAGACAAACTTCTTAAATCTTTTACTTTTAAATCAACTAAAACACTAGACTCCCTTTTAAAGAAATCTTCAAAAGATTTAAAGATTTTATCTTTTGAATCTAAATCTTCCAGACTCTTTTCATAAACACTCGATCTAAAAGGGCCAGACCTTAAAGACTTCAAGAGTCTTTCTGACTCCGCATTTATAGGGGTGGGATTTTCCTTAAGTTCTGATTTAGGATTAAAATTGTCAAAAGAAGTAAAGTTAAATCCTAAATTTTCCGTTTCAAACTTTAATAAAGGATTTCCAGATAATTTAGTATAGTTATAAATTGACTGTAAATAAAAACTTTTAGCTTCTTTAAAATTATCAAAAGTTTTAAAGCCAAGTATTAAAGTCTCCTCTTGAGTATTTAACATTTTTAAACATGGGTACAAAATTTCAAACCTACCATCTCTTAAAAAATTAAAAGACACCGGACAATTTTCAAAATCTACAAACCCTTCCACTCCTAAAGCCTCAAAAACATCTTGCTTCAAAGTTCTAGCTATTTTTTTAGCTTCATGCAAAGAATCAGAGTAATATTCTTGAGAACCTATCAATTTTCCATTTTCCAAATTTTCAGGGCAAGTAAAAGAATAACCATCTGGAGCTTTTTTAACTTTAAAATAAACCATAAGTCATGAATATATCATTTAATTATACCATAATTAAAAGCAAACAACAAAAATCTACAACATCCCCTTATTCTGATGACTCCAAAGTTCAAAATACTTGCCTTTGAGCTTCAAAAGCTCTTTATGAGTTCCCTCTTCTACAACTTTTCCTTTTTCTAAAACAATAATTCGATCCATAAAACTTAAAGTAGAAAGCCTATGAGCAATACACATCATTGTATGGTTACTCGATAACTTTTTAATTGAATCTTGAATAAAATTTTCAGATTTAGAATCCAGCGCCGATGTTGCTTCATCTAATAATATAATTGGCGAAGCCTTCAATAAAGCTCTCGCAATTCCAATTCTTTGTCTTTGACCACCAGACAACTTTACTCCACGCTCACCAACTTGAGTATCCAAACCATTTGGAAGCTTTTTAATAAATTCAGCACAGTGAGAGTCCTTTAAAGCCTTTTTAAGAACTTTTTCCGAATATTTCATACCCAAAGTAATATTTTCTTTTAAAGACCGATTAAACACCAATGTATCTTGCGACACAATAGCAATTTCTTTTCGAACCGAATCCTTTGTACAAGCAGAAATATCTTGGCCATTAATCAAAATTTCACCCTTTTGATAGCTATATTGCTTAAGCAAAACTTTAAATACCGTAGACTTCCCAGCTCCTGATTCTCCCACTATTCCTATTTTTTCACCTGGCTTAACTATTAAGTTAAATTTATTTAACTGCTTTTTAGAAACATTTTTATAGGTAAACTCTACATTTTTAAATTCAATTCCAATCAATCCCTCAACCTTTAACTTTTTAGCATCAACTTTATCCGCTTCTTGAACTGGAACAATTAATTTAGATAGTGCTAAACGCACTTCCGCTTCTTTTTCAGTTAGTTCCTCAAAAATAGTCTGCATATTATTAACAACACCATTCATTCTCCCTATCAAATAAAATACCATTGTAAATTCACCTAAAGTAATTAAATTATTCAAATAAAAATATCCAAGCCCAAAAGCAGATATCAACCTTATAAAAAAATCAAAAAAATCTGTAGCTATCCACATATTATCTCTTGCATTCCACTTTTCGAAACATGAATCTCTTATAATCCTTATGTTTTTATAAATTCTTTTAGATTGTACCATTAGCACATTAAAAATCTTTGGAATCTTAACGTTACCAATAAAGTCACTTAAAAATCCATAATATATATGTTTTTTTTCAGCATGTTTTTTTGAAACAAATGAAAAACTTTTTATCATTTTAAAAACTTGCAAAAACAAACCTCCATACAAAATAAAAGCAAATAAACCAATATACAAATTTACATTAAAAAATAATATAAAAGAAACAATTAATGTAATCAAATTAGGTAAAGTTGTTTCTAAATGACCAAAAACTAAAGGAGAAATTCCTCCAGAATCCAAAATCTCTGAACTAATCTCACCAGAGGGTCTTCTCGCAAAAAAATCATCACTATGCTTATTCAAATAATCCAAAACATCTACCCTAGATTGATTAACCAAACGTCCATATAAATGAGTTGCATAAATCCCATAAAAATAATAAAAAAACTTATTTAAAAATAATAACAATAAAGACACCCCAGCATAAAAATAAATATTCCTAAAATTTAAAAGCTCTAAATTATCAAAAAGTCCCTGTACGGCTAAAGGAGAAAGGTTAGCAAAAATTAAAGCTAAAAACAATGTTACAAAAGCCAGCCAAAAATATTTCTTAGAAAATCTACTAGACTCAAAAGCTAATTTATAAGGATTGGTACTTGGTGTACCATTGTTCTGTGTAAATAATTTTTTAAACATATTAATAAAATTTATCATTTTGATTAGTGTAAAGATCATAGTAAGCTCCTTTTTTATTTAAAAGATCTTTTTGCGATCCATCTTCAATTATTCTCCCATTTTTCATTACTAAAATCCGATCCATAATATCTAAAGTCGAAAGTCTATGAGCAATTGCAATAACAGTTTTATTTTTAATTAAATTTTTAATTGATTTTTGAATTACCTCTTCAGATTTAGAATCTAAACTTGCAGTGGCCTCATCTAAAATTAAAATTGGAGCATCAAATAAAATTGCTCTAGCAATCCCAATCCTTTGTTTTTGACCACCTGAAAGCTTAACACCTCGTTCTCCAACCATAGTTTTTAAACCTTTATCTTGATCTTTAATAAAATCGTTTAAATATGCTTTTTGAAGGGCATTTTTAATTTGTTTATCCGAAAATTTTCTACCTAAAGTTAAATTATATTCAATTGTATCATTATACAAAAGAGTATTCTGATCAACTATCCCAAACATATCCAACAAATCATCTAATTTTAATTTCGTTATATCTTTTCCTCCTACATAAACCATTTTAGAATCTGGACAATGAAGTCTCATTAAAGTTTCAACCAGAGTTGTTTTCCCAGCTCCTGAAAGTCCAACTAATCCAATTTTTTCTCCTTCTTTAATTTCTAAAGTTAAATTTTTTAAAATTTTCTTATTAGACAGCTTTAAAGTTAAATTGTCGAAAGTAATATCCGACGATTCAGGCTTAGAAACAGATTTCACTGGATCACAAGTATCAAAATCCACAAAAAGTCTTTTACAAGCAGACTCAATTCCACCTTTCCAATCACTCATCATACTTTCATTCCTAATAAACATTAGGAACTTCGTATTAAAAATACTTAAATACATAATTATTATGGTAAAGTCACCCACTGTAATCTGTCCTAGCTTTAATATATATATTAAATAAAAAGTAACCAAAACCTCTAAAAAAATTAATAAGAAATTCCCATATAAATTAAACTTATGCTTTTGAACATATAAATCAATTGAAGAATCCATGTAATTCTTTAGATCTTTCTTAGTTCTAAACGTTTCAGTTTTAAAAGTATTAAAAAGCCTTACCAAAGATATATTTGAAATATAATCAAAAAGCCTTCCTATAAAAATACTTCTATTCTGTGTATTAATTTCTGAAAAATCTAAAATTTTCTTAACTTGATTTTTATAAAGCCATAAAATCAGAAAAGTAAAAACAATAAATGAAACTCCTAAATAAAAATTTGTATAAAAAGCAATTCCAAGAATAATTAAAATCCTTAAAATAGCTATCTTTTGCCCCTGATATTTATCATACCAAGCCTCAATTAAATCAAAATTCCTTAAGTCTGCTACAAGCTTTCCTGACAAATTTGAAGCAAAAAAACTATAAGGATACTTTACCAACTTATTAAACAAAAACTCTCGGGATATACAACACAAACGCAAAGCCAACCTTCTATGCATTTTCATTTCAATTGCTCTTAAAAAATAACCAAAACCGTAAACAAAAACAATAAAAGCAATAGCAAAATAAAACCCACCTAAATCCTTATCTACCATTGAATCTAAAAGAAATTTAGTAGTATAAATTCTAAAAGCTAAAATAGCATACGCAAAGGCTCCAAGCAATTTAATTAAATTATATTTAAATAACAATTCTTTCGGAAAAATTAATTTAACAGCCTCTAAAACTTTTCTCGGATTCTTATGCATAATATATTTATTTCTTTTCGCTTAATTATAACACATATTACACCATAAAACAACCACTTTAAAGAACTACATAACATAGATTTTTACATTGAATATCATTATGTATAAAATATAAATTAATTTAACTTTTAACCAAAAAACATGTCATACATACCAACCCCAGATTCAAATGGAAATTTTGGAGCTTATGATGAATGCGGACCAAGAATTGAAACTCGACAAAAAAACATCGATGAAGTTGCAAAACTAGGAATTAAAATTCAAGCATTAGTATTTGCCACAGTTATGACTGGCCTTGCTATACACAACCATTATTATCCAGAAACCAAGAGTTCTGCTCCTCAAGGAAACAAACAAAAATAAAGTCCTCTAAACAAGCCTCTTACAATAACCAGGGGCTTTTAAAAATATATATCTTTAGCTAATCATAAAAATTGACAATAAAGATCTCTTTTCTCGTTTAAATAAAAAAGCTTACAAATTGTAAGCTTTTTATATCCTATACTAAGATAAGAATTTCTCTTTAAAGAACTACATAACATAGATTTTTACATTAAATGTCCTAAATATAAAAAATTATTACACTGAAAAATAATTTCCTAACCCGCCTTGCTTAGGACCCTCTAAAACAGACAAATTAAACTTATCTTCTACATCTTTATATTTTTCAAACATTTTAAAATTATACCATATTGCAGTTTTTGCATAATATGAAGAATTACTTGCTCCACTATGATAATAATGAAAAGAATAGTTTAGTTTTGGCTGGTTTTTTAATTTTACTTTACTTTCAGGCTCTAAGATTTTTTCCCTTAATTCTTTCATTCCTTGATCAACTGTCCTACCTTTATAATAAAAAACTCTTAAATCATCAGAAACTTCTATTTCATCTTTTAAAGACAATGGCATTAAAACAAAACCATGTTTTAAAACATCTATACAAAAATTACTATCTAAATATGATCCATCCTTAGGCCCTATAACAATATCATTCTCTTTGCCAACATGCGTTTCTAAAAAAGAATAATTGTTAAATATAGATTCAGCTGCAAATACAAAAGCAAAACTAGCAGAAGAATACATTATTTTATTATCAAATGAAAAGTGTGAACCTATAGAAACTCCAAAAGTTTGATTAAAACCTTTTTTGCTAAATCTGTTTTTATCTAAAAACTCACTAACCTTAGGGTCTTCAATATGTAAAAGAGCAGACGGACGTAAAAATTTTCTTCTTAACACATCTTCGATCAAATCATCCTTAACAGAATGAACCAAAAATCTACCTGAAGAAACATTCCTATCAGAACACAACTCTAAATATTCATCGATACTTAATTTAGACAAATCATTTTCCCAAAGTTTAGATTGTGATTCAATTTCAAAAAGATCACACTGATTAGACTCTTTTAAATCTATAAGCTTTTTTGAACCAGCTTTTAAAAACTTCAAACACAAATCATAAGAAGTATCGTTTTCACTATAACAATTAATCAATAAATTATTTATAAACTCTTTAGAGAATTGACATTCTAATGATTTGTATATTGAAATCATTAATAACAATTCATAATGTCTTAAATTATTATATTTCAATTCCTTTGAAAAAAAGTATTCCCAATTTTCTATATCAGAAAACAATTCTCTAATTAAATTTATTATAAAAGAATAAGAACGATTCGTCTCTAATTGGCAATCCTTAATAAAAACTTCAAAATCAAATGAAACAGGTTCAATTTCTAAAACTTCATCATGCTTTTTCCTAAAGAATTTTTTAAGTTTATTAATTAAAGATACTTCTTCTAAAATAGGTTCTTTGTCCTCCTCTATTTTAGGAATATCATGAATAAATAAATCATAATTTTTATTTAAATCATGAGTATTTAATTTTTCTAAAGCTTTTTTTCGAGCTAACTCTAATATTTCATCTGCTGAAATATCATAAAACTGATTAAAATCTATTTTTTTACTATTTAAAATACTAAAACCATAGTCTTTTTCAATAAGACCTAATATAAATTTTCTATGGTATTTTTTTTCAAACCTATAAAGATTTTCAATAAGATAATTAACATATAAATTAGATTCTAAAACTAAATTATATAAATCCTCTTGAAAATCACCCTGAAAGCTTTGTAAGTTTTCTAAAAGAGAAGTTAAAACAGCAAAAACTCCTTTTTTCTCTTGAATCATCCATTTTAAAATTTGAAATGAAAATTTATATAAATCAACATTAATAAAATATTCATCATTATTATACACTTCTAAAATTAAAGCTTTTTGTTCATTAAAACTAAGAAGCTTAAAATCATCTCTATTTAATCGATCTTTTGGGGATAAGTTTATTTGATCTAAATTATTTATACCTGACATATTAAATACTATATTATATTATACATGTTAATTTAAAAATGTCAATAGTATAACATATTCACAAAACTTGACTACCTAAAACTCTTAAAAGATAATATAAACAATATAAAATCTCTTAAAAATGCATTATCAAGAAATTAAAAATTCTAAAAATACATGTATTGCTAAAATATATTCTTTTCTTGATCACAGTCATAAAACTTCCGAAAGCTTAATTAATGATCTAAACAATCAAATAAAATTATCCGAAATTGGGTTTGCAGGATTTGAAAAAAAAGAATATCTTCCAAATTTTCTTAAATCTTATATCTTTCAAGGAGAAAATATTAAAAATTTAGAAGAGTTAAACCTTGAAACCAACAAAGTTATACAAATTGTAGAAGAAACTTTTTTAATCTGTGGTAAATATATCAAAAACTCTAAACCCACTCATATTTATATATTTCCATCTTATAACAAATTTACCCAAGAAAAACTTTCTGGAGTTACAGGCTTTTGCCCATACACAAATGTTATACATTTGTTTGTAAACAATAACTTTAAAACTAAAGAACTTAAAAACACCCTTGCCCACGAATACAACCATTCATTTATAAAACATAATTGGCATAACCTTTTAGACTCTTTGATCTACGAGGGACTAGCTCAAAATTTTGAAGAACAAATCACAAGAAAAGCAGCTCCATCATATGCAACAAAAGTAAACCTCGAAGATTGCCATAAATATTTTAAAGTTTTAAAGAAAGATCTACAAAATACAAACCTTCACAATAGTGTATTCTTTGATTACAATGAAAAAAGTTATCCTTTTTGGCTTGGCTACAGCCTAGGCTACCAAATAGTAAAATCATACTTAGAAAAACACCCAGAAAAAACTTGGACAGAAATAATAGAAACTCCTCCTCAACAAATTCTAAATGATTCTTCCTTTAACAACACTCTTTAACTCAATAAATTGACCAAAAAACTATGGCATGAAAACGCACTTAAAAAAATAAAAAATATTTTTGAACATACAAAAGAAGTCAAAGCTGTAATACTTTGTGGATCACTAGCCAACGAAAACATAAAAATAGATCAATGGAGTGATATTGACTTAAAAGTTATTGTCAATCAATCTGCACTAAATATGTTTTATCCAGAAACAAGTTGGAGCAAAGAATTAGGAACTATTTTTTCTATCGATCAAAATCAAACAAAATATTCTTATACAACAAGGTTATGTATGGAAGATCTATCTAGGTATGATATAACATTTATTACCTATGAAGACCTTACAAAAATCAAGACTTTAAACCTTTCTAAGAAATATACATTTATCAAAAATAATATTCCAAATTTAGAAATTTTATTAAAAAATATTCCAGTTGAAAAATATAATGGTATTGATATGAACTGGCTAGAGGAATTTCAACAAGCATTCTGGCACAAAGCTGTAATTGCAATAACAAAACTAAAAAGAAATGACCTTCTTATCTGCTATCATTTAATTCTTGATCTAGCAAAAGATTGCCTACTTCTTAAAATGATTCAAAGAGACATCAAATACGATACAAATATTCATAGAACAGGCGGTTATGGAAATAAATTTGTAAAAGATTTATTTAAAGACATTAATATAAACTCTAAAACAGACATTTTAAACAACCTTAAACTATTCTGTGAAAAATTTGATAGTCTATCTAAAAACTTAAATTCTCGCTCTAGCAAAATAAAAACTATTAATAAATTTATAGAAATAGCACAATCAAAATAACCCCCTAAGCAAAATCTAATTTATAAACCTTAGCGTTCGGTAAACATTCATCTCTTTTTCTTAACTTTTTATTTTGTGACCAATCTAGCAATACTTCCAATGGACTACCGTGTGTAACTATAAGGATTTTTTTATTATTATATTTTTTATCAATATCTAAAATAAAATTTTGCATTCTATCTAAAACAGCTTGCAAACTCTCACCATTTTCAAACTCATAATTTGGATCACTATGGATTTTAAAAAAAAGCTTATAATCACTCACAGATTTTCCATCAAAATCTCCGACATCAAATTCTTGTAAACGAGAATCCTCCATTACATGCAAACCTGAAGTTTTACAAAAAATTTCAGCCGTTTCCATCGTTCTTCTTGCTGGCGATGAAAATATAACGTCAAAATCGCAATATTTTTCAGCTTCATCTTGTACTTGTTTTTGACCTAAATCAGTTAATCCATGTAATTTTTGAGTATCAATTTTACAAGATTTAACCTTATCAACATTATTTTGAGCTTCACCATGTCTTACAATAAAAAATTGATTTTTAAATTTTTCCATAGTTCTATATTAAACTGTTACAATTTTAACTTAAAATTTTAAAATAAAAAAACTATCTTTTTTGAGCCTTAATTATAATCTCAGGACTAGAATTTTCATCAAATTTAGATTTATCCCAATTTCCATAAACCTCCAAAACTTTAAAACCATTTTTATATAATGAGTCTTTTAATTCATCTAAAGTTCTAAATTTTAAAACATCATCATGAGTATAAGTTTTATTTGAAGAATCTAAAAATTTACATTTTCCTTGATATTCTACAACAACTTTTTCTTCATCAAAATTTATAGTTTCAACACTAAATTCAAACTCACCATGTTTTGGATCTTTTTTTACTGTTACATCTCCCCTCCAATTTTCCCAAGGTTTAACAAAAGCATTCCTCATTTCAAAAACAAAAATACCATCTTTTTCAAGAAATCGATTAACATCATTTAAAACACCCAACCAAGTATCATTATCAATAAAAACTTGCGAAACATGTCCTGTCATAATTACAAGATCCATATTACCGGAATAATCATCTACGTAATCTGAACTAAATCCTTCTAACCAAGTTATATTTAAATCTTTAAAATTTTCACGAGCCTTATCAATCATTAATTTAGCTGGTTCAAGGCCAAAAACTCCCCTCTTAGTATCAATTAAATGACTCGTTAAAAAACCAGTTCCACAACCAATATCTAATATTTTATTAGGATCTAATTCATTTACTAAATCAATATAAAACTTTGTATCATCAGCAAACTGATTCAAAGTATCGTAAACATCTACAAATTCTGGAATCTGATAATGGTCTAATTTATTCAAAAATTTATTATTATACAATTTCTGGTGGAGATGCCGGGAGTCGAACCCGGGTTCTTAAATGGAGCTCATAAACGTCTACAATGATAGTCAATTTTAAATTGAAAGAAGATAAGCTATAAAATTAACAAAAAAACTTAAATTCTCTGTTTCTTAAATTTCAAATTTACTCCGAAACAAAAGTAAATTCTAGTCTCTAATTGCCATTTTAAACTCCGAGACAAAATCTAAAATGGTCGCAGGCACTATTGGCCCACTAAAGCTAAGTAGTGTGGATAACTATGCAGTAACTGCAGAGTTAGCAAAGAATGCTTCATATCCAGCAACATTTTCTTCAGCACTTATTGTTGCACTAGACGGATCTACCCGGAGTAGCGCAATCCGGACATCGCAATTTATGACACCCTAGTCATCTAAGTCGAAAACCAGTTTCATCCCCATATGTAAAAGAACAGTATTATTTTATAATATAATTTTAAATCTGTCAAACCCCAGCTGCTTAACAGTCAACAAAAATGAAATTGACTAATTTAAAACTATTTTTTGGCCTTAACTTCAAACTTTACAGCTAAAGCCTTAACACTTTCTATCAAGGTTGGTAAGAAATTCACACCCAGATCGCTCATAAAAATCTTTAGTTTATCAGAGCTAATCTGCCATTTAGGATTTTTTGAAAGCATATTCATAATGTTTTCTGGCTTCACATTCTTACTAATACTCAATACAACTTGTTTACCAAGCCTGGCATTCGCCATGTTTTGAGTCTTGATATTTATTAAATTAGCCTTTTTAGCATAAATTTTCAACTCTATTACTGAAAATAAATTCAAAACTTCAGCCGGAAGTGGGCCAAATTCTTCAATTACATCTGTTTGAATTTCTTGTAAATAATCTAAACTATCAGCCGAAGACAGCTTTTGATAAATCGAAACCTTCTCTTTCGAAGAAGAAATATAGGTCGATGGAATAAAAGCATTAATTGGAAGCTCAATTGAAACATCTTTAATTTCTTGAGTTTCTTGTGTAACCCCAGATTCAATTTCTTCTACCGCTTTATTTAACATTCTTAAAAAGTGAGCAACCCCCACAACATTCATTGTTCCGGACTGTGAAGATCCTAAAATTTCACCAGCTCCCCTAATCTCTAAATCCTTCATTGCTATTTGGAATCCAGAACCTAACTCTGAAGCTTCCACAATCGCCTTCAAACGTTTTTTAGCATCTAATTTAAGTCTTTGGCCATGATACAATAAATATGCGTAAGCTTGCGTTTTTGAACGTCCTACACGCCCTCTTAACTGATACAATTGAGAAAGCCCAAATTGCTCAGCTTTATTTACAATCAAAGTATTAGCATTCGCTAAATCAATACCATTTTCAATAATAGTTGAAGAGATCAAAACATCGGCTTCTCCTTTCTTAAAAGACATAATTCTATCCTCTAACTCCAGTGGACTTAATTTACCATGAGCCACAATAAATCTTATCCCCGGCATAATTGCCTTTAATCTTTCTGCAAAAGTATCAATTGTTTGTACACGATTATGTAAAACATAAGCTTGTCCATTTCTAGCTATTTCTTTTTCCACAGCTTCTTTAATAATTTTCTCAGAATACTTTCTAACTTCTGTCACCACCGGCAACCTTCCTGGAGGTGGAGTTGTAATTGTCGTAATATCTCGGAGCTTATTTAAACAAATATTTAAAGTCCGTGGAATCGGTGTCGCAGTCAATGTCAGGACATCAACTTCTGCTCTAAACTCCTTAAGTTTCTCTTTTTGCTTAACCCCAAATCTTTGTTCTTCATCAATCATCACAAGACCTAAATTCTTAAATTTAACATCTGACGAAATCAATCTATGAGTACCAATTAAAATGTCTACTTCACCTTTGGCAGTTCTTTCCAAAATTTTTCGTTGTTCAGCTGGAGTTTTAAATCTCGATAACATTTCTACTCTGACATCAAAAGCATCCATTCTCTTTTTAAAAGACTTATAATGCTGATCTGCCAAAATCGTAATCGGCGAAATAAAAGCCACTTGTTTTTGATTAGTCACAGCCTTAAAAGCTGCTCTCATAGCCACTTCTGTCTTACCAAAACCTACATCTCCACACACAAGTCTATCCATTGGCTGGTCATTTTCCATATCTTTCTTAACATCTAAAATAGCCTTAATTTGTCCTGGTGTCTCCTCATAAGGAAATGTCTCTTCAAATCTTGATTGAGCATCTTTATCATCCGAATACTTAAAACCTTTAGCTGCCTTTCTTTTAGCATATAAAGCCAAAAGTTCTTTGGCAATTTTTTCAGTCTCCTTTTTAAGTTTATTAGAAACAGTTTGCCATTCACTCCCCCCTAATCGAGTCAATTTTGGAGCTAAATCTGGGTTTCCAATATATTTAGAAACTCTTTCAGCCTGATCAATTGGCACAAATAATTTATCATTTTGAGCATAAGAAACTTCCATAAACTCCTTGGTAATCTCTCCAATCACTTTCGAAACCAATCCTTCAAATCTTCCAACTCCATGATCAGCATGCACAACTAAATCATTTGGTTTTAACTGAGTCATTAAATCCAAATAAATTTGCTGATTATTTTTATTTTTCTTTTTATTTTTAACTATCCCTGGTACATCTTTATCACTTAGAATCAAAAACTTTTGATCCGTAGACATAAAACTTTCAAAATACTTACTATCCTCAAGCATATCCACAACCAAAACTCCATGTTTTTGCTTTTGCAAAGCTTCAATATCTCGATAAAAAACAATATTTTTACTGTCTAAAATTCCTTTTACTTCATCAAATTTCTTTGTGAAAAACAATATAGACCAATTAGCCTGCTTTTTAGAAATTATATCCGAAGTAAAATCCTCCAAACTTTGATACTGCAAAATACTACTCTTTCGAACATGCAAATGNTTATCTTCATCTTCATTNAAAGCTTGTAAAAACAAACTTGAAGCAGGATCNAAATTCTCCTCAAACTTCTTNACCAATTTAAACTGATCCTCAAAAACATCTAATTCATCCTGNATNAATAAAGAATGTTCAGTCATAAAATCAGAAAAAAAACATTCNTCATTCTCTTTCTCAAANGACCAAATATCAACTTCTTCAAANCTNCCNATTTCTTTTTCATAACTTAAATCCATNACCTTAATTTCNGTAATTTCATCAAAAGCTACATTAATACAAATAGGAAAATCACTATTAAAAGGAAAAACCATAATTTGCTCACCTTTTGCATAATACTCACCTTGAAAAACATGAAAAGTTTGCCCATTATCATATCCAGCATTAATTAAACTCTCAAAAATCTCAACCATGCTAATTTTTTGCCCAACCTTAAAATTCAACTTATTTCTCTCCACATCCTTTTTATTTGGGAAATAAGCTAAAAGCTCATCTAAAGTAATTAAAACAATTTCCTTTTTCGAACTCTGCAAATTAGCAGCAAAGTTCAACTTAGAAATTAAATTCTTTCGAACAATACCTGCATCACTATGCGGATTATCTAAAATTCGAAAGTTTTGCACATGTTTTACACCGAAATTGTGGAAAAGTTCTTGATAAGTATCAAGTTGACTTTTTTCATTAACCGCAAAAATCAGTTTATCGAAATTACATTCATAAAAACTGTTAGCTATAAAAAAAGCTTTTGCAGTTTTATTAGGGAATCCAGACAACTTAGAAACTTTGTTTTTGCACACTAAATCCAAAAACTGATGGTTGAATCCCTTGAAGGTATTTTTCGAGAATAAAAATTTAGTCATTAAACTAGACTTTTAAAGGCATTATAATATATTGAAAGTTTGGTTCCTTCTTGTCTAAAACCTTGATAGGCAATATACGATCAGTAACCTGTAAACTAACAACACTATCCCCAATTACATTCAGTACATCCATTAAATATTGAGAATTCACAGATATCTTAGTACTTTCACCAGAAATTGCAATAGAAATTTCATTTTTATCAGTACCAATCAAAGTTTCTTGAGTGGAAATAAAAACCTTTTCATTTTCACTATCAAACTCCAAACTCACCGCATCTTCAACTTCTTTCGCAAATAAACTAACCCTTTTTAAAGCTTGCTGAAGATCAGAAAGTCCTAAGCTAACAGAAGTTTTATGTTCAGCTGGGATAATTTTTTTATAATCCGGAAATTGGCCATCAATCAACCTAGACAAAACTAAAGTTTCTCCACATCTAAAAGCAATTTGGCTTTGCCCTAAAATAACCTCAACATTCTGTTTTGGATTCATTTCCATAATCTTCTCTAACTCACCCATAGTTTTACTTGGAACAATACAACTAATCCCATCCACATTCTTGTCCAAATCAATACTACATTCACTCAAACGATAACTATCCGTAGCTACTAAGTAAAACTTATTACCTTCCGTGAACATATAAACTCCAGCCAAAAAAGGTCTATCAGCCTTATTAGAGCAACTAAAAACAACCTTCTTTAAAGCACTTGAAAAAACTTTTGAATTCACATCAAAACTCACTTCATTCGAAACTTCTGGCATAGTTGGATAATCCTCAGCCTTCAAACCCTTAATCTTAGTCTCACTATTACTTCCAGAAACACTCAAACTCAAATCATCTAATTCTTCCAAAACTAAATCCTCTTTCGAAAGCAAATTTACATAACTAAAAAACAATTTCGCCGGAACTGTAATACTTCCTTCAAATTCAACATTACAAATAATTTTTGTCTTAATCGCTACCTCCAAATTCGTTGCAGATAACCAAAGTGCATTTCCTTTGGCTTCCAACAAAATATTATTCAAAATCGGTAAAGTACTATTACTTCCAATTGCTCTTGAAACTACATTCAAAGCTTCAGCTAACTCAACTTGTTTACAAATTACTTTCATATTTCTGTGTTATCAGAAATCATTCTTACAAACTCCCTTCCAAATTTCAACCAAAAAACTTTTAAACAATTTCCATATAATTATATATAAATAAATTAAAAAAAATAATAGTAGTAATAATAGAAGGCAATTGTGCAAAACAGCTTTTGACTAGGTACAACCGTGATTCACACTCTTGAATACACAAGTCCTTTTTGGCTTTTATAAAACAAATCATCAAACCTTGCACGACTTTTCCACAATCTATGTGTAAAACATTTTATTTTTCAATATTTATAACCACCTTTTCCTCTTCTTATAAACAAATTATTTGAAATAAAGTTTTCAACATTAATTGTGCAAAACCTGTTTATAACTTACTGTCTAATCAAAAATTTATTGTATTTAACACTAAACTTTTCAACACCATCAAAATCCTACTTTTTAGCTTCCTTTAAACCCGTTACGGTACTGACTACCTAAAACCCATGTGCAAATCTTTTCCAACTACACCCTCAAACTTATAAACAACTTATTAACAATTTTAAGGCTTTTCAACAACTTTAGAACTTTTCCACAGTCTTTTGAACAATCCAAATAAAAGCTTTCTACAAACAAAAAAAAAGAATATCTGCAACTTATGCACATATTCTTTTTCCATTTAACCCACAAGACTTATAAACTATTTAAAACTCTTTGTCAAGTTAATTCACAAATAATATATTAGGTATTACCAAAGGTCTTCTTTGTAAGTTTTTAGTTACCACACGATCCAAAGCAGACTTTAAGAATGCTTCAAGCTCACCTTTGTTAACTCTTTTTCTTCCTTTTAGATGCATATTGATAAGTTTTTTACTTTCGGCTTCAACATCTTTTAAAACCTTTTCTGTCGACTTCATATATATAAATCCCTTTGAACTTATACTTAAAGACTTCATTACTGGCCTCTTAGACTCCATAACAACGTTAATAAGAATAACACCATTTAAACTCATAGATTGCCTCTCAGACACTATTTCAGAGGCTACATTACATAATTTAGGAGCTTGGTTATCTACCATTATATAATTAGTAGGAACATCTTTTTTAGCAACAAAAGCCTTACCTTTTGATAACTCTAATACTTTCCCATTCTCAAGTAAAAAGATATTTTCTTTTGGAATACCTTCTTCTAAAGCTAATTTTTTATGATAAAACCTATGATAATACTCACCATGAACTGGTACAAAAAATTTAGGTTTAATAAAATTAATCATCATTTTAAGATCCTCAATATTCCCATGTCCACTTGTATGAACATCCATATGCTTGTTTGTAATTACATTGGCTACTTTTCTAATTAAAACATTAATTACTGCATTAATGGATCTTTCATTACCAATAATTGGAGATGAAGAATACACAATAGTATCTTTTTTAGTAAGTTTTATTTGTCTATGTTCGCCCATAGCCATTCGAGTCAGTCCACTTAAAGACTCCCCTTGGCTTCCGGTAGTTAAAATCAAGGCATTTTTTGCTTGTGAACCTTTTGAATTTCTTCTAAGTTCAGCAATCATACCCTTTGGATATTTAAGATAACCTAGTTGAGTTGCAATTTTTACATTGTTAACCAAACTTCTACCTGATATAAAAATTCTTTTATTAGTAGCTTTCGCAGCATCAATTATATTTTGCATTCTTCCAATCACACTTGAAAAACAACTAATAATCAATCTATCTGGAGCACTTTTAATAATTTTTTCTAATTCATCTCCTACAACTTTTTCACTCATAGTATGCCCCTCTTTAATAGAGTTTGTACTATCACTCATAAGAAGTAATACTTTTTTCTCACCTAGTTCTTTCATGTAATCCATATCAGCCATAACACCATCAGAAGGTGTAAAATCAAATTTAAAGTCACCAGTGTGCACAATTAAACCTTCAGGAGTTTCAATGGCAATCCCACATGAATCAGGAATTGAGTGATTTACTCTAAAGTAAGTAATTTTAAAGACTCCTAATTTAAAAGTTTCTTTTGGCTTAACATTTACAAGTTTCGCCATTTTCTCCATCTTATGCTCCTTTAAGTGTTTTCCAATTAAACCATTGGTAAGCTTAAGGCTATAATAAGTTGGATTTTTTAACTTAGGTGTTAAATAAGTAATTGCCCCAATATGATCTAAGTGACCATGGGTAATTAATATACCTCTAAGTTTATTTAGATTTCTCTCTAGATAAGCTGTATCAGGAACTATATAGTCCACACCAAGCATATCTTCTTCTGGGAACTTAAGTCCCATATCAAGAGCTATAATATCGTTACCATATTCAAGTAACATCATATTTTTACCGATTTCATCCAATCCACCAAGGAAAACTAGTTTTAGTTTTTTATCGCTTTTTGAACGAAACGGATTTTTAAACTTCTTTTTGAAGTTTGTCTTTTCTGTTGAATGAACAGTATTCTTTTGAAACCATTCATCCAGTTTCGTTTTCTTTTCCATAATTACTGTTAATAATAATTTGTTTTAGAACTAACCATTAGGTGTTCTGGGAAATCAAAATTTAACTTTTAACTTTGACTACCAATAAATCATATAATTATACCATCTTTTGCGATGACTTAATAAAAATATCCAATGTATTTTTACTGTATGTTGTTTGTTCTTTAGTTTAACCTCTTTCACAAGGCTTAAACTAGATTTTTAATTAATATAGACAAATGTCTTATAAAGTTTTTTTATTTAATTTGGTGCTGACCAAAGTAGCTTTCTTTTCTAAAATAATAATCTTAACTTTGCATAATTTACTCTCTTATTATAAAAATGTCAACTAAGAGGTCTTAAAATAGTTCTTTAAATCATCTAGATTTGTAAGTTTAAATTTATATATTAATCCAAAATACAAAGCTACAATAACAGGAATAATTAACAACAAGTTAAAATTTTTCATATAGATAAAAGAAAATTCATATAAATATTTACATAAAAAACCTAAAAACAAACTTAAAGCAGATATTTTTAAGTAAAAACCGAACCCAATATTTAATTTATGATTCTTAAGATAGTAATTTAACCCTAAAAATAAAATTAAAGCCTCACAAACAACAGTAACCAAGCTTGCAGCCATAAATCCATATATTGGAATAAATATATAGTTTAAAACTACATTTAATCCAAGCGCCGTAAAATTAAATTTCAAAAGAGTTTTTTGATTATCAGATGCTAACAAATAATAATTAAATACCACATTCAAAAAGGCAAAAAACAAAGCGAAAAGTATGATTTTAAAAGCAAAATCCGATCCTTCATAATAAACATAAGAGTTTTGATTCTCTACGAGTGCAAAATCACTTTTTTCTAGATTTTCACACTCTTTCATAGCGAGCTCCTCCTGCTGGAAAATTCTTCTTGCATCACTTACACAATGATAACCACTTAAAAACTGAGTATTACTCAAGCTTGCAGTTAGAGGATAAGCTAAGAAATATCCACACATTAAAACCGGACACACAACTATAAATAAAGATTTAAAGCTTCCTTTAATAATATTTTGAAACTTTTCTTTTGAATTTTTAAAAGTTTTCCCTAAGAATGGTAAACAAGAATTCATAAAAAATACAGGAATCAGATTCAGAATTTCCATAATTTTAATTGGAATGGAATACGTAGCAGCTTCAAAATTGCCTTTCATAGCCTGAATCATCAAAACATCAATTTTAAAATAAAATTTATTTAGCATAATTGCTATCCCATAAGGCAAAGCTTTTTTTATTAGATTTAAACTATATTTCTTTGAAACCTTAAAACTAAAAGAAATATATTTTCTTACATAAATAAAAGTAAAAAATAATAAAACCAAACTACTTAAAAGATTCAAGTCCAGCAAAAAATCAAATTTATTAATAGTATCCCCAGCTATTGAAATTTTCCATAAATAAATCACACCAAATATATAAACCACTTTTGAAAAAAGCTGAGCTAAAGCTGCTTTATGCATCTTTAATTCAAATTGTAAAACAGAACTTAATGTACCACTTAAGAGGGTTATACCAGTCATTAAAGAAACAATATAAATACCTTTAGCAATCAAAGTGTTTTCATAAATTCCAATTTTTGGAGTAATAAAACTTGCAAATCCTAAAATAAAAACAGTTAAAACAACTCTTAAAAACAATAAATTAGCAAAGATTTCCTCTTTTTCTTCTGTGTTTTTAGACATCTCAGAAATACATACTGTATACAGTCCAAAATCAGCCGCAATTGCAAAAAAGCCAATATATTCAAACAAAGTAACATATTGACCATAGACATCTGCTGGAAAAATCTCCGTAAGTAATTTTAAACTAACAACTCCAATTAAAGCCTGAATAAATCGACTTAAAATTTGCCAAAAAGTGTTTGAAAAAACTTTCTTAAAATTACTCATATCTTTTTTATAAATTTAATATACCAAAAAACAATATTTTCTCAATCTATTTGCCTTGAAAAAGCTCTTGTGATATAATTATATATAAATAATTTTAACCCATAAAAAATGTCAGGAACTTCTCCAAATCAAAATTCCCAGGTCGAAACTAACACACAGACCCCATCTACTACTACATCAAACCCCCAGCAATCAGCAAGTCAAAATGCAACCAATAATGCAAGGCAACAAGTTGATCAAATTCTTGAGCAAAGAAAAGAAGGATTTTCATTTGAAAATATTGCAGATTCAATCTTAAAATCTATTGGAAATCTTTGGAAATCACTTGGAATTAATAATTTAATTGAATATATAGCTGGATTTTTTGGGTTTTCTGCTGGATCTGAAAATCAAAGTCAAGAACAAGCCCCTGAACCAGTTCCTTCAAGAGAGCATCCCTTACAAACTTGTGACATAGTTCCCCAAGATGGAAAACTTTTATATGCTCAGCAACAAATTAGTGTTTATAAGGAATCAAAATCTTCATATCGACCAGACGAAATTTATAATTATTTATTCAAAGGACAAACTGCAATTTTAATGCCACCTTGTCAGCCTGATGATCAAGGTAATTACAAAGTTAAAGCTCTTGGTAGAGGTACAGACAATCAAGCTGTAAAATATTTATATATAAAAAGTGCGGATTTCAATAAGTTAGGAGAATCAAATCCTGGGGCAAGACAAGCTATTGGAACAAACACATATTTATCTGGAGATTCAATTTCACAGATTTTTTGCAGACATACTGCTTATGGAGAAGGAATGCCCGCTCATAATATGCGATACATTTGTAAAAGTATTTCTGGACAAGTTGCAGCAGGAAGAATTACCCAAAAAAGAATTGCATTTATAATGGGATATAATAATTTAAGTTCACGAAATTTTGAAACAATTAAACAGCATTATAAAGAAGCTTTTGGATACTTAAGAAGCATGAAAGAAAACTATGGAAAAGAAATCTCCTTAAATCTACTTTATAATTGGACGGGAGATAATGGAAACCTTTATATGCCTGAAGAATTAAGAGGACAAATTAACAGTTATATTCAAGAAAAATGCCAACAATTTGGTTTTAAATGTGTAAGCATGGAAAACGTACACGATCAATCAAAAGGGCTGCACATTGGTTTTCAAAACCAGGAAGCATTTTTAAACCAGCTGACTTCATAAACTTGTTTAAAAGCCTAAAAATTGTTAGGCTTTTTTTAGTATAAAAATAAAAATGAATCTTCAAGAATTACAAAATAAATTTCAAGATATTTCCAACGCTTTAAACATTGAGTCAATTAAAGAAAAAGAAAAAGAAATTGCAAACCAGCTCAAAGATCCAAATAATTGGGAGGATCAAAACCTTTTAAATAAGCTCAATATAAATCTTAAAGCTTATCAGAAGCAACTTTTAAATCTCCAAGAAATTCAAGATGGATTAGAATATATTCAGGCTTTTCATGAAGAAATATCAGAAAAAGAAATTCAAGATGCACTAGAATCACTAAATAAAAAAATTAATGATTTAGAAGTAAAAACTTTATTAAATCAAAAGTACGATTCATTTTCAGCCATTTTGTCTGTTTATTCTGGAGCTGGAGGAGATGATGCCGAAGATTTTACTCAAATGATTTACAACATGTATCAAAAATATTCGGAAAATCAAGAATATCAAACTTCGATTCTTGAATGCTCTCTAACCGAATCTGGGATTAAACATATCTCAGTCAAAATAGAAGGACCATATGCATATGGAAACCTAAAATCCGAACACGGAGTCCATCGATTAGTTAGACTATCCCCTTTTAATTCAGGAAACACGCGTGAAACATCCTTTTGTTTAGTCGACGTAATTCCAATCATTGAAACCGATAATTCCATAAATCTAGAGCCTCAAGACCTCAGAGTTGACACTTTTAAATCTCAAGGACCAGGCGGCCAATCTGTGAACACTACTGATTCAGCTGTTAGAATTACTCATATTCCAACTAAAATTTCAGCTAGTTGTCAGTCAGAAAGATCACAGCATCAAAATAAAGAAAATGCCTTGAATCTTTTAAAGTCAAAGTTAACGCATTTACTTGAAATACAAAATAAAAAAGAAATTCAGGACATTCGTGGTGAAAACCTTCAAAATAGTTTTGGAAGTCAAATCAGATCATACACTCTTCACCCTTATAAACTTGTAAAAGACCACAGAACAAACCATGAAGACAATAATCCTGAAAATGTCTTAAATGGAAAAATTGATGGATTTATTTACAGTTATCTTAAAGAAAACGTATAAAAAAAGCCCCAATTAAGGGGCTTAAATTATTTAAGATAATTACTCTTCAGTAGATTCAGTAGTATCTTCTCCTTCAGCATCCATAACTTCTTCAGCATCCATTTCAGTAGTTTCTTCTACTTCAGTAGTAGCAGTAGTTTCTTGGATTTCGATAGATTCTACAGCATCAGCAGAATTTTCTTCCGTTTCAGTAGTAGCTTGTCCACATCCAGCTAAAGCTAGAGACATTAAAGCAACCACAGCAATTAATTTTTTAGTCATTTTTTATAGTTGTTATATATTGTTGACTTTTAAAAGAGTCTTATATTAATTAATGCCAAAAATTGAAAAAATTTCAACTCTTTATTTAGAAACCCTCTCGACATATTCTCCACTTTCTGTGTTAACTCTTATCGTTTCTCCCTCTTTTAAAAACAGAGGAACTTGCAAAACATAACCAGTTTCAAGAGTCGCAGGTTTAGAACCACCTGAAGCAGTATCTCCCTTTACACCTGGATCTGTTTGAGTTATTTCTAAATTTACTTTTGGAGGTAGCTTAACAGCAATCGGATTGTCATTGTAAGTCAAAAGATCAACATCCATACCATCTTTTAGAAAGTTTTTTTGAGTGTCAATTGTATCTCCATCAAGTTCAAATTGTTCATAAGTATCTTCTCTCATAAAGTAAAATCCAGTCGGATCGGAGTATAAAAATTGACCTTTGGTGTGTCTTACATTAGCTTTTTTAAGTTTATCATTACCCTGGAATGTTTTTGGAACTACAGATCCATTTAAGAGATTTTTAATCTTAGTTCTGCAAACTCCACCAGCTCTTGCTTGTTTTGAATGAACGGCAGATAAGATTATATATGGAGTTCCATCTATCTCAACAGCCATTCCTGGTCTTAATTCACCAATTGATAACATATTTGTGATTTTAATATTACAAAGATATACTTACAAAAAATTAAAAAGAAATCAACATGCCCATTTTTAATACCTTCTTTGATTTTATGACAAATGGATTTAAGTTTTTAGGAAATTCCAATTGGGCTTTTTTAGGTCTTTCTATTACAAGTATTTTGATTGTTTTATACACCAGAAAGCAATCTAAGATTCAGTATAATTTTTTGGATACTATATTCTTCTCTTTCAGCCTTATTTTTTTTGCATCTCTTTTTATGAGGCAAGCTCCTTATGGATTTATTGAATATTCAACTTTATTTTCTGGATATTTTTTATATAAGTTTTTTCAAGTTAAAAAAATTAAAATTCCAAATATTGCCTTTTATTTATTTTATTTAGTAAATATTTTAAGCATTATTCATTTCTATATTTCCGATTTTGATAGGCTTTACGGATTAACAAATTTCAATCAAACTTTGACTACTTACCCAAATTTTTGGGCTTTAATTATGGGAATAGTCTTAATTTCAAATTTCCAAAATAAAAAATATTTTTTAACCTTGATTACCTCGATTTCGTTTTTTTTAACTTTATCCAAAACATCAATTTTATCGATGTTTATTGTTGTTTTACTTTTATTATTTTTTAGTTTTAAAAAGAAAAATTTTACTGTTGTATTAAAAAATTTAGGAGTTTTATTTATTGGAATGATTTTAAGTCTAGGATTGTTAAATGCTAAAAGTCTTAATTCTTTTGTCGAAGAAAGACTTACAAATAATTCCATTTCATCACAAAACTCGTTTAATCAGAGGTTTATTTTTTTCAAGCAAAGTCTTCAAATGTTCAAAGATTTTTCTGTGCTTGGAGTTGGACCAGGAAATTTTAAATCTTTACAACCCACTTATGCTAAAGAGTTTTATGTTTTATCTGATCATCCTCACAATATAGGATTAAAGATACTATCTGAAAACGGTTTGTTGCTTACCTTTATAACAATTTTTGCAGGTTTAATTTATCTATTGTTAAATATTCAAAATCCAATCAATCCTTTCTTTTTATCAATTGTCTTTGTACTTGGGCAGTCCCAGTTCGATTATAATTTAAATTTTTCACTTTCAGTTATTGTTTGTTCTTTTCTTTTGGCAAAATCAACAGCGCTTAAATTAAAAAGCTATAAATTTTCAAATAAATTTTTTAACATTTTGTTAATTCAATTTATTATAGTAATTATGGTTTCATCAATAGATCTATTAAATTCTAAAATTAACAATAGAGACTTTCTTTTTTTAGAAAATGGAAGTAATCCAAATTTATCAATTAAATATCCAAAATTTTGGAAGTTTAATCCTTCAAAATTTTCTGAGTTAAGCCCGTATGATAATTTAGATTTACACTTGGATTTCGCTCCCAATGATAAATCTGATTACAGTAATTTACTGGAGGATGTAATAAGGAAAACCAAGGTAAACTACAATTTTTTAGTTCTTGATGATGAAATACCATATGCTCTAAAACTGGCTTGTTTTTATGATTTAAAGACAAAGTTTAAGGATTTAAAACTTGCATATACCAAAGAATTAGGTAAATTAAATTTAAATCATGCGAAACAAAAATATGAAAATACTTATTGCAACTAAAAACCAAGGAAAATTAAATGAAATACAAGATTATTTTAAGTCTTTAAATTTGCTTAATTTTCATAATTTGTTTGATTCAAATTTAGACTTTGATGTTGAAGAAACTGGAGTTACGTATAAAGAAAATGCTTTAATTAAAGCTAAAGCCTATCATGTAAATTCTTTTGATTTTACGTTAGCTGACGATTCTGGAATTGAAATTCCAGTTATAAGTCATCTTTTAGGAGTAAAAACACGTCGTTTTGGAGCCGGAGAAAAAGCCACAGATCAAGAGTGGTTAGATTATTTTCTAGATTTTTTTAAGGAATATAAAGATAGCGACCGAACTGCTTATTTTAAAACAGTAGTTTGTTTGTACGATCAAGATAATCCACTTTTTTTTGAAGGAATTGTAAAAGGAAAAATTGCTAAAAAGCAACTTTGCGAAATTAAAAAGGGTATTCCTTTGAGCTCAGTTTTCATACCTGAGGGTTTTGATATTGCTATGAGCCAGTTATCAACTTCTGAAAAAAACAATATTTCTCATCGTGCTAAAGCTTTAAAAAAGGCTCATGAATATTTAGAAACTATTATATGAAATCTGACTTAGTTAAATTTAGAGAAATATTATCCCAACTTCCATTTGACAAATATTGGCAGATTGGATTAGAGACTGGCGAGTTGTTAAAATCAATAATTATTGAAAATAAATTTAGCAAAGTTCTTGAAGTGGGAACTTCATGTGGATATTCTGCCCTATGGTTAATTGAAGCTTTATCAATGCAAGAAAAAGCCTCCTTGGACTGTATAGAGTCTCACAAAGAAAGAAATACTTTAGCAAAAAATAATATAGCGCTAGTTTGCCCACCCAATGTTGTTTGCAATGTACACTTAACACACGCACCAGAATGCTTTGAAAGCTTTAATAGTCTTAATTACGACTTTGTATTCATTGATGCAACTAAAAGTCAGTCAATCGGTATTTTTGATGCTCTGTACCCTCATTTGAACCCAAAAGGAATAATAGTTGTTGATAATGTTTTAAGCCATCTAGAAAAAATGCAACCTTTTATAGATTACTTAAAAGAAAACAAGATTGATTATAAATTACACAAAATTGATGCAGGTTTAATTGAAGTTGTAAAAAACTAATTTTCTAGCTTTTGAACATCAAACTCTAACTCATTAGCTAGTCCATTTGGATTTAAGATGATTTCTTCATTTGAATCTTTGGATTCTTCTTTTTCTTCATCTTTAGGATTCTTACTTGCATCACCAACAATCAAATTATAATTTCTTTCAACTACAAAGTCGTTCTTATCAAAAACTTTTAATTTTAATTGAACAGGTGTTTTATTTGGACTAGTTATTCTTACTATTCCTCTAAAAGGTTCGGTTGTACTAGTGAATTTCAAAAAGTCATTTACATAGAATTCAACTTTTTCAACACCAGCATCAGCTTTGATATTTGTAAATACTTCAGTGTTTCCTCTGTTGATAAAATATCCATTTTTTAAATCTTTAGCTTCTATCGAAAGCTCATTTTCAGCATACTCTTTTTTACATAGATCACTCTCTTCTAAAATTGGAGACCCTATTGCAACTTTTGATCCAAGTCGAAGGTCTAAAATTTCTTCATCAGAAAGAGTATTAAACCAATCTCTAATCTCATTTTGTCTATCTTTTAAAAGATTAGGCTTATAGGTAGAAAGTACTTCATCTGAAAATATTTCCATTTTTAAATTATCGATAAACTTAAGCTCTTTAACGTACTCTTTTGGACAATATTCGTTAACAAGCATTCTATTTCTGGAGTCAACAGTAGCTTCAAAGTAAACATCATCTGATTTGCTTGGTTTGAAATCATCAATAAATAAATCATCTGAAACCAAATAACTTGGTGTGCTAGGGCTTGGAATCATTCCTGAGTAAGTACTAAAGCTGTAAGAATTTACATTTCTAGGCTTTATAAAATCTCTTACTTCTAAGTCTTTATGGTACTCAAGCATTGTTTCTTGCCAAATTGGTCCAGCTTGTGAGTAACCAGAAGCTTTTAATCCAGTTTGAGATCCATCTGTATTACCAGCCCATGCAATAGTTACTAGGTCTTTAGTCCAACCAACAGTATAGAGGTTTGTAGGGTAGATAATTTTATTAATTCTTTTAGTAGAGGTACCAGTTTTAGCAGCCACTTTTCTATCTGGAAGAGTGAGTCGAGGTCCTAAGTTTACACTTTTATCAGATAAAATGTCATTAACAAGATAAGTAATTTCAGGCTCTACTACCTGTTCTAATTGATTTTCATCTACAATAAATCTGTTATCCACAAGAATTTCTCCATTTTCATCTTCAACTTTTAAAATTGGATTGATTTCTCTAAGTCTTCCTTCGTTTGCAAATACAGAGTATCCTTGAGCAAGTTCAAACAAAGACATCTCACCGGTTCCTAAACTAAGTGGCCATCCGTAGTCAGATCTTCTATCTAATGATTTAATACCAACTTTTTCTGTAAAACTAATAATTGAATCTTGCTCTCCGGCAACATAATAAGCTTTAACAGCTGGGATATTTCTTGACTGACCAAGCGCTTTTCTTACTGAAATTGGCCCCATAAAATCACCGTCGTAATTCTGAGGAGTGTCATTCCCAATCTTAATAGGAATATCAAAAATAGTATGACCTGGTGCCAAGCCTCTTTCAAAAGCAGATGCAAACACCAAAGGTTTAAAGCTTGATCCGGGTTGTCTTAAGGCTAAAACCATATTGTTGTAACCTTCTATTTCTGCATTAGCAAAGTCTTTTGATCCAACCATAGCTTTAATATAACCAGTTTCAGGTTCAATACTTATTACAGCTGCATTGTTTACTCCGTAAGTCTCGTTATTTTTTGCATTTTTCTTAACGATTTCTTCAGCTTTTAGCTGGAAATCTAGATCAATAGTTGTGTAAACTTTCAAGCCGGCGTTTTCGACCATATCTTTGCCAAATTCTTTTTCTAATAAAGATTTTACGTAAGTTACAAAGTGGTAAGCTTTTTGCTTAATTTTGCTTTGATTAAATTCTACTTCTTGAATATCTAATTTAGATTGTTCAAATTCATCATCGCTAATTAACTCTAGCTCATGCATTCTTCTTAATACATTGTCTGCTCTACCGGGAATAAATATTTTCACTCCGTTGGCAAGCTCATTTTCTTTCCCAAGAAGTCCATAAGACCAATCGCTTGAGGATAAATCATCAAATTCTTGAATAGATCTTTCTTGGATTTCTTCAAGGGTAAATTCCTTAGTTATAGTTGAGTATTTATTGTCTCCAAAAGGAGAAAAATATGTTGGAGCATTTGGAAGAGCAGCCAAAATAGCTGATTCAACTAGATTTAAATCTGCAGCATTCTTATCAAAAAATACCTCCGCTGCTTTTTCAACACCGTAAGCTTGTCCTCCATAAGGAATTCTATTTAAATACATTTCTAGAATATCTTTTTTAGAAGTTTTTCTTTCCAGTCTTGATGCTAATATTAATTCTTTGAATTTTCTTATATATGTTCTTTCTCTGGACAATAAGGAGTTTTTAATAAACTGCTGAGTTATGGTAGACCCACCTCTTGGAGAACCAAGTCCAAACTCACTCAAAACTGCTTTTGCTAAACCACCCAAGTCAAAACCTTTGTGTGAATAAAATTTATCATCCTCAATTGCAATTGTTGCATTTAGGGTGTGTTCATTCAGTGTGTCAATTGAAATATTTTCTCTAAGCTCTTCAGAATTGACTGTGTAAATAACTTCGCCATTAACATCAAAAAATACAGTTGATTCTTTACCCATTAAATTTTCAAGATCAGTCACTGATGGTAGAAATAAAGAAAACCAAACCGTTGCAACTAGCCCTAGAATATTAAAAAACAAAACAAACTTTAAAATAAAGCTTGCGAAACTAAAAGATTCTTTTTTGCTTTTATTGTTTCTTTTATGCCTTCTACGGTATTCAGAGCTAAAACCATCCCTGGTTCCTTTTTTCATATTTAAGCTTAATTAAGGTCAATGTTAAGTAAATTTAAGCTAAAAATCAAATCAAAATCATTTTTGTTTGATTAAAGTCTGAATTCTATTTATAATTTAAGTATATAAACAGTAAAGATATGAGCCTTATTATATTTTTCATTTCGATTGCAATAACAGTTGTTGCTCAAATAATGGTACATTCACAGTTTAAAAAAGCTGGGAAAATTCAAGGTAAATCTGGACTTACAGGGTTTCAAACTGCTAAGAAGATTCTTGAACAAAATGGATTATCTGAAATAAAAATTGTTCAATCAAACGGAAAACTATCAGACTATTATGATTCTCGTAACAAAGTTCTTGCGCTTTCAGCAGATGTTTACGATAAATCATCTATAGCCGCAATTGCTGTTGCAGCTCACGAATGTGGACATGCCCTGCAAGATAAATATAATTATTCTTACTTAACATTAAGACAAAGCTTGTATCCTGTGGTAAGTGTTGCTTCAAATATGGCTCCAATTATCATAATGCTAAGTTTCTTATTTGCATCCACTGGTTTACTTAAAATCGGTATTGCAGCATTTACTGTTAGTTTATTTTTTACTCTAATTACACTCCCTGTTGAATTTGATGCTTCAAATAGAGCTTTAAAGGTTATCCAATCTCAAAATTTAGTTTTAGATGATACCGAATTCAAAATAGCTAAAAAAGTTTTAGACGCAGCTGCACTTACTTATGTTGCTGCTTTTGTCACATCTCTTTTGGAGTTAGTTAGATTAATCATAATTGCAAAGTCTAACGAATAAATATGATTGAATTAATAATTTCTTTTTTCTTATCAACTGGTCTATTTGTATTAGCTGGTAAGCTGTTGGTTTCTCAGGCTCATAAGCTGGAAAAAATTTTCATTCAAGATGCCCAGGATCAAATTCTTGAAATAAAAGAACTAAACTCTAATAAAATAGAGGGTTACAAGCAAAGTTTTCAAAATACTCAAAGCTCCATTCAAGATAATATGAACCTTTCTCAGGAATCTTTAGAGTTACTATCACAAAAGCTTGAAACTAGGCAAAAAAAGACTGAACTAGTTTCAAATGAAATTAAAGAACTAGAATTACAACACAAAGAAATTTTAGAAAAAGAAAAAGATATAATTTCTAGTGCAATAAAAGTTTTAGAAAAAAAAGTAAACAAATCTAAAGAGGATCTAAAACAAGAGATTATCAAAGATATGGATTTGAAAACTCGAGCTTCTTGTCAAACGGATTTAACGTACTACGTTGAAAGAACTAAAAAATTCCAAGAAAGAGTTTCAAATAATATTTTAAAAAGTACAATTCAAAGAGTTACAGCAGAAAGTTCAGTTGATAAATCTTCAAGAATTTTAAAGATGCCATCTAAGAATAGTTTCCAAAGAATTCTTAAAGATCCAAGTATTTTAGAGATAATTTGCCAAACTTTAGGTGTTGAAATCGAACCTCTTGAAAGAGATTATTCTTTTAGAGTTTCATCTTTTATAATGTGGAATTCCGAAATTGCTAAAAAGGTTTTATCTAAAATGGCTCTATCATTTAAGTTTGATGCTAGTAAGCTCGAAGCAACAATTGAAGCAGCTAAAAAAGAGTTTCAAAGACATTTAATCTCAGTTGGTAAAAAAGCTTTAGCTGAATTAGGATTAAAAGACCAAAGTCCTTACGTTTGTGAAATAGTTGGGAGATTAAACTATAGAACTTCATATGGTCAAAATATTTTAAAGCACTCTTTTGAAACTGCGTACTTATGTTCTTTAATTGCAGCTCAACTTGGAGCTGATCAAAAAGTAGCTCTATTAGGTGGGTTTTTTCATGATGTTGGGAAGGCCCTAGATCAAGAAGTTGAAGGTTCGCACGATATATTAGGAATGGAATTCTTAAAAGAAAATGGATTTCCTTTTGAAATTTATCACCCTGCTCATTCTCATCACCACGCTGTAGAAATAGAAACGCTTGAAGCTCAAATTGTAATTATTGGAGATAAGCTTTCAGCTTCCAGACAAGGAGCCAGAACAGAATCAATGGAAATGTATTTACAAAGAGTTCAAGGACTTGAAAGAATTGCTAGAGAAGAAAAACTAGTACAAAAATCATTTGCAGTAAGTGCGGGCCGCGAAATTAGAGCTTATCTTAACAATAATCAATCCAAAGACTCAGATATGTCTAAGGTAGCAAGTAATATGGCTCAAAAAATTCAAGAAGAATTGGTTTATCCTGGTAAAATAAAGGTTAATATAATAAGAGAATTTACATCCACATCTATAGCTAATAAAAAATAAAAAATGTCTAAAAATAAAGGATCATTAGAGAAGGTAATAATGACTGCAATCGTTGGAGCAGCCATCGGATCGGTGATTGGAGTTTCAGTTGCTCCTAAGAAAGGAAAAGAAACCAGAAAAAACATCTTTACAAAGCTAAAAAATATTGTAAGAATAATCAGGTCATAGTTAACACACTAAATGAACCTGATCAAAAAAACAAAATTCAAAATACTTTATTTTTCAATATTCATTTTAATGTTTGCAAGTTTAAATTATTTGCAGGCCGATATTTACTATAAGATTTTCAAAGATAAAATCTCTAAGGCTAATTTCGAGCTCTGTCTTTTAAATGAGTGTGAAACGTATGAATACTCTAATTTTCTTTTTAAAAATAATTCAACGCAAATATCGACCCCACAAGTTAAGTATTTAGCCCTTGATAGTTATCTTTCAGTTGATTTAAATAAAGCTAAGTATTTTCAGGATGGACAATGGTTAGAGATTCAACAAAATTATAATAAACAAGATTTATTATTTTTACTTCACAAATCTCGATATCCCAAAAAATATAACTTAAATTTCGATTCAGTTCTGATAGGTCAAGACGTAGAGCTTTTAAAAGAAATATCTTTAAGGTTTGATAATAAAACTCTTAATTTATCTCCTGCTGAAATTAAAAAGATGGTTTTTCTTAAAGATTTTGAATTTATTATTAATCCCCTTTCATTTTTAAATTATCTTCAATCTCATGAAATTGATTTTTCAGTTCCCGTATTAGATCTCAATAATTATGAAAATTTTAAAAATAAAAAAATTCCAAATTTCCCTAAATTAATTGATTCTATTAATCAAAGTTTAAATAAAAATATTAAAGAATCACAAATTAGAGTTGAATACACTCTTCCAGTCCCTGCTCTATCTTCTAATTTAAAAACTGATTACTTTATTCAAAGATCAGTTTATACCAGCTTCTATGGATCTAATTTTAACCGTGATTTTAATATTCAAAACGCAATTAAAAAGTTACAGCTAATTAAGTTAGAACCCAATCAAGAATTTTCTTTCTTGGAATCTATAGGCGAAATTTCTAAGGAGACTGGTTATAAAGATTCACTAGTTATCACCAAAGAAGGATTTGTAAGCCAAGCTGGAGGCGGAGTTTGTCAGGTTTCTTCGACAGTTTATTATGCAGCTTTAAATGCAGGCTTCCCAATTTTAGAAAGATATAATCACTCAAAGGCTATTTCATACTATGCCCAAGCTTTTGATTATGGATTAGACGCAACAATTTATCCTGGTCAAAAAGATTTAAGATTTAAAAACCATTATCCATTTGAGGTAATGCTTTTCTCTTATTATTTCGATTCAACTATGCAAACTTTAATTTTAGCTCCAAAAGAAATTGCAGATGTACAGATTGATTTAATTTTAAAAGAGGTAGATCATTCGCAAAACTCACTTGTTGAGATTAATAAGGAAGAAAGTCAAAGTTTAGAGCCAAAAGTTATTCAAAACTATATACCAAAAATTACTACCCTATGGGAAAGAAAAGTAGATAGTCAAATTGATCAAATTCATAGTCACTATAGATCTCAGCCAAAAATAATTGATTATTCAAACAATTGATTTTGACCTTTTTGATCAGAATCTAGAGATTTAGAACCCATTAGTGGAGACGTTCCTGCTTTGATTTTTATTTCACGTAAAACATCCTTCGCCTTTTGATCATAAGGGTTATGATTTAAGTACGTATTGATAAAAGCCATAGCTTCTTCAAAGGCTTGAACTCTGATTAGCAAGTCTGTAATCACAAAGTAAAGTTCAAAGTTTTTTGGATTTAATTCTAAAGCTTTTGAATAAGCATTAATAGCTGGCTTCCAGTATTTTAATTCTTGGCAAACCTTTCCAAGGCTTAGTAGTCTATTGGCTTTTTTAGGGTCCAACATAATTGATTTATCATAGGCATCTTTAGCATCCAAAAGTTTGTTTTGGTTGTAAAAGGCTAGCCCTAAATTACTGTAGTAGACAGGATTTCTAGGTTCTAAGGTAATCAACTGTTTAAATACAGCTTCAGCTTTAGAAAATCGATTAGTTTTTAAGTAGATCAAACCTAATTTATTATTTGCATCTAAATGCTCCGGATTTAGTGTTAAAACTTCTACAAAAGTTTTTTCAGCTTCCTTAAAGTTATCTTGGGCATAAAAAAGATCTGCTTTATCAAAAGTGTTATTGATTTTTTTGTAATCTAAATTTCGTCTTTTAATTCCTTCTTCTCTTCTTTGTTGGCCTTGGTTTATTAATTTTGAGATAGGCTCAAAAGCAGGTTTGTTTGCAAAAACTCTCAGCTTTCTATTAGATAATTCTTTTCGATAGTTTTTTAGAAAAATACTTAAAAGCGATACCAAGCAAATAAAAATTAAAAACCAAATCATAAAATTTTTTTATTTAGATTAAAGTCTAACTTGATTATCCGAAAACTGCAATACTAAACTCAATAAAACTGACTTCAAATTCACATTGGCGTTTGTATAAAGTTTTAGTTGGTTTAAATGTTTAATCAAAGTTGCATATCGATTGTAATCCAGATCTCCATAAGCCAACTTTTCTTCCAGTAGTTTTTCAAAGGCTAAAATGGTATTTAAAACCTTAATTTTATCGATCTCTAAATGTTTCTCTTGCTGAAAATAGCTTTGCTTTGGATCTCTAATTAATTCAAAAATCTCATTGTCTAGCTCTTTTTGCATTGAGTTTTGATTCTCCATAAAAAGCAAATAGCTTCTAGATTGGATAGTCGGTAAAACCTTTGAGATATTTGAAGTTGTTAAAATAAAATAAACATTCTCATTTGGCTCTTCTAATATTTTTAAAAATGCATTCAAACAAGGAATAGAAACCTCTTCAATATTTTTAATTATACAAAATTGTTTTGAATTTGGTGTTTTTAAGGTCAGTTTTTGTTTTAATTCTCTAAATATCTTTATGCTTAATTTATTGTCTTTATTTTCATTTAAAATAAAAACATGATCCATTTGTCCTTTATTTTTATTAATCAAGCTTAGAACCTCCTCAAAGCTCTCAAAAATACCATTACAATAGCAAAGAATACTAGCCGATGGTTTGTTTGTAATTAAACTCTCTAAAAAACTTAGTACCTTTACATTCATTTTTTAAATTATATACTTTTATTGAAGTTATAATAAATTAATTATGGATAAATTCAAATCAATTGCAATTATAAGCGTAGTTACACTTTTTGTGTTTGTTACTTTTATAGTTTCAAGTAATTCAAAAAATAATAACCCCCAAGAAATGAATTTTGATCAGATAGCTATAGAGCAACAAAGTAATCTTGGTTTAGGTGGACAAGCAACTATAGATGTAGTTTTTAATACTACAGAAGGTGAAATTCATGCCGAGCTTTACCCTGACTTAGTTCCAGAAACAGTAAAAAACTTTGTAGAGCTTGCAAAAGAAGATAAATATAATGGAGTTTTATTTCATAGGGTTATTGAAAATTTCATGGTTCAAACCGGAGATTTCGAAAACTTTAATGGGACGGGTGGCCACTCTTACAAAGGGGAAGGAACAACAATCGATGAAGAATTTCACCCTGATTTAAGGCACGTATACGGAGCTCTTTCAATGGCTAAGACTGCAATGCCATCAACAACTGGTAGTCAGTTTTTTATAGTTCAAAACCAACAAGGGACTCCTCATTTAGATAATGGTCATAGTGTTTTTGGAATGGTTAAAAAAGGAATGGATGTTGTAGAAAAAATCGCTAATTCTAATACAGGCCCAATGGACAATCCCCTGGAAGATATCAAAATATTAGATGTTAAGATTTCTGAATAATCAAAAAGCCCCAGTCAAATGGGGTTTTTAAAATACAAAAAAAACTCATCAATTGATGAGTTTAAATTTGTTAGCTAACTTTTTTAACTACAGCATCAAATGCTTGTGGGTGATTTAAAGCTAGATCTGCTAGTACTTTTCTATTTAAAGTAATTTTGTTGTCTGATAATGCTCTAATGAATCTTGAGTAGTTCATAGTTCCATTAAGCTTTAAAGCAGCAGAGATTCTTGCGATCCATAACTGTCTAAAATCTCTTTTCTTTTGTTTTCTACCTACATAAGCATGTAGACCAGCTTTCATCCAAGCTATATTTGCTTGTGTAAAGATTTTTGATCTCAAACCTCTAAATCCTTTGGTTTGAGCAATTCTTTTTTTATGTCTTCGGCGTCTTACTACACCAGTTTTTACTCTTGTCATGACTATTTACTGTTAGGAAGTAATCTTTTTAATTGTTTAGCAAAAGACTTAGGAAAAGTCAAATATGCAAACACTTTAGATCTTTTTGATTTATGTTCTAATCGATGGTTTCTATTAGCTTTTTGGTAAGAAGCTTTACCTTTTCCATCTTTCGAAAATTTAATTCTCTTTTTTAGAGATGATTTTGTTTTCGCTTTCATATTTAAAATTATTTATTTTTTGGAGATAATATCATTATTAGGGTATTTCCTTGTCTTTTTGGCTCAAGATCAACTGCTGCAATTTCAGCTAGTATTTCTTTGATTTTTTCCATTTTTTCAAACCCTAGGGCAGTGTGTGCAAGCTCTCTTCCTTTAAACATCAAACTTACTTTTACTAAATTTTTCTGTCCAAGAAATCTTTCGGCTTGCTTAATTTTAGTTTTTAAGTCGTGATCTGAAATTCTTAATGTAATTCTTACACCTTTTACTTCAGTTTGTTTTTGAGCTTTTTTATGTGCTTGATCGGATTTTTTCATTTTATACAAATGTTTTCCGTAGTCCATTATCTTACAAACTGGTGGATTAGCCTGAGGGGAAACTTCTACTAGATCTAACCCGACTTGTTTTGCAAGCTTTTTGGCTTTTTCTAAGCCCATAATTCCTTTTTGCTCGCCTTCATGATCAATTAATCTCAATGTTTTAGATTTGATTCGATCATTAATATTAAACGCTTTTATAATACTAAAATTAAATGCAAGAGAAATATACTTTTCATTGCAGCTCTTGTCAAGAGACTTTAAAAGCTTTTACGGTTTTCGATAGCTTGTGACAAGGTTCTAGAGTCCAAATAATCTAAATCTGAACCAAAAGGAAGTCCAGATGCTAATCTACTAATGCTAATTAGATCATTTTTAAGACTTTCATTTATATAGTGACATGTTGCATCCCCATCACTTGTTGAGTTTAAAGATAAAATTAGTTCAGTAGGCTCAGAAACTGCATTTAGCTTTTTACAAAGTAAATCAACTTTTGTATTACTTGGTAAAACACCATTTAAAGGAGATATTAGTCCATGTAATACAAAATACTTCCCTTTAAATACACCGGAGTTTTCAATAGCTATTAAATCTAAAATATCCTCAACTACACAAATACTATTAGGATTTCTTTTTTCATCCTGACAAATCAAACAAAGATCATCCTCGCAGTAATTTTGACACTCCATGCAAAGCCTTACATCTGTACTGACTTTATTCAGAGAATCGACTAAGTTTTCAATATATCCATCAGGTTTCTTTAGTATGCTCAAGGCCAATCTTTGAGCCGTTTTTGAACCAATCCCAGGGAGTTTATTAAGTTGAGTAATCAATTTTTCAATGAATATCGGTAATAAATTTTGATTTTCCATTTTTAATAATTTTTTAAAAGTTTGTTAATTGTTTGCTTTATATTCAAAAGCTTTAACTTCAATAAATATGATAATTAACATTAAAGTCGCAGTTCCAATTAATGGTAAATTTTTTCCAAATGAAATGCAAATTGCCTTTCACGAAGGACTTCCTTTTGTTCAGTCAGCAAATTTTTCAAATACTAGTATGAAATCCTTGCAGCTGAAGTTGAAAGTAATCTTTAAGTGTTTAGGGTTAAAATTTCCTAAGAAAAAAATTTTTATAACATTCAAAAATCAAAAACTAGTACCCTCAACCTACCAATTTTTAGAGGTTTCCATAGTTTTGGCAGTATTTAAATATCTTAAAATTGCTGATTTTTTTCAAGATACATATTTCACCGGATCTTTGGATCTTAGTGGATCATTTTTAATCAGCGATTCTTATCAACAAAAGTATCAAGATTTCATAGATGAATTTTGTTTAAATAATCATTTTTTCTTTCCAGGAGACTTTAAAAAAATTCACCCAAGTATATTTAAGTCAAAAGAATCTTATTTAAAAAGAAGTAAACTTAATAAGTCCGTTATTCATTTTCCAAGGATTTTGACTATAGCTTTGAATCTCCAGAGGATTTTGGGAGTCAATATTTTGTTTGTTGATTCTAATAATAACTCCGAGTCTATAATAAAAAAAATTAAACTAATACAGGAGTTAATTACTTTAGATACAAGAAATTTTTCGCTATGTTCTGAGTTTAATAAAAATTTACTTTTTGATTCAATTGCAGATGCAACCAAGTCCGAGCTAAAGTTCTTAAAAAAAGAAAACTACAAGTCTTGTATTGGAGTAATAAAGCCTTGTCCATGTGGTAAGCTTTTAACAACTGAAAAATGCAAGTGTGGTGTGAATTATACAAAAACATTTTATAAAAATTTTTCGCCTAAATTTTTCTCAAAATTTCCAATCGTAATTTATTTAGATGATCAATTTATGCAAAACACCTGTTATAGCTTTCAGTGGCTAGAGTCAATTTTTGAATTTGATGATGGGTTAACCACTCTTGAAAAAGTTCAGTATATCCTTGATAAGTGGAGCCAGGAAGCTTTTTTTCCTATTTTTAAGGAATCTGATTCAAAATTATTACTTGCATCTTTATCTCAAATTGAAAATTGAAAGAGTACCAGTTTTATGAAAATGCTGCGCTTAAAATTTATGAGAACAAAGGATATAGATTAATTAAAAGAAACCACACAGGAAGAGGCTTTGAAATTGATTTAATTTTTCAAAAAGCTAACAGTCTTAAAGTTGTTGAAGTTAAAGCATCAGTTTTTGAGTCTGATATTATTGCGGAGAAGTTTAGGAGTAAACAATTTCGTTTTTACAGGAGATTTTTATCTAAGATTGAAAATAGTCACTTGTCTACATATAATTTAAGCTTTGACCTAATTGTATTTGCGAAGAGTCCATACAAAGTTTTAAAATTCATTATATATAAAATAATTGAATGAAAGAAAAACTAATTTTTTTGCTCTATCTTATTCCAGCAATTCTTATTAGTGGTTTTTTCTTAATACACAATCAAGTTGAGATAGTATTGAAGGCCGATCAAAAAGGAGTAGAGTTTACTTATGATAATCAGGTTGAACAATGTCAGTCTAATGAATGTAAGTTTTTAGTTCCTCGTAATTTAAAAGTAATACAATACTCAAAAGAAAATATTCTTCCTGGAATATTAAAAATTAACACATTTAAGAGCAGAGAATATTTTGTAAAAACTGAAAAATTAGCTTTCCTAAAAGAGGTTAATATTGATTTGGGTGAAAGCCAAAAACCATTTCTTGTAAAAAAAGAAAGTGGAAAGTATGTTCTTTTCGCTAATTATGAATCACTTTTTCCACTTGCAAGCTTTCCTTCTTTTAAAAGCTCTCCAGAGATTTATTATTCTGAAAATTTAAATTTTGTTTTATTAAAAGATATAAGTTCTGACAGTTTTTATTTGTTTGACACTAAAAATAATAAAAAAGTCCAAATCGAAGCTTTTGAACATCAAGAAGAAATTAAGGTTTTAAATAGCGGAGATCTTTTATACAAAAACAACGATGGTCCTTTAATTCAAGTTGATGTAAACAAGCAAATAAAAAACTTTTACAACTTAGAAAGTATTGATCATATTTTAGAGCTTGATAATGGAGATTTATTAATTATCGCAAAGGATATAAACTCTGTTTTAACCAATGAAGACGGTATTAACTTTGCTTATGAGGTTTCAAAGTCTATTTTTAATGATCAAACGAAGGAAAGTTATAAGGTTTATTTATATAAGAATGAATCTGATGTTTCTGAAGTTTTAGATTTAAAATCCAAGTCTGAACCCTACAGATTGTTAAGACTTCCAAAAGTTAATAATAAAATATATTTGGAATCTTTGGATGGATTATTTGAAATTGAACTTTAAAAATTCATCGAAAAAGTACATAATAATTACCTTAAAAACAATTTATGAATCAACTTAAAGCACCACCTCAGTCAATTGATGCGGAAAAGTCAGTTTTAGGTTCAATTTTACTTGACCCAGATGGCTTAATCAAAATAGTTGATTTAATAGATCATGATGATTTTTATGTACCTGCTCACCAGTATATTTACAATTCAATTTTTGATCTTTTTAACAAAAGAGTAAATATTGATGTGATTACCCTAAATGCAATTTTACAAGACAAAGGTCAACTGGATAAGATTGGAGGGCCTTCATACTTGGCAGAGTTAGTTGATTTTGTGCCGACAAGTAGTCATATTTTTCAATATGCTCAGATCGTTAAGAAAAAAGCAACATTAAGAAAACTTTTAAAGGCAGGACAAGATATTACGGCTTTAGGTTTTGAGGAAAACAAAGATGTTGAAAACCTTCTTGAAGATGCAGAAAAAAGTCTTTTCTCGGTGTCTCAAACCTTTGTAAAAGACAAGTTTGTACATATTAAAGATGTCCTGACAGACACTTATGAAAAAATTGCTGAATTGCATGATTCTGATGCAAAAGATAAATTTTCTGGATTGCCATACGGATTTAGAGACTTAGATGGTATTACCTCTGGTATGCATCCTTCAGACTTAATTATTCTTGCTGCAAGGCCAGCAATGGGTAAAACATCCTTTGCTTTAAATATTGCTCAAAATGCAGCTTTAAAAAATAAATCTGTCGGTGTTATTTCTCTAGAAATGTCAAAAGATCAGCTCGTTGAACGTATGTTCTGTTCCCTGTTGCAAGTTGACTCTTGGAAAATAAAAACTGGTCAGTTAGATGACAGAGATTTTGCAAAGATGGGGCCTGTAATGGATAAGCTTAATTCAATGAAACTCTTTATTGATGATTCTTTGTCAAGTTCAGTAGTGGAATTAAGAGCTAAAACTCGACGTTTGCAAATGGAACACGGCTTGGATCTGATTATTATTGATTACCTTCAATTAATGTCTTCTGGAAAGCATGGATTTTCTGCAAACAGAGTAAATGAGATTTCTGATATATCTAGAAGTTTAAAGTCCCTAGCCAGAGAGCTTAATGTGCCGATTATTGCTCTTTCACAATTATCTCGTGCTGTTGAGTCGCGTCCAGACAAAAGACCTGTCCTGTCGGATCTTCGTGAGTCTGGTGCAATTGAGCAAGATGCAGATCTAGTGATGATGCTTTATAGAGATGATTATTATAACCCAGAGGATAGTTCTAAGCCTGGAGTAACAGACCTTTTAATTAGAAAGCATAGACATGGTTCTGTTGGTACAGTTGAGCTAATGTTTAAAAAAGAGCAAATGAAATTCTATGATCTTGAAAAAAACCGCTCTGAAAGTTTTGATGATGGAGCTCCTCCACATCCAGGGCCACAACAAAGAAACCATGGTCATTTAAAACCAGTTGATGTTACAAGTGGACAACCGACTGCCAAAAACATCATGCCGGAGTTCTAAAAATTATAACATAGTAAAAAAAAACCTCAGAAGAGGTTTTTTTGGTGGTGGGCAGGGAGGGATTCGAACCCCCGAAGGCGAAGCCAGCAGATTTACAGTCTGCCCCGTTTGACCGCTTCGGTACCTACCCAAAAATGGAGCCACTTGTCGGACTCGAACCGACGACCGACCGCTTACAAGGCGGTTGCTCTACCAGCTGAGCTAAAGTGGCCTGTACCATATTGGTATGAAAAATATACAAAACTCTCAATCAAAAGTCAAAGGTTTTTTTATGTTTTTGTATTAACTAGATTTACGATTGCATTTAATGTCCATTTGTCATCGCAAAGAACAAAATCATAGTTGTTTTCAAGTAAGAAATTTTTAAAGTTATTTTTATAAGCTCTATTATTTTTTAGGCCAATTTTTACACCTTCGATCGGTTTAATAAAGGCATTTAAAAAGTTCTTCAAGTCTTCGGAAAAATCCTTGTAATAATTTTCATTCCATATTTTAAAGTTTGATAAATCTTGGGCAACTTTTATATTTCCTGCAAATCCAAAGAAGTTACCTCTTATACAATCTAAATCGAGTATTATATAGTTACACAATTTTCCAAGTTCTTTGATGTTTACTACTCCGCTAGAGTTAGTTATTGAAATTCCAATATTTACATTTAAATCAGGACATAATTTATTTACGGCATTTAAGAACAGTTCCTCGAAATATAGATACTCAGATGGGGAGTTAATATTGCTTAAGATAAAATTATAAGTGATATCTCTTTTTGTTTGTACTCTCCACATAGCCTCTAGGAAAGACTGAATTATAAGCGCAAATAAATTCTCATTGTTGATAAATATTTTAGATCCAGCTATTGAATTTTTAGAAAGAGAGATGAGTTTTAAGATTTCTTGTTGAGCATAATCATAATCTAATTTTGAAATTTCCACAAAATCTAGAATGCTATCAACTTTCGGTATTAATGAAGCTATTATGTCATAAGGGAAAGCTATTTGAAGATTTTTTTGGTTGATAGTTTCAATTTTATCTTCAATTCTATCCCTTAAATTATTTTTGATTTTAATTAAATCTCTAGGTTGAATGTTTTTAAATAAAATACGAAGTTTATCTAAATCATCAATGCTTTCTTTAATAATTTCTTCTGTATCCCATAGGTATGTTTCAACAAATGATTCTTGATAATTTGATTTTTTACCAAAGCTATAGAAATCTAAGCTTAAGTGATCTTTTGATTCCCGAATTAGATCTTTTAAAGGACTGACAGCTTCATTTGGAATAAGTTTCTTTTTTGTCTTAAATATCCTGCCAGTGTTTGCATCTAGGGTTATTAAGTCCCCAGATTTTAATATTTTTTGGTTTTCAAAGATAATTTGTTTGTTTTTTATACTTATAAAATCATCAATAGCTATTGTTGGGATACACAATTCTCTTGTTTCTCTAGCTAAAACAGAAGTAAACTGCTTGTTGTCTAAGATTAGACCACTAGCCCTTTTTATAATATCCTTTGGCCACTTATAATTGGTCTTTGAGAATAAGATGAAATTTTGTTTATTCAGAATGCAGTTTTTAGCTTCTTGTATATCAAAAACAAGCTTTCCAATACAAGCTCCTATAGTCATTAGCTTCCCTTTGGCAAAAGAAAAATCAGTAATGCTAGATTGACATTCTAGATTTTGATAAAGGTGTAATTTTTCAGAGTTAATAAAGTTAACTGCTTTTGAAAACTCAAGTTTTTCTTCCTTTAGAAAATCATTACAAATTTTAACTTCGGCTTGAATTGTTTTTGGAATTTCGTATAAATTTGTGATTCTTAGTGAGCCATCTTCGATAACACCTTCTACACATAGATCAAATTTAATAAATGATTCAAGGGTTTCAAGATATTCTTTGATTTCATCTAGGAATTTTTTATCTAAATTTGAAATATCTTTAAATTCTGAGTTAAATCTAAAGTTTGCAAAATTTTGTTTGGATTGGAAATAGTCGCCTTTTATGCCTTTTTCTCCAGTATTCGGATCTCTTGAGTAAGCAACAAAAGATCCAGAGTTTTCACCTAGATTCCCAAATGTCATTTCTTCTATAATCAATGGTAGTCCTTTTTTAAGTGAAAAGTTCTCCTTTATTTTTTGATCTTTAAATTCTTTTGATAACCACTTTGTATACATGCTTTCAATTACCATACCGGCTTGTTCATAAATTGAGTATGGAATTTTAAAGTTGTTTTGATTGGCAAAGTTTAAGAGTATATCGATTAATTCTTTGATATCGTTTAGTTTTAAGTCTCTAAATTTCTTTAATTTTTTAGAGTCAATAAATCTATTCTCAATATTTAATATTTGTAATTTTGAAACATTAAAGACTTCTTGTAGAAAATTACAGATGAAAAGATAGTATGATTCGTGTGCAAATTTTGGTCTAAGATAAAAAGTTCCTAACTGTTCAACTGTATCTTTATTAAATCCAATGTTTAAAACACTATTTAGCTTTAATATATCCCCATTTTTTGAAGGTCTAATTGAGATAATTAAAGGTTTATCAGGTGATTTAAGTCCGGATTTTGAATTTTCCGAAACTTTATCAATTATCTCCTTTAGTTTATCAAGGTTTAGTAGACAGTCATTATTAAGATAGTCTTTGTAAAACTGATCAGATACTAAAACTCTGGAAACAGTTGGTATTTCTAGTTTATCTAAGCTAGATAAATAGTAGCTTTTAAATCCAATGTTTTCTTTTATTTTTGAAGTAACCTCAAGAGGGAAAAAATAGTCTTTCATTTTTTTAGGTTAGGTTTTTAAGAGCTTCTATATATGATGCTTTTCTAAGGCTTATATTTAATCTCTCTGCAGTTTTTAAAACTTTATTGAATACTTTTGTTATTAGCTTGTCTAAGTGTTCTAAGGTTTGATTTTTTGTAGAGTTAGTGTTTTCTAAATTATTTTTCCATTCCAAGTAACTCCCTACAACACCTCCACTATTTGCAAGGATATCTGGAATTACAACTTTACCTTTCATTTCTTGAAAATCTGGACTATCAAAATTGATCGGTCCATTTGCAAGCTCAAGGATTACTTTTCCTTTTACTTTTTTATGATTACTTGAATTTATAACATTGTCATTTGCTGCTAAAACAAGTAGGTCACAGTCTTTTTCTAAAAAAGCATCACCTTNCAGGCTTTCGTGTTCTTGGTTGTANAGAGCAACGCTACGCTTAGAGTTTTTCAGNTTTAATATNTCTTNAAAATCTAANCCNTTTTCGTTGTAAATNCTGCCTTTAGAATCNCTAGCACATACTATTTTAGCTCCAGCTTCAGTTAGNTATTCTCCAATGATTCCACCTGCGTTTCCAAGNCCTTGAAGATTTACTTTNAAGCCTTTTAGGTCTTTGAAGTAGTTTCTTGCACATATAAATCCTCCAAAGGCTGTACTTTCTCTTCTTCCTTCTAGTCCTTTGTTTTCAACGCTTTTACCTGTGAAGGTTGCAAATGTGTTGCTTTTACTTAGTTTTTGATATTCGTCAGTGGCAATATCCATAGTTTTTGAATTCGTATACATATCTGGTGCTGGAATATCTTTATGAGGGCCAATATCATCGAAAATTCCTTTTACAAATCCTCTTGTAACTTGCTCTAATTCTTTTTCAGATAGATTTATGGTGTTTATGATAACTCCACCCTTTCCTCCTCCATACGGAAGTTCTAAAAGTGAACATTTTAAAGTCATTAAAAGGGCCAAGAGTTTTACTTCATTCATATTCACGCATTCTGTAAAACGTATTCCTCCTTTTGAGGGTCCTCTTTTTCTATTGTGGATCACTCTGAATCCATTCAGATAGATTGTTTCATTATTATCAAGCGTTACAGGAAAACTCACATGAATGGTTTTTTCTGGTACTTTAAGAAAATCAAAATAAGATGTATCCTTTTCAAGGTACTTCGTTACCTCTAGGATTTTTCCTAAAGTGTTTGCATATTGACTCATAATAATTGAATTAAAAAATCTGTCCTATACAGACAGATTATTAGCTCATTTTGAGTTTTCGTCAAATAAATTCAGAAGACTTATGTCAAGTTTCAGTTCTACCAAAATTTCCACCAAGATTTGCTATTCATTCTTTCAATTTTTATTTGATTTTCAAGATTTACAACTTTATTTTGAAAGTTCTCAATTAAATTAAATAGATTTTCTTTTTCCTTTGAGTGTTGATCTATTAATTTAGTTAAAGTTGAATTAAATTCGATAGCTGGTTGGATTGATTGTTGAACTGTTTCTTGAGTTGTGATTGCTGTTTCTTGAGTAGTTACTTCTTCTTTGTTTAAACCTACTGTTGAAGCTCTATCGATATTGTAGAAAGTAATCATATCTTCAAGATCAATTAAATAATTGAAGCCTTGTGGTGTTTTTTCTTTTTTGAATTTGATCTTTTTTGATTTGATCATTCTTCTGATAGTTTGAATTGATTTTCCGCTAATCTCTGATGCATCTTTTATACTAATAAAGTCTTTTGTCATAGGTTTAAATGTTAATATTGATTAATCAAATATTACTTAAATTTTTTTGACTAATCAAATGCTTTTATTATCTTTAACTTGAGGAAAGTCTAAATAATGTTTTGATTGTGTTTTATTGCTTAACAACATAATTTCAATGGTTTACAATACAATTACAATTAATTACTAAGAATGAATATTGAGCTTTCCTGGGATATCTTTATAGTTTCTCTTTTGATACTTATTGTGGTTTACAGCTTTATTATTGGAGTTAACAAAACTATTAAAACAATAATAGCTAGTTACTTAGGGATTCTTTGTGCAGATGGATTAGGAAATATTTTAGACCAATATTTTTTGGCAAGTCCAAAAGTTGTAGCTGGGCTCAAGGTTTTTAATTTATCTGGATTCACAGATTCTTTAATAAATTTAAAAATATTAATATTTTTATTTGTTCTGGTTTTAATTACCATAAAAGGACCGTTTCAAGTTAACCTCGAGAAATTTAGGTTTGCAATTTTAAATGCCATAACTCACGCTTGGTTTACATTTTTAAGTTCTGCGTTAGTTATTTCAACTGTATTAGTTTATTTAGGTGGAAGTGGGTTAATTGAAGGAGTCTCTAGTGAGTCTAATTTAGCTGAGATTTACACTCAGTCTCAAAACGTAAGAATGATGATTGACTATTATAACTTCTGGTTTTCTTTGCCTGTTTTGAGTATTATATTATTTAGCTTTTTCACTACTACTCAAGAGGAATAAACCTTTTAATTGATTGGGGTAAATTTTCTCTTGATTTTCTTGATTTTAAAGTGTATATTTTTGGTACTTTTCGGGTTGATAGCTCAGCTGGTAGAGCAACGGCCTTTTAAGCCGCTGGCCCTGGGTTCGAATCCCAGTCGACCCACCACTTATAAAAAAAACTCTATTGAAATAGAGCTTTTTTTTATTTCCAGTATAGTTTATTTCTAAACTGCCCCAGTTGGACTAGAGATAGCCGCAGGTGCAGATAGAATAGTGTTTACAATCGAGTATGATAATAAAATAATTAAAATACCAATTAATGCATTTTTCATAATACCTTTTGCTGTATCAACATTACCTTCATCAGTTGCTGATGTTACATATAGGAAACCAGCATATATAATAAATAATACACAAAGGAACCCTAAAAATAGTAAAAAGAAGTTAACAATTCTTAATACAAGTGATTTTAAATCCCCTTCACCACCTGTTTGTTGTACAATCGCAGATGGTACTTCACTTATAGGAGTATTGAAGGCACTTGCAATTCCTGCAGGAGCGAAAACAAATATCCCCATCAAAATCGATGTCAAGCAAAGCATAATTGAAGCCTTCTTGAGGAATTTTTTCATTTTATTTTGGTTAAACTTATATTCATTATATATTAACATATTTTTATTGCAAAATCAAAGATTTATTCAACTGTTATAACTTCAGGCACTAATTCGACTCCAAATTTTTCAAAAACTCGCTTTTGAATAAGGTTTTTCAGCTGAATTACATCTTCAAAACGTGCGTTATTGAAGTTGATAAAAAAGTTTGCATGTTTTTCGGAAGATTTTATACCTCCAAGGCTGTAGCCTTTAAGTCCGGCAGCTTCAATCAGTCTTCCAGCTGAATCACCTTCAGGGTTTCTAAAGAAGCTTCCTGTGGTTTTACCTTGGGGTTGTTTTTCCAATCTAAAGTTTTTAAATTCTTCTAGAGATCCTCTTTTATCTTTGATATCTTTTGAAAAACCAAGCTTTACAGACCAAATAATTAAATTTTTGTTTTTTTTGAAATCTGAATATCTGTAAGAGAATTTAAAATTATCTAAATTTACTGTAGTAAACTCTTTGCTTTCTGTGTCAAAACATTCAATTTCAATAATAGCATCTTTGATTTCCATACCATGAGCTCCAGCGTTTCCATAAACGGCTCCTCCGATTGTACCTGGTATTCCCATTAATGGCTCAAGCCCGTATAGCTTGTTTTTAAGACAGTAGTTTAGTAAATAACTCCACGGGGTTCCAGACAAGACTTCTAAATGTTCGTTATTATGATTAACCCCTATGTTGTTCATTTTAACTACTAGTAAATTCAGATCTTTATCTGAGTAAAGAGTATTAGATCCTCCTCCGTGTATATGTACTTTAATCTTTTCATCTTGGGCTTTATTAAAAGCTTCAATGAGGTCTTCTTTAGTTTTTATTAAGCATAAAAACTTTGCTCTTCCTCCTATTGAAAATGTACATAGGTTTTTTAGTTCAAAATTTTCTTTTATAATCATCCAAATAAATTGACTTTATTAAGTATAATATACATAATACAGGCAAATAAACAAGATTGAAATGAATATAGAAAAACTACTTGAACAGGCAATTTCAAAATCGGGATACACAAATGAAAAAATTGTCTTACAAAAGCCCAAGCATGAAAAGTTTGGTGATTATTCTACCCCGCTTGCTATGCAAATTGCTAAGAAAATCCAGAAAAACCCAATGGAAATAGCCAATGTAATTGTTAAAAATCTACCAATAGCCGACTATATTTCAAAAGCTGAGGTAGTTGCTCCTGGATTTATTAATATTTATTTAGATAAATCGTTTGCCTTTAATCTTGCAAAAAAAACATTAGACAAAAAATATATAAAATCAGAAGTTCTTAAGAGAGTTTCTCTTCAAATTAAAGATGGTATTTTAGTTGAGCACACGCATGTAAACCCAAGTAAATCAATGCATATTGGGCATTTAAGAAATACTTTTATTGGAGATAGCTTAGTTAGGCTATATAGGTTTTTAGGTCTTAATGCATATGCTCTGTACTACCAAAATGACGTAGGAATGCAGGTTTCGGCATTGTCTTTAGCAAAACAGATTAATTTAAATGAGTCCAAAAATTACGACAGTTACTTGGGTTGGGCAGATGATACTTACTCAAAAATATCTACAATGATCAAGCAAGATCCAGAGCTTGAAGCAAAAAGAGAAGAAATTCATAAGGAAATGATAGGATTTGATTCGAAATCATGGGACCTAGCTTTAAATTTATCTACCAATATTTTAAAAGAAATTTTTGATTATTTAGCAAAAATAAATGTTGAATTTGACTTTATTATCAAAGAATCAGATGTTTTGATTAATCAAGTTTGGGAGAAAGCCTTTGATCTTTTATTAAAGAATTCAAGTTTTTACAAAGCTGATAGCGGAGATAAAAAAGGTTGTTATATGCTTAAGATGCCCAATCAAGATGATAAAATAATAGTTAGATCAAATGGAGTTCCAACCTATGTTGGAAATGATATTGCACTTCATTTATGGAAGTATGGTCAGTTAGATGATTTTAATTACGCTCGATTCGAAAATTTAAATGGTACAAATATTCCAGTTTCTGATCCGAATGGAAATCTAGACTACCAAAGGCCGCAAATAAATACAGTGGTTAACGTAGTTGGTAATGAGCAGTCTTACCCGCAAGAGGTTGTTAAACAGTCTCTTAAGGCTCTTGGTCATACCGATTTTTATGAGAATTTTATACATGTTAACTATGGATTTGTTTATTTGAGTCCAAGATCATGTGATTTACTAGGGCTTCCTTATAATGAGGGAGATACTCAAATTAAGATATCAGGTAGAGCTGGTACGGTTTTAACTGCTCATGATTTTATTTTACATCTTGAAAAGAAATTACATGAAAATTTTCCAGACTCCCCTGAACTATCTAATATAGCAGTCACAACTGCTAAATATGAGTTGTTAAAAATTGATACTTTTAAAGACATAGTTTTCGACCTAGAGAGAGCTTGTGACTTAAAAGGAAATACAGGGTCTTATATTTTATATACCTACGCAAGAATGAATGCGGTTTTGCAAAAGGCTGAAAACGATAGTTTTTCTGAGCAAGATATTGCTAATCTTAACGAGTTTGAATCCAATCTATTAACGGAAATAAACAACTTTTTAGACGCTATCACTAAATTTTATAATAACTTTACTCCTTCAACACTATGTTCTTATTTACAAAATTTATGTTTGATGTATAATAGTTTCTATTCAAACTCAAAAATAATTGGAGCAAAAGAAGAGAATCAAAGATTATTGCTTACAAAGATTTCTTTTAATATTTTAGAGTTATCCTTTGAATTATTAGGTCTGAATAAAGTTAATAAAATGTAATTGAAATAAAATTGGAAAAATTTTATGGAAAGCCTAGAGTGTTGAATGAATCAAAAATGTCTAAACTTAAAGACTTTTCAGATGTGTTTTTTGATGAATATTTTGATTCTTTAGAGTTGTATAGAGAGAGATTCAATGATTTACTTATGATGATGCCACCAACTATGTGGGAGACTTTTGAAAGAGTTAAAGAGATTTTTGAGGTGATACCGATAAAGTTCATGGTCGATAATTTAAAAAACAAAAGAAATCTAACTGAATATGAAATAGATCCGCTTGTGATCGGTTATAAAATACAATTTTGGAATCAAGTTTTGCCAGGTCAGACTATTTATGAATTTATTAATCTTAAGTATGAAAAAAACTTTAGATACAAACCAGCTGAATATTTATTGAAGGTACATAGTTTGTTTGATTTTATTCAGAATAATCTAGATATAAATCAAGATTTTTATGAGATAACTATTGAGTTTCTTTCAAAAACTTTACCTGAGGAGTTTACTCCCTTGGATTTTGCTTCTTGTCTGAAGAATAAAGAAAGTTTAAATTACTTTATTAAAAATAAAATTTTTCATAGATATTTTAATACATTAAATTTTTCTTTACTTAATGATCGTCCCGACTTAAATAGAATGGGTTTTGATGTGTTTCCCTGTGATATTGATATTTATATATCTTTATTAGAATTTATTTTTGAAAAAGAGAAAGAGTATAATTCAAGTATATCTGATTTTATCTATCAGATAATAACTTATTATGAAAAATCCTACGCATTTAAAATTGATGAGACTGTTTTTGAAAAGCTGTTGTTAAGTAATAGGAGTTTACATCTCGATAAGGTTTTAACTGCTTGGGAATATCAAAATTATATGGATTCTAAAATTCAATTTATGCATATGGTTGATGATATTAACCAATATAAATATAAAAATATTTATGTCTATATTTTGCTTACTCAAATATTTATTCAGTCTGATAGTGGGCTTTTAGATGTTCATGATTTGGTGGAATCCAATAAGGAATTGGTGGTAAATCATTTAATAAAAAACCCACTTCATTTTCCATTTTTAATTAAGGATATAAATGTCAGAATGATTTTTATGGAATCTCATAATGATATTTTTGAAGGTATTGATTTTACAGAATTTTTCCCTCCTGATTTTCAGAATACTTCTGCTTTGTTAAGGATATTGTCTTATCATTTTAGAAAAAAGAACATTAGGTCTATCTCTTTTTTAATGTTTACAATTTTAGAAATGAGTAAGCAGGAAAGTTTAATGGATTTACTTGATAGGTATCTTGATTATTTCTGTTTTTCAAATTCAAGTATTAAAAGATTTACAACCTTTTTTTATATGGTTTATCAGGAGTTAAATCAGTTAGGATCTATTGAGTTTGAATTAAATGTACGCGAGTTTTTAAGGTCTAAAAGATTTCTTTTGAATGAAAATTCTTTTATAGAAGAATATAAATCCTTTTATTTAAGTAGGTCTCCAATTTTAATAAATCAGAATTACTTGTCTGTTTTATCTAAGGATAAAACGGCTCTTTCTTCAAAGGTTATGACAGTTTTAAGGGGCTTAGTCCATCAGGAGGATGCATGTTTTTATATAGATAATCTACTAAAGGCGTTTGCTTATCGGTATTACAAATCTTTTGCTAGTTTTAAATTTCCTGATCATTATAGAGTTCCTGATTTTTTAATTTATCAAGGAGAGCAAGCTTCAGCAGGAGGTATTTCTCTTGAAATAGGAAATTCTTTTGATTCCATGTTTTTATTCGGTAAAATCCCCTATGAGACATGTTTTGCATACGATCAGTCTTTGACTAATAAATATCTTGTATCGTACATTGTGGAGCCTTCTGTGACTTGTTGGTACTTTTATTCGGGTGATAGAGTGATAGCGAGGCGAATTATGGTTCAGGCTCAGTTTAATTCTAGCGATGTTATGTTGGCTATGCCTATTTACTCTTCTAGTACAGATAGAGATAGTTTGGAGGTGATGGAGAGCCTTACGCGATTTTTATGTAGTGAGTACAACTTAGGCTTGATAGTTTATGATCAAAGTTCGGGTTGTCATCCTGTAATGGAAAGGGTCTTTCCTGATTCTTCAGAGTCTTTCGAGGTTTCATTGGACTTTATCCATTCAGGCGACTTTAAGTTCGATTTCTTAGATAGAGAGTGCAAAGTACCCTTTGATGAGTCTTTGCAGTCTTATCGTTTGAATACGTGCGTCTCTGGATATTATTTTCCTGCCGGATGTTCTTAAAAAAAACCTCCTAAGAAGTTTTTTGTGGTCGGGGTTACAGGACTCGAACCTGTGACCTCTCGGTCCCAAACCGAACGCGCTAGCCAACTGCGCTAAACCCCGATGTAAAAAAATCTTAGCTATAATTTATTTAAAAATCAAGTTAAATTTTATAAAGATTAAGGATTGCTTGCTCAAGGTTTTTCATTTCTGCCTCCTGTTTGTCGTTTTTATGATCGTATCCAAGTACGTGTAATATTCCGTGGATTATTAAGAATATTAATTCGTCATTTAAAGAGTGTTTTTTGTCTGTGGCCTGTTGTTTTGCTTTTTCTAACGATATAAAAACTTCTCCAGATAGTTCGTGTTCAAACATTTTCTCTTGTCTGTAGTCAAATGACAGTACGTCAGGTAGGTAATCTTTGTTTCTAAATTCTTTGTTAAGTTCGATGATTTCTTTGTTTTTGAGAAGTTGGATGTTAATAGTGTGTTTTTCTTGTCTGTTGTATATTAAATTTTTATTGTTTAGTTTGAGAATGCAGTTTTCTAGCTTTTTAAAGCTGATTTCTTTTAGTGAGTTGTCACTTACTATGTGTATCATATTGGTTTTTTGTTTGTTGTCATGACTTTACAGTTTTTTGACCTGTCTTGTCAATGAAATGCTTTCTTTTTTAAAAAGCCTTTGCTTGTAAGGCTTTTTTGTTTATAATGTCAGTGTCGTTAGACGTATATCAGGACTCTTGATGACGTCCGTCCTGAAACCTTGTAAATATAATTTAATCTGTCTTTATGCCTATGCAAGGCTTTAATGTAACTAGGGAGGTAGCCTCTCGACTAATCGGGAAGTCCTTACGTACAATAGATAGGTATTTAAAAAGCGGAAAAATACGCTTTATCAAGGTTGAGGGTAGAACTTGGTTGTCCCGAGAAGATGTGCTTTCTTTAGCTAAACGCTCTGATTATATAACAGACACTAGTGTCGAGAAAGTAATGTCTGCCAACATCGACAGTCATTCCTCGGCGAAAGTTTTAACCAATGAGATTCCCAATGAAAACTCGTTAGAGCTTATAAATTCGGATCTTAAACTTCAATTAGAGAAAAATAAAAATCTATTGGGTTTAGCTTTAAAAAAAATAAAATCACTTAAACTTGAGTTGTCTGAGTCTATAAATATTAAGGAGCACGAAACCAAAATAGACTTATTCCAAGAAAATCAAAAAAAATATCAAAGTTATATTAAAAAGATGGATTTTCATTACAAGACAAAGCAACGAAAGTATCAAAGTCAAATTTCTACATTAAATCATAAATTGGACAGTGAAAAGTTAAATAAAATGGTAATTGCTTTTATATTAGGCTTAATATTGATTGTCCAACCGTTAATTCTTTTTCTTTTAAAGTAGATTATTCAACAATTTATAAAATTAGTCTTTCTGGGTAGTTGCTAGAAAGATGTTTTTGTGTTAGTATTGCTAGATTTAATTTAAATTAGAACATGAAAACAAGAATTTGCAAGATTTTAAATATTATGGTGTTGATATATATTTTCAACTCCCCTATGGCATTCTCCGATTTGGGTAATTCGCCTGATATAAAGCTTCAAGCTGCTTCTGATGTAGAAGTTATAAATGAAGTTGTTGGTGATCCCAGTTTAGATGAAGGTCAAATTTTGGAAAATACGAGTTCTGATCTTAATGTAAACGAAAATGTTGAAATTAGTAATTCTAATGATTCTAATCTTTTATTTTTAAATTCTAATATTACAGACACGCAAAATACACCTGTACAAAGCCAAGAGTCTGAGCCTGACAACGTTGATCAAATTTTGTATACAAATATAGATTCGCAGCAGCCTGATCAAGTTATTGTTGATAATAATTTACAACAAGAAAAGCTTGACTTTGATATTTCTGACCCTCAAAAGGTTTCTTTGGATGATAACCCTATTTTAGATAGTCAGAATGCAACTCAATTCGAGGAAAAGTCCTTAAAAAATTCTAATTTTGAAACTATTCAAGAAGAAAATGATACTCAAGAGGAAATAATTCATCGTGAAGAGGGCGTAATAGTCTCAGAAGAAGCTCTTGAGCAAGAAGATGTTACACTAGAAGAAGAAATAATTCCGCAAGAAGAGACTGAGATAGTTCAGGAGGAAATAACCCCTCAAGAAGAGAATGTAATAGTTCAGGAGGAAATTATCCCTCAAGAAGAGGCTGAGATAGTTCAGGAAGAAATAATTCCGCAAGAAGAGACTGAGATAGTTCAGGAAGAAATAATTCCTCAAGAAGAAGATACAATTATCATTGAGGAGGATTATATCCTAGAGGCTGAAAATAATCAGTCTTATCAAGACTCTATTGAAGACCAAAGTCCACTAAATTCTGTGCAAATTGAAACTTTAGATGACAAGGAAATTGATTCTAATGAATCAGTGCAGGCTTCTCAAGATAAGGATTTTCAAGAAGATATATTGATTAATAATCAAGAGGTTGTTCTGGAATCTAATAATCAAAAAGACAATGAAAATGAAGTTTTAGATCTTAGAAAAGATAAAGATTTTTCTGGAAATAATAATACTTATCAATCGAATGATTTAAACATTTTAAAAGATTCAGTGAGTGATAGTGTTACCGAATCAAATCAAAATATTGAAGAAAGTATAGAAAAAACAACTGAACACAAAAAGTATACGCTCACTATTCCCCTTCTCAAAGACAAGGATGCGTCTTTAAGTATTCAGCTTAAAGAGCTTGATGAATCGACTACTCAAATTGTTGAAATTAACAATTTTCAAACTGTTTATCTTGAACTTAAGCCAAATAAAAAGCAGAAAGTGTATAAGTCTAACTTAGTAAAAGATTATGGTCTTTTTGAGAAAGTCAACAATGATAAGCTCTTAGTTGTAGATTCCTTTGAATTTATTATAAATCGAAGAGAGAGCAGTTCTAAGTCCCCTGTTTTAATAGATAAAAATTACGAAGATATTGTGGATGTTGTAGATATTTCTAAGTATGATATAAATCAAGAGTCAAAAACTTTATCGAGTGAAGCAGGTTTTGATCACGCGAATATAATTGCTTTTGCAAGCCATGATCTTAAAATGGATAGCCTAAAAAAAACTGACTTATCATCGACTGATCAAGCCTTTGGTGACTTGCAGAATAAGCAAAATTCTTTAGATTTTCTTGATAAGGTTCATCCGTCCAAGGTTTCTCAAGATTTAAATGCTGATGGGTGTGCAGATTTGATTGAAAACAGTCTTGAATTTAGAAAGTTTTGTAATTTTCTAGATCATAATACAGCTAATCAAAATGATCGTTTAAGTTTGAATTTAGATAGTATAAAAAATGTGTTCAATACCCAAAAGGTGGTTTTAAATGGAGTAGCCAAAGCGAATTCTAAAATAGAGCTTCATTTGGTGTCAGTTGATAGCGACAAAATACTGTCAATTTTGGAAAGTGATAGAAATGGAAATTTTATTTATTTGTTAGATTCAAATCTGGTTCCATCAAAAGCTAAGTTTTATTTAAAAGATGAATTTTCAAATGTTTCTCAAGATTATAGCTATACTTTTGATTTTTCTATGCAAAAACAAAGTCCTAAAATTTTAAAGTTGTGTGGTCAAAATTATGAATCCGGAAATGTGGTTTTATGTAATCCAAAAGAAGGTTTTGATATTAAATTAAAATCCGAATACCAAACTTTAACTAAAGCTTATTTTAACTCGGTTATTCATACTGCAATGGTTGCAACCAATAATACTCAAGATATTGCTGTTTTGAATCCAGATTCAAAAATAAAATCTGATTTAAAAAGTGGGGAAGTTCATAGGGTGATCTTACAAAATTTTGATCCTTTGAACCCAGGTGTGCTTTCAGAGCCAGTAGAAATTTTTTATAAGGTACATTATCCCATAATAAACCCTGTTTTACTGCCGTTATTTGTTTTACTTTTTTTATTAGCTGTGGTAATATTATATGATTACTTAATTTATAGTTATCAAGATTTAAATTCTAAATTGATTTATGAAAGTTACCAAGTATTTAAAAATTCTGATATTAGCCATAGCTCTAACTAGTTTAAGTGGGGTAAGTTTTGCTGAAACAATTACTGTAAATACAAACGCCAATGATGCATGTCTTAAGGTAAATAATATTTGTCAATCTTGTGACTACCATGCCGATCCTGGTGATCAGTGTACCTTAAGAGCAGCAATTGAATATGCAAATACGACTGCTGCTAGTGATACAATTGAATTTGATAATAATTATAATATTGATATTGTAGGTAGTCTACCGGCTATTACAGAAACTTTAGAAATTAATGGGGGATCTAATTCAATTCTTGTAAGTGGGGATTTAGCTACAAGTAGTATTGGATTTTCATATACAAATAACTCTAAAGGGTCCTCTTTGAAAAATCTTACAGTTAATGAGTTTGAAACCCAGATAAAAATTGATAACATTGATGGTCAAAATAATGGAATGTGTATTGAGACTGATAATGAAGGTAATGTTACTAATGATTACAATTTAGTTCTCGAAAATTTAAAAGTAGGTACGGATCTTACAGGTAACACGCCTTCAAATAATCAAAGTGTAGGTTTGTATGCTTTAGATTCTAAATGTATTAATGTAACTGGTTCGACCTTTGCGGTTTCAGGGTCAGGTTTTACAAAATATAATGTAAGATTACACACTGTAGAAGATATAACTTTTGATAATTCTAATGTTGGTGTAACAACAAATAGAAATACAGCAGTTGATCAGGGTAAAAACTTTGATGCTGCATTTGTGACGAATTTAACTATTAAAAATTCTTATTTAAGTATTAATAGAGCTGCAAGTAATATTATTGATTTACAAAACGTTACAGGCTTTATTTTAGCAAAATCATACCTGGGTTTTAACTCTAGTGGTGCTAAATTAGGAGCTTTTACTAAAGGTCTTAATATGGAGGCTGATATTGCAGGAATTACATCTTTAGCTAATTTAGAAAGTAAAGATTATAGTGCAACTACTACTTGTACTGAATCTAAAAGTAATATTTGTGAAAACTATTTTGGTGGATCTAGCTCTTCAGATCTTGAATTAGACGGGATTGGGAACTATTTTCATGGGAATCAGTTTTGTTCAAATGTAGCCCAAGATACATCTATATCAGGTAACACTGGTGTAAAGGTTCTAGGGGGGTCTAAATATAATAAGTTTGATACAAACAAAATTGATGGTTGTGAAACAAATGGAGTTTATATAGAAGAATATGCTGCAGGTTCGGGAGTTTATGATATATCTTTTAAAGATAACGAATTTGGTGAAAATATTACAGGTAAAATAGATAATGCAATTAATATTAATGGTGCAGGTAATCCTGATACTATGGACGATGCAACCGATGAAAATATATATGCTAATTTTACTATTGAGGGTGGTTTTATTAAAAATTCACAAACAGGTATCTCTTTAAATGATAATAATAATTTATCAGGGATATTTCAGACTACTAAGTCATTAGTATCTGATATTGAAATAAAAAACATTAGCTTTGGAACCGGAGTTACAACCGGTGTAGCAGTTGGTGCAGATCCAAATTTCTTTGGGGTTGATTATCCAATTTCGGATATTTATTTAGAAGGAAATACTTTTCAAACCGTTACAAATAAAGTTACTTATGCAGTGGGAGCCACAGCTGATGATGAAATTACGCAACCATCTTTTTCAACTGTTGATGTAGTTGGGGATACTTTAACAGTTTCTACGGCAGGTGGTATGGTTAACGCTGGTGAAGGTTGTGTATTCCAAGTTTACTTTTCAGATATAGATGGAGATATTCAAAATTATCTACAGTCTTCGGGGTCTACTTTGGTTAGTTTTGCAGATACTGCAGGTGCCTGTAATTTAAATAATCATACTTTTGATTTAAGTCCAATTACAAAGAA
>PBFJ01000006.1 GCA_002718715.1 bacterium
TATTTATTTTTTCCCAATAAACAGGACTTAATATTATACATAAAATATTACCAGGAATTAATATTATATTATTGTATCTTGTATAATCAATTATTTTATTATCATAATCTTGTTCTTCATAATCTTGAACTTCATATTCATCTACTAATGATAATTTAGATAATAAACCATAATGGTCTGAAGGAAATATTTTATTAATTGGTTTATTAAAAGCTAAATCAATATTTAAAGGTTTTAAATTTTTAAATAGAATTTTATCAATTCTTTTGTTTGTATATGTTTTTGTTAGTTTATTCATTAATTGATTTTCTTCATAATTTATAGTATATCCATTATCATTTGGTTTTAATATAGACCAAGTATCATAAAATGTATTTATATCAAATTCACAATTAAAATCACCGCATAAAATAATTTTATTATATTTTATTTGATTTATAATTTCATTTATTTGAATATTTCTTTTTTCTTCACAATTTATTTGTTCATTACTTGTTAAATGAATATTAAATATTTCAATATATTCATTTTTATTGTTTTTAAATAGTAAATGAATATATTTTTTCATATGATTTCCATTTATTGTAACCAAATTTTGAGAAAATGGCTTAAACTTTGATAATATTAATTGACCATATATTTTAGGTTCATTACTTGTAACATAATAATTTTTTTGAATATAATCTTGATTCATTATAAATTTTTTCATTTTTATTGTAATTTCTTGTAAACAAATAATATCAGCATTATACTTTTCAAAATATTGAACAATTATTGGTAATCTATTTTTTGAATCAGTAATATTCTTATCATAAAGGTCCATTAAACAATTAAAAGTAATAATATTTATTTCATCAGGTAATTTATCATCATTATTTTTTGATATATTCCATTTTTTATTTTCATATTTTAACATATCAATATTATTAAATACTTCATCTTTATTTAATAAATCAATATTTATAAATTTTTCATTTCTATCCCATAATATTTCATTTTGATAATGAAATTTATAAATCCTATGCCAAGGAATTTCACCACCTTTTTCAATAGGTATCCAATCATGATAAGAAATTGTTTTCATTTTTCCTAAGTTCAAAAAAGTAATAGTTGCTTTTTTTGTATCAGCTTTTTCATGCCACTTTAATTTATAATATAATTTTTCTGATGTAAGTAATGAATTTTTATTATTCATTTAAGGTTGAATTAATTATAAAAAAACATTTAAATAATTTTTTTATAATTAATTCAAAATGCAAGAAATAATGACACCGTGTGTATCAATATTATATATTGAAAAAAGTAAAGATGAAGATTTGGATTGGCAAAAAATGTCAGGTTATCCATATATATGTATGGAGGCATTAGATAAATATTCTGATAAACCTTGGGATTGGAAAAAACTTTCAGATAATGAAAGGTTAACAATGGAAATAATAGATAAATATCCTGATAAACCTTGGGATTGGCAAGTTCTTTCATTTCATGATAATATAACAATGGAATTTATTGATAAATATCCTGATAAACCTTGGGATTGGAGTAATATTTCGTGGAATGATAATTTAACAATGGAATATATTGAAGAGAACCCTGATAAAGATTGGGATTGGGAAGGTATTTCACATAATGAAAATCTAACAAGGGCAATATTAAATCAATATCCTGATAAACCATGGGATTGGGCATATATACGAAGATGGAATCATAAAATACTTGATAAAGAAGAACTAGAAGATTATTAGATGTTATCCCATTGATAATAACAATTACCTACAGATTTATTCAGAATCATAATCAGAATCAAATGATTCAGTTGATAATAATTTGTCCCAAGTTTCTTCATATTTTTGTTTTGCACCATAGCAACCTGGTCGACAAGATACTTTCTCTGCTTCTCTAATTGCTATATTATTTAATATTCGCAATATTGTGTAGTGACCCCATTTTGCTTCATATTCTGCTTCTTTTTGTTGTTCCCTAACACGTTCACGTTCATTCTCCTCTAACCATATATTTATTGTTTCCAATTTTTTTTTATTCTCGTCCATATTATCAGGCAGGTCAAGAACAATCTCATTCTTTTTTACTATTCCTTTTGAGTTTTGTGATTTTTCTTCTGCAGACATTAATAATAAAATATATATAAAAATTTCTATATCAATTTAAATATTTATATTTATATTTAATTTAAATATGAACAAAAATATTTTTGAAAAAATCAGAGATGGAGAAGAAAAAGCAGATATAGTTTATAAAGATGATTATATTACTGCTTTTAAAGATATTGACCCAAATGCGCCTGTCCATATTTTAATTATTCCAAATAAAAAAATAGAGTCATTAAATGATATACAAGAAGAAGACAGTAGTTATTTATCAAATATATTATTAGGAGCTAAAAAAATAGCTAAGCAATTCAATATAGATCAATCAGGATACAGATTAATAACTAATTGTGGTTCTGATGGAGGTCAGGAAGTTCAATATCTCCATTTTCATTTGGTCGGTGGATTAAAACTAGGCAAAATGATTTCATTATCTAAATCTGAAAAAAAGAAATTTAATGAATTAAAATCTTTACAAAATAAATAAAATAAAAAATTGAAATCAATTAAGTATTTTTATTTTATATAATAGTAATTAATTGATTTCAATAATGAGTAAAGAATTGAAACAAAATAATAAAGAATTGAAACAAAAGATAAAAATTTCAAAATCATACATTAATGAAGCAGATGCTATTCTTATTGTAGCCGGTGCTGGTATGGGAATTGATTCTGGACTTCCTGATTATCGCGGACCACAAGGATTATGGAATACATGGCATCCGGCGGCAGAACTAAATATGAAATATGAAGACCTTTCTACACACGAAACATTCGTAAATAATCCGGAATTAGCTTGGGGGTTTCAAACATATCTTACAAGACTATATCATGATCTTGATCCACATCAAGGATATTATGACTTATTCAACATTGCTTCAAAAAAATTTAACAATAATTATTTTGTAATTACATCGAATGTAGATAGTCAATTTTTAAAATCTGGATTTAACCCTGAACAATTGTATGAAGTTCACGGTTCAAAGCGAATGTGGCAATGTATGGATAAAAAATGTAATAAAAATCATTATCCTTGGGAAATGGATATTAATGATTTGCCAAATATTGATCCAGATACACTTCGAGCTATTAGACCTTTCCCAAAGTGTATTCATTGTGGTAATATGGCAAGACCCAACGTGAGCTTTTTTGGAGATTTTCAATTTAATGAAAAAAAAACAAAAGTTCAATCTGTTTATTTAATTAATTGGATAAATAAAAATAAAGATAAAAAATTACTAATAATCGAAATGGGATGTGGTGTATCAGAACATTCTATTCGTTTTACATTAAAAAATAAACAATACACGATGCTCAGCAACGAGTGGAAACTACCAAAATCATTTATGGGAGAAACAAATACAAAGATGATAAGGATAAACCCAGACGAAACAGAAGAAGAAGGTGTTGTTAAAATTCCTTATGGTGCAAAAAAAGGGATTGGTTTAATTAAATAAAATTGAAATAAAATATAGTACACAGTTTTGTTTAAAGAGATATTTGTTTTATTATAGGATACCATAACTCAATTATACTATTATTAAAATGATGATCATTTTTATCATTATTCATATATTTATTAGAAATATTTTCAATTTTATAAAATTTTATTGATTCTTTTTTACAAAATAATGACATTTTTTCATTAAAAATATTTATTAATTGTATCATTATATTTTTATTTGGGACAATTGTAGGTTTATAAAATTTTATAGAATTATCATCAATATTGTTCATAATATTTTTGTAATGTGCTTCTCTTTTACAAAAATTTAAATGAGTTTTTTCATCATATTTATATGGATAGACACCAAAAATATGTAATGATATACCTGGAAACATATTAATTATTTTTAGAATAAAATTTTGATAATTTGTAATTGTTTTATATAAATATTCTAATAGTAAGTTATTATCTTTGTATTTGTTATAATTATAAACTGTACAAAAAATTGTATCAACATTTCCAAACATAAAAATACATTTTTTTTTAGTTAAATCCATATCTTGTAAAGTTTTTATTATTTTATTTCCTATTTGATTATTTGATTTATCATTTCCCAAACCTCTACAAGATGAAGCACTAAACTTATGGACATCACATAAATTATTAAAAATACTTGTATGCGAGTCACCAAATACCATTAATTCTTGTTTATTCATTATATATAATATAGATAATATTTTTTAAGAAAATTATAACTCATTTTAAGTTTCAAGGATTTAAATAAAATTGAAATAAAATATATAAAAAATATAAAAGAAATAAACTGAAATAAATATGCCAATTCAAGAATTATATGATGATTTAATTTTTAATATAGGAAAAAATGCACAAGATAATTGGTATTTAATAGATCATTCTGTTGCAGGTGATATATGGATACATTTACATAACCATCCATCAGGACACGTTATTATTGAAAAAACAAAAGAAATAACAGACGAACATATCTTATATGGTTGTGAATTGTGTAAAGAACATTCAAAATTAAAACATAAAAGAGGTGTAAAATGTTCAGTATTAGATAGAAAATATATAAAAAAAGGTAAAGCAAAGGGTGAGGTAAAATTACTACAAACTCCTCGAATTGTAAAAGTTTAAAATATATAATATTTTGATTAAATAGGATGATATTATTTAATCAAGATTTATTAGTTTATATGACAAAATTCATAAGTACGTCTGAATACTATAAAATGATAGTTTTATGTAAATTTATATATAAAACTTTAAAAAAGTTTGATAATTATGTTTGGTTTAATATAATTAATTTTACAATAAATAAATCAATATTAGAAAAGAACGGTAATTACACTATAAAGATAATAAAAGATGGAAAAAATTATGGATTAACTTTTCCAAACAACTTGAAAATAAAAGAACAGTATAAAACTTTTAACTAATTTTTTAATTATAATATTTAATAATATTTTTATACCATTTAAGACCCCAAACATTGCTCATTACAAAAATTAATAACCAAGAATACCATAGTAATTTATTATATCTTAATGTATATAAAATAGGTGTCATAATCATATTTCTTAGGAATAAGTATATAAATAAAAATGTAGAATCAATGTTTTTTGTTAACTTATTGTTATTTTTCAACATTATTCTAAGATTTAATAATAAAGAAGTTCCTTCGGCACAAAATAAGAGAATAGGCCCAGATTTAATTATTTTTATATCATTTGTAAAATAAAATACATATGATATAAGTAATGCTATAATATGATGTGGAATAAATGTAAAACGTTTATATTTTTTTATTTCAAGATAACTATCATATGGAAAATAAATTGTAGACATTAAACATGATAATTTATTTACATATTGAATTCGATTTAAACTTTTACTTACCATACCAATAAGACCTAAAAATACAAATATACTATTAAATGTACTATTAATTAAAACCATAATATATTTTAGATAGATTTAAAACTAAATTATTAAACTTAAATATTAGTCTTAAAAATTCTATCAAAAAATGGTAAAATAAAAGAAAAATTTTTATGGGTATTCAATTGATGATGCTTTTGATGATGTTCAATAATTTGTCTCCAATATTTATTGGATGGAACATATTTACAATGAGCACTATAATGTAAAAACATATACATAAATCCAGACAATACATAAGGTATCATTAAATTAGAAAAATATTGATGTTTATTAAAAGTACGAAGAATTTCAAAAAAGAAACTATGGTGAAATGAGATCCATAGCCATATATGAAAAAAATTATCAATACTTACATGATAGTAAGGTTTTTTATGATGTTCAATATGATAATATTTACCTAGCCAATTAAAATTAGCGTGGAATAAATAATTATGGATAAACCATTCATTAAAAGTCCAATACATAAATACAGAAGGATATATAACAATATCTTGATAAATAAAATTATTAATGCGATATAAATAAAATAAGTAAAATAATACACTAATTACAGATGGATTACCAAAAAAAACTATTATTAGATGATTAAATGTTGACGGCACAATATTCATAATAATATATATTTTTATTAAAATTATTTTTTAATATAGTTTAAATATTGCATATATAACTTACAAGATAGATATGGATTAAAAAAAACAGTAGACGCTGAGAAATGTGTAGCTCCTCTGATTTTATAATTAAAAAAATCATACATATCTGTAACACCACCACCAGCTATAATTGTACTATCAGGTAAATTATTTTTAATATATTCAATCTTTTTATTAGTATATGGTATAATAGATTTACCACTAAGACCACCATTTTCAATGGGTATTGTATTACAGCAATGAAATTGACGAAAACCTTGTTTATAATATTGCTGTAATTCTTGATCGGTTGTGGTAGGAGATACTTTAAGTATGCACCATTCTCTAGTAGGATTAATAAATTTCCCAAGACCAGTACATACCATTTTTTTTTCTGCATTAGGACAACTTACATTTAATTCAATATTACGATCATTAGGTATTTTTTGTAAAAAACTTTCTATTTCATTCGGATTTAAAATAGCAATAGATATGATATTAGATTTATCAACATTTTTAAGAGCCCAATCAATACCTTTATTTCTTAAACCAATTTTGTTGACCCATCCTTGATTGGTGTATGAATAACGCAAAGTACGAATGATTTGCATAAACAATCCAGGACGCTCATTAAGTGTAAAACTTCCGTGAATACTTTTTGTCTCTGGCAAATGAATATAATTTCCAAATGGAGGACTAATGAAAAACATATATAATTATTAAAAAAAATAACTTTATATAATATTATTTTTGAATAATTTAAAGAATGAATTATTTTTAATCCGTTAAATGTGTATTCCAACAAAGCGAACTCAGAAATTCTATATCGGGTGAAGATTCATACATCATTTTCTGAAATCTTTCTTCAAGTTTGGAACACGAACTATTTTCAATATGAAAAGCGTCAAACCAATTATAAAAGTCTTTAATTTTATAATAAGACCATCGACTAGTATCCCATTCTGTAGAAATTTTAATTATTTTCATACCATCTTCAAATATAACACTATAATCTTTATATTCAATCACATTATCAATATATTTAAATTTTTGCGCCAAATGAAGATTCATTACTATACCAATCGCCATTGATTCAATAATTAGAACAACAATATTTTTATGGATATAATATTTTTCCATATTATATTTCATAGATTGATTTGGTACAATGAGTTCAATTAATCCAAAATATTCCTTAAAACTACATTTATAATCATATTTCGAAAATTCATCATTATCCGAATTTTCATCATTATTATATAAAGAGGTTTCAATTGTTTCTACTTTTATATTTTCTTTAAAAAATGTGTCCATAATACTATTTTGGTTTTTGTATGTTGTCTTATTACATAAAGATTAACTTAAAATAAGTTCAATTTTATTTTAAATCAAAAAAATTATAATTATTAAAAAATAACTTTATATAATATTATTTTTGAATAATTTTTGAAATTTTATTATACTTTTATTTATTTTTTTCCAATCACTTTCCCACATAACTTTAATATTATATCCATTTTCCTCAATATAATTTTCTTTATTTTTTGTTTTTTCATATAGTGCACCAAATGTTTCCCCAAAATATGTAACACGTTCTTGATTATATAATAATGGATTTCCGTGCCAATAATCTCCGTGAAATTCATAAATTGTATTATTTTCTAAACAATAACCATCGGCTTTGTATCTTGAACCAGGAATAGAATATTCTCCATCATTTTCTGCGTGTTGAATATAAATACCATAATATAGTGAAATAAAGTTTAACCAATTTATCTGCATTTTTGAATGACCTGTATTACAACAACGAGAGCATCCACAACCAGATAAATGTTCATGAGGTGTTTGTAAAAACTCTCCATGAATTTTACATATAATTTTAATTTTAGATTTAATGTTTTTGTATTCGACTCTTGAATAATCATATTTATCTCCGTGTATTTTTACTGCTTTTTCTATGAAATCCTCCGTTGTATATCGGTAGTTACCTCCACACTTCTGGCAACCGTGTCCCGTTGAATGGTCTATAGGTATTTGTAAAAACTCTCCGTGTTTTTTACATACAATAATAACTTTTTCATTTGAATTTTTATATTCCACTTTTGAATAATCATATTTATCCCCATGTATTTTTTTTGATTTTTCAATAAATTCTTGAGTTGTAAATGTTTTCTTTTTTCTTCTTGATTCAATACCGCATTTTGGACAACCTTGTCCTGATATATGAGAATGTGGTGTCATTAAAAACTCTCCGTGTTCTTTACATATAAAAATAACTTTTTCATTTGCGTTTTTATATTCCACTTCTGAATAATCATATTTATCTCCATATATTTTTTCTGCTTTCTCAATAAATTCTTGTGTTGTATATTTGTAGTTACCACTACATTTTTTACAACCTTTTCCACAAAGATGACTAGATGGTATTTGTAAAAACTCTCCGTGTTCTTTACATACAATAATGACTTTTTCATTTGAGTTTTTATATTCCACTTTTGAATAATCATATGTATTTCCATGTATATTTACTGCTTTTTCTATAAATTCTTTAGTTGAATAAAATGAATTAATATGACTCGTTATAACTCCACAATTTGGACAACCATGACCATTCAAATGACTGTTTGACTCTTGTTGGAATTCTCCATGAATTTTACATATAATTTTAATTTTAGATTTACTGTTTTTGTATTCGACTTTTGAATAATCATAATTATCCCCGTGTATTTCTTTAGCTTTTTCTATATATTCATTTGTTGTGTAATTATGTTTACCACTACATTTTTTACAATTATAACCACGCAAATGGCAAGTAGGTGTTTGTAAAAATTCACCATGCTCTTTACATATAATGATAACTTTTTCTCTTGTGTATCTGTAATCAACTTTTGAATAATCATATTTATCGCCGTGTATTTTTATAGCCTTTTGTATAAATATATCTGTTTTATTCATTCATATTTTTAATATATAATAAATTAAAAATTTTAAATTATAATTATTATTTATGTAAATGTGATGACATTACCAGAATCATTTGTTTTCTCATTTACTTTTTTAAATTTTTGATTACGTGCATAATTATTTTTAAAATATTGTATACATTCATTATCATTATCATCTTTAAAAATAAGATAATATTTGGTTCTATATTTTTTATCAGAAGATATTTTATTTACGATTTTTTTGTCTCGTTCCAATTCATCAAAATCAATAATTTCATTAGAAGTTTTTTCTTTATTCATAGAGGAACTATCTTTAATTCCTTTACTATTCAAAGTGAAATCAATATCTTCATCAAATATTTCTCTAAAATCAAAAACTATAGAACTCATCTTAGATGTAATTTCTTTTTTGTCTCGTTCAAGTCTATCTAATTTTGTTTTTTCATTTTTAAACATTTCAATATAAATGGTTTTAAGTTTGTTCTCAATCATATTATTATCATTTTTATTATCATTCATTTCCAACATTTGATCTAATAATGTAAAAAGATAGGAAACATTACTAATATTAAAGTTAGAGACATAAAATGCATATTTATTATTAAGTTTGTTAATTTCAAAATTCTTCTTTTTACATATTTTTTCCTTAGCAAGAAGAATGCCTCCAATTGAATTTGTTTTCTCAGATAATATATCTCGTTCAAACTTTTCAAGAGACAAATTATTAACAGGATTGTTCGCAATATTATTTTTAGTGTCAACAATAATAATTTTATTTAAATGTTTATGTTTAAAATGAAAATCAGCTTTCTCGCTAAGAACCTGTCCAACGTGTGTAATTTCCCAAACAGAATTCAAACTCTTATCATTATATTCGACCAATTTTGGAAAAAGTTCATTTTCAAAATTCATCCCCTTTTCTTTACTTTCATATAAATCAAAATAGCTCTTATTCTTTTTCTCCAATTCATCTATTTTAATATTCTTTTCATCTAAGATTGTTTTATATCTAGAAAGTTCCAAATTAATTTTGTCTCGTGTAGACTCATCACGAAGAGATAAAATTTGTCTCTTCTCTTGTTTTAATTCTTCAATTTGTTGAATAAAATAATTTTTTTCCTGAGATTTTTCTTTATCTATATTTTGTCTCATTAAATATTTTTCACTTTCCAAATGTTTAATATTTTCCCGAAGTGTTTGAATAAGATTATTTTTTTCACTAATTTCAATTTTGTAATTAGAATCATTATATTGATCAAGAGACAAATTATTAGTATTGAAATACTTTTTTGAATTTTCGTATAATACTATTCCATTTTTAATGATAAAATCTTGTTCAATTTCGGCGAATTTGTTTAATAAATCCATTAGATAATCTAATTGATTTGCTTTAATATTATTTTTATTATTATAAAAAAGTAACTTAAATTTATATCAATAAAATAATAGTATAATGGAGACATTAAACCAACATTTTGATGTGTTTGCGACAAAAGAAAAAAATAAATATGATGAAAAATTTGAAAAAATAAAGGAATATATAGATAACCAAAATCCTTGGTTATGTAAAAATATGTGTAACGATATATTATCAGTTCTATATAAAAGTGAACGTTCACAAAAGAAATATTGTTTCAAATCACTAAGTTATATTATAAAAACACATAATACACAAATCGTATCTATGTTAACAACATTAATTCCAATTGTAACTATCGATATAAATTCAACACAAAAAGAGGTAAAAGATGCAGCTATGAAATGTTTAAAACAATTATTGAAATGCAGTAATAATTCTGATCTAGAACCTTTTACACCAGTAATCTTGGAATCTTTTACAAATCCAAGTTCGATAAATACATCAGTTGAAAAATTAGCATCTTGTGTATTTGTGCAAAATGTTGAAGCTCCAGCTCTTGCAATTGTCACACCAATTTTGATAAAAGGATTAAATGAAAGAAAGACAGAGACAAAGCGTAAAGCTTGTGTAATCATTGATAATATGTGTAAATTAGTAGAGCATCCAAAAGAGATTGTACACTTTGGTGGATTGTTGGAATCTCTAATACAAAAATGCACAGAAACAATTAGTGATCCAGAAGCACGTGAAGTAGCAAATAAATCATTGAATACATTAAGAGGTGCATTGCAAGGTTATAATGCAGAAAAATGCAATACAGAATTAACAATAGAAAGTGTACAAAAAATAGTAGATGAGAAGGATGTCAATTTTAAAGTAAGCAATGAATTGCTACAAGTATTGCAAAATATGAGTGAATTACAATTTTTTGATAAACAAGTATGGTATGAAAATTTCAAAAGATATGCATCAGGTGATTTTGAAAATATGCAACAAATAAGTGAATATGTATGCGAAAGTATATCAAAATTATATGAAGTAGAAGAGGAAGTGTATGAAGACACAGAAGAAGGTCAAGATTTATATAAGGGATCATTTTCACTAGCTTATGGTGCACTTACACTTTTGAATAATTCACATTTACATTTAAAACGCAATAGATTTTATGGTCTTTTAGGTCCAAATAATTGTGGTAAAACTACTTTGATGAGAGCGATTGCAAATGAACAAGTTGAAGGTTTTCCAAAGCGTGATGAGTTAAAAACCATTTTTGTAGAACACGAAATCCAGGAAAGAGAAGTTGGTGAAGACGATAAAGGATTTCCAATTTTGAATATTGATTTGTGTGGTATTGATTGGGTCTTAGATTATTGTAATGTGGTATGTGAAATGGAACCAAAAGTAACATCTGAGCAAGTAGAAACATTGATGATGGATATTGGTTTTGGAAATTCACGACAAGATTTTGGTAAGGATCGTGCAGCTGATGCGAATATGGGTGTGACAACTTATTCTGGTGGTTGGAAAGTAAAAATGCAATTGTGTGCAGCAACATTGATGAATGCAGATATTCTGATGCTTGACGAGCCAACAGGTCACTTAGACACTACAAATATTGCTTGGATTAAAAATTGGTTGAAAAATTTCATTAGCAAAGGTGGTTCTATTATTGCAACATCACACGATACATCATTTTTGAATGAGATGTGTACACATTTAATTGATTTCCAAAACAGGAAACTTAAAACATTTAAAGGTGGTACACCAGGAGAAGTGTTGAAAGAATTTGTAGATAAATATCCAGAAAAGGTTGGATATTTTGAGTTGAAAAATGATATTGTAAAGTTTAAATTTCCAGATCCTACACCATTAGATGGTGTAAAAAGTTTATCCAAATCTATTCTCAAAATGAAAGAAGTTATGTATCAATATCCTTCTCGTGATAAACCAACTATTCAAAATATTGCTTTAGAAGTTTCTAGAATATCTCGTGTTGCAGTAATTGGTGCGAATGGTGCAGGTAAGACAACGGCAATTAAAGTATTGATTGGTGAGCTTGAACCAAGCGAGGGAACAATATATAAACATCCTAATGCTCGTATTGCATATATTGCACAGCACGCATTCCATCACTTGGAAAAACATTTAAATAAAACACCAACAGAATATATCTTACAACGTTTTGCAGGAAATGAAGATAAAGAAAATGTTGATTTTCTACATAAAAAGGAAAAGGATATTGTGAAAAAGACTAAATATATGATTGATCCGACAAATGGTGTTGATTTGAAGGAATGTTTTGGTGAAGATGAAGAGAAGAAGGCGGTAGAGGTTGATAAAATTTTGGGAAGACGTGAAAATAAAAAAGAAAAAATATACGAATATGATGTGAAATTTAAGGATAAACCAATTGAGTGTAATATATGGGTACGAAAAGAAATTTTGATCAATATGGGTGAAGAATCATTGGTTCAACGCCAAGATGAAAAAGAAGCAGTTGCGGCTGGTCTTATGTCTAGACCACTGACATCTTCTTCAGTTGAAGCATATCTTAAAACATTTAGCATTGAGGCAGAACAAGCAAGTCATACATTGATCAAATCTTTATCTGGTGGTCAAAAAGTTAAAGTTGTATTGGCTGCATCATTGTGGCAAAATCCTCATATTGTAGTTCTTGATGAACCTACCAATTACCTAGATAGGGATGGTTTGGGCGCATTAACTTTGGCAATTAATGATTTTAAAGGTGGTGTCATTATTATTTCTCACAACAAAGAATTTGCAAATGCTGTAAGTCAAGAAAAATGGATTATGGAAAAAGGAAATTTACGAAAAGAAGGTGAATCTATAAGTAAATTTGAAGAAACCAATAATAAGGATGCGAATACAATTATTGGGGATGATGTAATGCACGATGCATATGGTAATGAAATTAAAGTAGATAAAAAGAAAACATTAAGTGATAAAGAAAAGAAACAAGCAATTAAAAAAATACAGAAAAAAATTAAAGAGGGAAAAAAGAAAAAAACAATGACACAAGAACAAATATGGGATTTGGAAGCTGAATTAGAAGAATTAAGTAAATAAATATTTTTGTATAAATTTAATTTAAAAAAATATTAGAATAATATATATAATGGAATCCTCAAAAGATTTTTTAGAAGAAAAATTCAAAGAATTAATTGATTTATTAAAATCAAAACAGTTCAAAAACAATTTTGTTGACTCTGTAAATGATGATATTGATATACCATTTTTAAAAGAAAAAACAGAAGAAAAAATATTTAAAAAATTATATACAATTTTAATTAAACACGTTGAAAAAGCAGTTGATAAATTAGAAAAAAAAGATTAAATAATATATAATATAATTATTTAAAACAATAATTTTATTATATAGTAATGGGATCCGGAAAAAAAGGAAGTTTAAAAAAAAACAATAATTCTACTGTGTTGAAAAAACCACCTCCACCAAATAATCAAGAACAAAATAGTGGAATATTAGGAAATATAGTAGGTAGTATGGCATCTGGATTCGGTTTTGGAACTGGGATTGAAGTTGCAAAAAAAACAGTAGATTCTGTATTTGGTTATTCAAATACAGAAAAACAAGAGAATGAAATAATTTGCAATGTATTTTTTCAATTATTACAAGATTGTAATAATAATAATAATTATGATAATAATTATGTTAATAGTACAAATAATTGTCAAGTTTTATATGATGATTATAAAAAACATTGTGTAAATAATTAAAAATTATTAAATTCATTTAAAATATTAATATTATTATATTTATGTTATTATAAATGATAGAAATTGAATTAGCAGAAGATCAATTTGAAATAGGTCATGTTTCTAGTGATTCTAGTATAGCAAGTCGTCCTAATCATCCAAATGAAGAACTAATAGTAAACAGAAATGATAATAATAGTATAAATAGCGAAAATAGCGAAAGTAATGGAAATACTATTAAAAAAATAACTATTAGATTATATGCGGTTTTTTTACATATTTTTATATTTTCAGTATTTGAATCCATATTTTTTTGGTATTACATAATTGTACAAGAAAATGAAGCATTAGAAAGACAATTCAGCGAATTAATTATGATATCAAATTTAGTTTGTGTAAATATAGATCTTGATTTAGATCCATTTTATGATTATTTAAGTGAACAAAGAGTAAATTTTAATAATAGAGTATCAGTAAATAATACATTTTTATTAAATGGATTTTTATTAGGATTAATTATATTATTTAATTTTTTTATGAAGATTATGAAGTTAAATGTTTTCAAACAAAATAAAAATATATTAAAAAATCATTTCTTAATATTTATATTATTATTCATATATGAGTACATTTTTTTTAGTAATATAATATATAATTATAAGCCAAAATCAATTGCAGAAATAACTAAAAAATTTTTTAATGAATGTTTAAATTAATTCCATGGCAATGATTCATCATTTTTACATAATCTGTATTCCAAATCTTTAAATAAAAGCCAAAAAAGGTATTTTTCTTCATCAATATTTTGACTTTTATTTTTTTTTATATGATCTAATTCATTCCCTACATATTTATTATACTTTTCGTGTGAATGATGATAAATAATTTTATTATCATTTAATATAGACTTAGTAAATCTTGATGGCATTATTAACAAATTATTACTGCATCCAACATCAAAATTTATATCTTTAATAAGTTTATGTTTACTGAATTGTTTTGGTATAATATGATGATCTTCAACTAATCTATGTTTGAAATTAGATCTTTTATGTTTACTCCTATTTTTTGAACCATATCTGAAATAATCGCTATTTCTATTATAATTAAAAATAGAATATGAACCGCGAATTTGATTAAAAATATTCAATTTGGTAAGATCATAATTATAAATATTTTTATTTTTGATTCCAAATAAGATGAAACAACAAAATTTTTTAAGATTCATATATATATAATGGGAAAAAATTATTGAAATAGTAATAAAACAAATCATATATAGTATAATAAAAATAATTTAATTATATTTTTTTATAGCATAAATCTAATTAAATTTAATATCCATTCCGTCAAAATCTTGTTTATAAATTGTTTTTTCTTTATTTAATTTTTTAACAAGTTTAAACATTTGTTTTCTATTTTGTAATAATATATTAACAGCTTGATAGTAACAAAATGATACAATATTCTCAATTTCTTTATCGATTGATTCTTTAGAATATTCACTTAGTTTATCATTATTAGTTGCTAAGTTTCTTCCCAAAAAAGGTTGACCTGTATTAGCACTATCATATAAAGCAATATTCTTTCCCATACCAAATAAAGATACATAACGTCTTGCTAAACTGTTTGCTTGTTTCAAATCATTAGATGCACCAGTTGTAACATATAAATCATTAAGATTTTGAAAAACATTCATATCAACATATTTATTATTATAAAAAGTAGTATTGCTTTGTAGAATATATTCAGCAGCGCGACCTCCAAGAGCTATCATTATATTAGATAAAATATATTTCTTAGTTGGATAACTTTCATATTTATCCTTAGGTGTAAATAATGTATAACCACCAGCACCATTTTTGTTTGCATTAATAGTAACGGCTTGTAATTCAAACATATCACTAAATAAATAAGTAATAATTGCGTGTCCCATCTCGTGATAAGAAATCATATTAATTATTTCTTTAGGTCTAGTATCTTTATTTGCAGGCAAACCAATTGTCATTTTTTCAAAAGCATCATACATATTTTGTGTTGTAATATTTGTATTATTTGCACGAACACTTAAAATTGCAGCTTCATTTGCCAAATTAGATAAATCAGCACCTGAGAAACCATTTGTTAATTTTGCGATATTATCCAAATAAGTAGAATTTCTTAATATTTTATTACGGAAATGAATATCCAAAATTTCACGTCTTCCTTCTTTATCAGGTAATCCAACAACAACTTTTCTATCAAATCTTCCTGGTCTTGTCAAAGCACTATCCAAAATATCTGCACGATTTGTTGCAGCTATAATTACTATCCCTTCATTCTTTTCAAAACCATCCATATTAGTTAAAATTTCGTTTAACGTTTGTTCTCTTTCGTCGTTTCCACCAGCAAGTCCTGTTCCTCTTTGTCTTCCAACTGCATCTAATTCATCTAAAAATATCACACAAGGTGTTTTCTCTTTTGCCTTCTTAAACAATTCTCGTACACGAGAAGCACCAACACCAACAAACATTTCAATAAATTGTGAACTTGATGCATATAAAAAACTTACACCTGATTCACCAGCAACTGCTTGCGCTAGAAGTGTTTTTCCGGTCCCTGGTGGACCTTCTAATAATATACCTCGTGGAATTTTAGCACCTGCACTCTCATATTTTTCTGGATTTTTTAAGAAATCAACAACTTCTACAAGTTCATTTTTTGCTTCATCACAACCAGCAACATCATCAAATTTTACATCTATTTTTTCTGTATTGACATCAGTATGTTTTCCTTTTACAATATCCATTGGATTCATAGTATTCATAAATCCACCTCCTCCACCACGCGATGATATTAAAGAAAATAAAGATGAAATTAAATAAAATATAAAGAAAAACTGAATAAAACCAGGGATAAATGAAAATAATCCATTATTTGTTGTAGTATCTATAAAATCATAAGTTATATGTTGTAAATCTAATTTATGTAATACATTATCTACTAAATCTGGGACAATTTTTACATTATGCATATTTTGCAAATCATATTCATTAGTATTATGATGATTATCAATAGCAACTAATCCTTTAATATTATTATCTTGAGAAATAAAAGTAATACCTTCAATACCTTTACTATTTAATTCTTCCACAAATTTAGTAAAAGACCATGGTGAACCATAAGAAGAAAATTCTTTATATATTTTTTGGGCAATAAAAGATGGCATTTCATTATCAATTTGTAAATTTGTCATTATTTTTGATCTTGTATTAGACGTTGGAATTGGCTTTAAAAAAGCATTAGATGGAGCAATTAAAAAATATAAAAAAGTAAAGCATTTAAAATATTTCATTCCTGTATTATATCTTGTAATATTTCCTTTAATTTCTTTTGATAAATTTGTATATTAATTTATTATAAAGTTATTATAATTTAATGAATTATTTCCATTTAAAAAAAGAAGACGAAAAAACATCATTAAATAATAAAAAAAATCAAAAAACTATTCTGGAAAAAATGTTCATTTATTTTTTATGGAAGAATTAAGCTGTATTATTTTCATCATTTTGTTCTTCATTTGCTTGTTGTTCTTCAGCAGTTACAATCTCATTTGAGATCATTTTAATTCTATTCAAACATCTGTCAGAGAAGTTTTTATTTTGATCTAAGAATTGTGTTAATCTTACGATATAAGAGTTAAATTCTAATGTCAATTTTTGTTTTTGAGATTCTAAGTTCATAATTAAATTACCAACATTGAATCCACGTTTTTGGCGTTCAGTTGCTGTATTAATTTTTCTGTCAAAAGAACCAATATCCTCTGCTAATTCACGTAAATTAGCTGTTGTACAATTGATTAAAGCAAAAATTTCATTCATATCATATTTAGCACTAGGATCTGGAATAAATTCAGATTCACCTTCAACTGGATTACCTTCAGCATCAAGATATTCTGGATTAGAAACCATTTGAGCAGGATAAGGTGTCATATTTCTAAATTTTCTTTCTTTAACTTTTTCTTTTGTAGAGTTAGCTGGAATATCTTCAATTGCTAAAGCATTTTCAATAATACCATCACAATATTTATATAAATCACCATAAAGTTTTTTAATATAAACGTCTTTCATGTGAACAAAGAAACTATGATCAATTTCTAAGGATTCTCTTTGGAAAGATAATGTGTCTAAAGATGTACCTACATCATAACCTCTGTTTTGGTCAGCTATTACATCACTTTCAAATTCTTTAACTGACATAATATCACTTTGTAAATTTTCAATAAATTTGTCCATTTCTGCATATTTTGAATTAATAACATTTAATGTATCATTGTAGCCATCTGCATCAATTTGATCTCTTAATTCGCTATTTGTTGGTTTAATTGCTGTCATATATATAGTTTTTGAATTACTATTAATTATAATTTATATAAATAATTTTACAAAAAAATAAAACGTAACTGTTATAAACAAAAAATTGAATTAAAATAAAGAAAGTATTATGAATAATAAAATGGATGATAATATTAGAAATCCGGATTCTTCTTATAGAGAAACATTATTAGGAAATGATAATAATTTTAACGAAGAAGAAGATGAAGATATGAGACAAATAATGAATGAAAGTTTAAAATCATATAATAATGAATATTTAAATCATTGTCAAGATGAATTAATGGAAAAACAAATTCAGGAAATTTTACAAAAAGAACATGATGAACAAAAAGTTATGAGACAATATAGAGAAAGTATTTTACAACCAATTATAACAAGATTAATTCACATAGATCCAGATAAAACATATTTAAATGTTGTAAAAAATTATATAAATACTGGAAATCCAATTGAAAAATCAAATTATGATAATTTACTAAAAATGATACAAAAACCATTATTAATAGAATTAATAAAAGATAATATTTCTTATGCAAAATAAAATAATAATATATTTATAGCATACATAAGTATAAAATATAAAGAACTTACAACTAAACTATTAAATCTATTTGAATATGGCCAAAATGTAATTAACAATAATTTCAAAAATATAATTATTGTTAAATGCAATCTACAGAAAAACAATTCATTATGTTTTGGATACAATAAGTCTAAAAAAGGATCATAATAAACATCTTGAAAATTAATAAAATCTTCAATATGAATCAAGAAATATATAGCAAATATGATACCAATAAAACTGCATATAAAAACATAAGGATAAAACAATTCTATTATTATTTTGTCAAAAAATGCACATAATAATAATAGAAAAAACACACCATAACTAATTGGTATTTTAATAGGATAAAAAGGAACTGTCATCTATATTAGTTAATCATTGTTCCTTTATATATATTTTTTTTATAGATTTGTATCTTCAATATGAAATGTATGTTTTATAGAAGTAAATACATCAGATTCCACATACATTTCATCAGATTCTTTTAATATTCTGTTAACAAATGATTTCCAAAGAGTAGGAAAAACACGAATACCTTCTCTTTTAATTTTATAATGAAAATTTTTAGAATTACAGTTTTTAACATATCTATACTTAAAATGTTCATAATATTCATCAATATCATTCATAATTTTTCCATAAATATCAATCCAAGTATTATAATCATTTTTTTTACTTTTAATAATATTTTTTTTATGGTTAAAAATTTTTCTATTTACCTCAAGAAAATTATAAATCTCAAGATAAATACACGAAGGAAGGTCTTTAAAACTAACCATAATTATTAATGATATATAAATTTAAATTATTCAGAATCAATTTTTTAATTATTTTAATTTTCCCACTCAATAATCCACATATTTACTTTACAATCTCTCCATTTTTTTTGTTTTACTATTTCTTTTTCTAGATTTTCTAATGGAAATCGTTTCAAATACCATTTTGATCTTGAACCACCTCGAACAATAATATTTGGTTTTTCATCCATTTTATAAGCTAATTTAAGTACGTCATTTAATGTATAATTTTTATCTATGCCACCTTTACCTACTCGTCCTTCACCATCTTTTGGGTGTAAATTTGATTCATTAAATCCAACATCCACACCAAAACGACGTTCTATTTTGGTAATGTATTCCATTATTTTTTAGTATGTAAAATTAACATTATATTGTTACAACTGGATTTTAATTTCAAATTTTTTTTAAAAACCCCCCTAAGCCTAATTATATATTTATTTTACACCCTTGAAACTTTAAAATGGGACAAAAATATATAATTTAATAGTATATAATTATGTCTAAACATAAAAGTGAAGATTATAAAATCAGTGCGGTGGATTATTATTATTCAAATAATGTAA
>PBFJ01000007.1 GCA_002718715.1 bacterium
TGAAGCAACAACTAAAGAGGGAATTGATATTATCTTATTCTCAGACTCTCCAAGTTTTTATGAGAATCATAAAGATCTTTTGATTCCAAAACTATATTCCTTAGACAAATTTATTAAAAGAATTAAACAAACCAAAAATATTTTTTCTGTAGTAGCTCATCCTAATATTATATTTAATCAAGGCTTACTTAGTAATCAGGGTAGCAAAAAATATCTTCAGAAAATAAAAGATTTTGATTTTATTGAAAAACACAACGCTTGTCTAAATGAATTAGTAGATTTTTTAAAGATATTTAAAAATACAAAATTTTATAATAAAATACTCTCTGTTAAAAACCTTCCAGATAAGTTTGTAAAAAATAATAGGTATTTAGTTGGATCCGATGCTCATCATGTAGAAGATATTGGATCTTTTCTTGAATTTCCCAATGTTAAAAATAAGATAGATATTTATAGTTTGAAATCATTAATTTCATCAAAAGAAAAAAGACAGATTATATTCGCACAACCTAAGAATAAAGTTTTATCTTTCTCTAAAAAAGTATTAACATCATTTACAGAAGTTTTACAGTCAGAAATTTATAACCTTAAAATCAATAAAAATTTAACCAATTTAAAATGGCAAACGGAGTATATGCTGAAAAAGAACAAAAGTATGTAGAGAAGTTTCAAGATATAAAAGCAGTCTTCTTTAGACCACTTTTATATATACTTACCGCATTAAATATCAATGCAAATCAAATTTCAGTATTATCATTTTTAATTTCGATCGGATCTCTTGGATATTCTCTTTATTCATTTGACCCATTTTATTTTTTAGTAGGGGTTTGGATTCATATCTTCATGGATTCTCTTGATGGACCACTAGCTCGATATCAAAAAAAGGCCTCAAAGCTAGGTTCATTTATTGATGTCATTTGTGATCATGCAGGTATTTTAGCTTCAGGTTTCTACATGCTTAGTTTTACTCAAGTAAATCCTTTAGCTGTACTACTATTTATTACTTTATATACAATTGATATTTATAATCTGTTTATAGCAAATGTATGTAAAAAACCAATTTCAATAGTATTTAGGCCAAGATTATTTGTGTATCTTACAATTGTTATAGATTTTATATTACAAGCTAATTATACGAATAACTTAATAACATTTTTGAATGTGATATTACTAATTCAAACGATGTTAAGCTTTGGTAAAATCAAAGAGGTTATCGCAAGTATTGACAATTAAAAAAAAATCAGTATTATTTTTTTGAGATTTAAACATTTATTTTGACTAAGGTTTATTACGAGCACATCAACACAATTAGTAATCCCGAGGGGGAAGTTTTAGCGTGGATTGCTAATATAAACGGTTCATATAAAGATTTTGTAAAAATAGCCAAAGATAACGGTTATCAGATTTTTCACAAGGACTTAAATGCTAGTGAAACTAGAGAGAAAGTTGATAACGTTTCTTCAGAACTTAAAATCATAGAAGATGTTGAATCTATTACTTCAGCTTTTGAACTTTTATTAAAAATAGCAATTAGAAATTTAGATAGAAAAAATTATCTTCGTTCGTTAAGAATAAGCGTTATCCCTACCCTAGAAAGAGATATCATAAATGAAGAAATTTTATCTAGTATGAGCTTAAATCAGTTGGAAACATTCTATACCGGTTTTTTTGAGACCTTAATGGATGAAAAGGATTTTAATGTATATCATTATACCTATGATCAATATTTAAAACTTACATCATCCATGCGGAACATTCCACTAAATAAACAAGATAAAACTAAAATTCTTGAATCCAGTATTGTTGAGTTAAAACAAAGACTACAAGAAATGATTCAATTTTATAATTTACTACAAGTAGCTTGCCTGCCAATAGTTTTATATATAGAAATTGTAAAAAGCTATTTTGAAGTTTTAATCAAAGAGAATTTTGAAAGTATGCTAGATACCAGTTACTTTGAATCGGAAAAAAGATATGTTTTACAAAATCATTTTCCAAGCTTTCAAATACAAATTCCAAATTTTAATTTATATCGATTTTCATCTCCATTTACATCAGAAGTCAACTTATTAAATCTAATTGCGCTTGACCAAATTGTTAAGTAATAATAATATCTATTCAAATTAAATATCTTTTATGAATGATTCAAAACATATAGCGATTATTTGTGATGGAAATCGAACATGGGCAAGACTACTAGATAAAAATCCATTTTTTGGACATACCCAAGGCGCAAAAAACATCAAAAATATAGTCAAAGCTGCAATTAAAAATGAAATTTCCTACCTTACATTATTTTTACTATCAACAGAAAATCTTTTAAATCGATCCAAAGAAGAACTTGATCACCTTTTTAGTCTTTTTTCAAAATTAATTGATTACAAAAATCTTTTTATTGAAAATCAAATAAAATTTCAAACAGTTGGAGACATATCAAAATTACCACTAAATATTATTGAATCCATAAAAGAACTTAAGGAAATAACAAAAGATTTTAAAAAGCTAAATTTAACTTTTGCTGTAAACTACGGAGGAAGAGATGAAATTCAAAGAGCAGCTCAAAAATTTAAAGATTCAGATAGTCTTAAATTTGAGGAATGCATGGACTCAAGTTTCCTTCCAGATATTGATATTATGATTAGAACTGGTGGATTTCAAAGAATTTCAAACTTTTTACTTTGGAAATTAGCATATGCAGAAATATTTTTCACAGATAAAAGATGGCCAGAGTTCACACCAGATGATTTTGAATCTATTCTAGAAGATTACAAAAAAATTGAAAGAAAATTTGGAAAATAGAATTTTTATTGTAAAATTCTAGTATGAAAAAAATAAAAGAAATCCAAAAAAATTTATTAGAATATATAAATGAAGATCAAAATATAATTTCGGTTATCAATTTTCTTTTTGGCTTGCAATTTATTACTCCTTATCTTGCCCTATACATGCAAAACCAGCTTCAGAGTCTTTCTCAAGTAGCTTTAGTATTTGCACTACAGTCTGCCTCAATGGTTATTTTTGAAATCCCTAGCGGTCTTTCCGCTGACATTTTAGGACGAAAAAAAAGTTTAATTATTGCAGGACTTCTTCAATTAATTAGCCTTATTACATTATACGTATCATCAAATATAATTGGTTTCTTTTTGTTTGCAATCTTCCAGGGGATTATTACAGGGTTCACTCTAAAAACTTCCGAATCTTACCTTTATGAAGCTTTAGTAAAAAAGAGAGAGGTTAAGGACTATAAAAAACATTACATAAATATTCAAGGTATGTGGTCTGTTGGTGCTACGGTAAGTTCACTTTCATCGGGTATATTAGCTTTTTTCAATATAAAAAGTCTAATTATAGCATCAATTGCTGTTTCAAGTTTCATACCTTACTTAGCTCTATTTCTAACAGATATTAAAGGTAAAAAAATAAGGAAAAAGAAAAATTATTTTAAGACTTTAAATAAAATTTTAAACCATGAACTTTTTACAAAGTCGATTACTGCTTTTGTACTCTTTAATATTTTTTATTTAGGAGTTTTTAATGAAAGTTTAAAATTAAAATCTATTTTATTTAATTATAAAACTATTTCAATTGAATTAATTGGTCTTTTTACTGCACTTTTTTATTTTATGACCACACTTGGATTAAGAGCCTCACACTCAATTTCTAAAAAATTATCTGACTATAAGGTTTTTCTAATAGGTTTAGCAGGTTTTGTAACTAGTACTATTTTTTCTATGTTTACAAGTGGAATTGTTTCAATTTTAATTTTTTCTTTAAATGGTTTCTTTTTTTCGATCAACAATCCTGTAATTTCTCATCTTTTAAACAAGAATATTTCAAATTATCACAGAGCTACCACGATTTCTGTATTTAGACTTCTAAGCAACTTTGCGCAGCTTGTAATTGGAATTTGGATCTCTATTGCTACAGTATATATTGAAATTACAGATGTATACTTAATGATGGCTCTACTTTTAATAACTTTACTTTTCTTCTTTAAGAGAATGTTTGTATATCTAAAGTAATTAAATCATCTCTTTTTTCACCTACTCCAATATATTTAATAGGAACACCTAAAAATTCTTGAATGTAAAATACATATGCTTTTACTGATTTAGGAAGATCTTCAAAATTTTTTATCATAGAAATATCTTCGCTGAAACCTTCAAACATTTCATAATCTAAATCAAGTTGATAAATATCGTCAAGTCTAGTTGGTAAATAGGTAATTTTTCTTCCGTTTAAATAATATCCTTTTACAACCTTTATATAAGGTAAGTCTTTTAAAACATCTAATTTAGTAAGGTTTATACAAGTAACACCATTTTTTTGAATCATAGTTTTAAGGGAAACTAAATCAAGCCATCCACATCTTCTAGGGCGCCCAGTAGTTGATCCATATTCATGACCTACACTTTGTAAATGCTTTGCAGTTTGATCAAATAATTCTGATGGAAAAGGACCAGCTCCAACTCTTGTACAGTAGGCTTTAACTATCCCAATTACTTCACTTATCTTATTTGCAGGAAAGCCAAACCCAGTGGCAATTCCACCGATTGTGGGATTTGAAGATGTAACAAATGGATAAGTACCATGGTCAATATCTAATAATGCACCATTTGCACCTTCAAATAAAATACTTTTATTGGATTTATAAACATTTTTCTCTAGATAATCATCTAAATTTATAATAAATCTTTTAAGAAATTTAAAATTATTAATTGCATTTTTTACTTCCTCTTCAAGGTTAAAATTTTCTAAATCTTCTGGGGATAAATTATCCATATAAAAATCATAAATCTTTTTAGAAATATCTTTTTGAAAAAAATCAGAGATTCTTAAACCCTTTCTTGCAATCTTTAAAGAATAAGCAGGACCAATTCCTCTTTTTGTAGTTCCAATTTTTTTATCTTTTAGTTTTGATTCAGATTTAGAATCTAAAAATTTATGGATTGGTAAAACAACAAAGGCTCTATCAGAAATAAACAATCTGTTTTCAAAGTTTAAATTTGTCAACTTTGAAATTTCCGAGACTAAGGTTTCCATGCAAATTACGGTTCCATTTCCAATTACACATTCAGTATTTTCTCTTAGAATTCCGCTTGGAAGCAAATGAAAGACATGCTTTTGATCCTTAAACTTAATTGTATGTCCAGCGTTTGCACCTCCGGTGCATCTGCCAATTATATCGTATTTTGAACTAAGTATATCTACTAGTTTACCTTTACCTTCATCGCCCCATTGGCAACCAAGTATAGCTGCGTATTTCATTTTTAAAAAATTAACAAACAAGAAAATCATATTTAAAATTCAAAATCCTTACAAATAATTTCAATTTAAAGATGTCTAAAATGTGTTTAGCAAAAAAATAAAAACAGATATAATAAGTTGAAATATTTACAGGAGTGTAAAAATATTGATTTGCTATAAAAAATCAAACTGTTAAAATAAAAATAAAGGGCCAAAATCCTTTTATCATTTAACATAGATAAAAATGCAAAAATCACCAATGTTTGACTTTGATGATATACTTATTCAGTGTGCTACTCATACACAGATAGATAGTAGGAAGCAGGTATCTCCTTATCATAAAAATGAATTTCTACCGTTATTTGTTTCACCAATGGACACTGTAATTGATGAAAATAACTATCTTACATTTCTAGAAAACAACCTACATGTTTGCCTACCTAGAAAAACAAAAATCACACCTAACGATATACCCTCAAGATACCAAGATATGGTATTTTTTTCATATGGCTTAAGTGAATTTAAAGAGAAGATGCAAGAAAATAGTGATTTTGAAAATAATATCTTAATCGACATTGCAAATGGTCACATGGAAAGTTTAGTTGATCTAGCAAAAGATTTTAAAAGTAAATACCCTTATAAAAAATTAATGCTTGGAAATATAGCTAACCCTAAGTCCATAATTGAATTAGATAAAGCTAATGTAGATTTCGTAAGGATTGGAATTGGAAATGGAGGAGGATGCCTTACAACCCAAAATACGGGTGTAGGATATCCAATGGCTTCATTAATTCAGCAAATTAATCAAATTAAATCTCAAAACAATTTAAAAATAAAAGTTATTGCAGATGGGGGATTCAAAGACTATGCAGATATCATTAAAGGTTTAGCCTTGGGAGCAGATTACGTTATGTTAGGCTCAATTTTAAACAAAAGTATAGAATCAAGCGGTGCAAATTACTGGAATAACATTCGACTTCATAGAAATTTAGCTAAAATTATGTTTGACAATGGCTTTAAAATTAAAAAGAAATTTCGTGGGATGTCTACCAAAGAAGTTCAAAAAAAATGGGGAAGAGTAAACCTAAAAACATCAGAAGGTGTAGTTAGAAAATGGGATTGCAAATACACTTTAAGTGGTTGGATTGAAAATTTTGAACATTATCTAAAATCCAATATGAGCTATTGCAATAGTAAAAACTTAGATGAATTTATCGGGAAAGTAAGTTACAATTTTATTACACAGAATGCAAAAGCAAGGTTTGCAAAATAAACAAAATTTTGATATAATAAGATGATTAACTTATATGATGAGCAACAACAATAATCCAGAATTAAAAACTTGGTTCGATGATGCCCTTAAACAGGGGCATACAATTGATGAATTAATTCCACATTTAAAAGAGCATGGATACACAGATGAAATGATAGATCCAGTTGTTTCTCAGTTAAAAGCTGAACTAGATCAAAGTACAATGGTTGAAGAAGTTCAAAGTCCCCAATCAGAAAATTCTATTGAATCAGATTCTATTCAATCTAACCCAATGGAACAAGCAGAACCTCAAGAAAGCAATGAAAATGTGGATGTAATTGAAGACATAGAAGATGATTTAGATATGAATACAGAATCTCAAGAAAGTAATGAGAATATAAATGTAATTGAAAACGTAGAAGACGATTTAGATACTATTGAAGATGACTACCAGGAAGAAAAACAAGAAAATAACCAAGATTCAGGTGAACTTACACTTGAGGAAATTGAGGCTGAATTAGATGCTCAATCACAAGAAATTAATCAAAAAAAGACTAAAAGCTTATTAAAACCACTTATTAGTATTGTAATTTTAATTGCAGTTTTAATTGGTGGATACGTAGCTTATCCTAAGCTTTTAGATATCATTAATAACTTTACACAGAGCACTCCAAAAGCTGCTCCTCCAACTTTACCTGGAAATTCATTTGATAACTCTACAGATAACAATACAGACTTTGTAGAAGAAGAAACTCAGACACAAACTAGCTTAAACGAGGTGAAAACTGAAGATGCAAGTCAAAGCGGACAAAAACTTAGAAGATTCAAGAAAGAATTATACTTTCAATAGAAAATACAAAAAACACCTTCTTTTACTCAGAAGGTGTTTTTTGTATTTGTTTTTCAAGTGCAATCTTTTCGTTCTCTAGCTGAATAATCTTAAAGTTACTTAAACTTTCTTTGTTTTCCAACAATGAGTTTACATACTCAAGATAAGATTTAGCGCCCTTAAGGTCTACTTCACTTACAGGAGTGATTGATAATCCTAAAACTAAGAGTTTATTTTCTTTATTATCAAAATTTACAATTCCTCCTCTTGCATAAAACTTTAATGTTTCGTTCTCAGTTTCAACTTTAATTGTAGTAAAATCAAAACTGGTACTTAAATCAGCATGTCTTGCAAAAATTTGTAAGTCTCCACCTTTTGAGCCAAGGCTAACTGAGTTAACCTCTGACTCATAAAGATTTTGTTCCGTAGATTGTAAAACTAAACGAAATTTATTCATAATTATTTTTTAGAGTTTTCGTGTCTTTCTAAAACTTGTTCGATATTTGCAGCGTAAGCAAAGTGATTTTCATTTACATCGTCCATTGATCCATCAAGAATTTTTTGGAAACCTTTAATAGTATCATCTTTCTTAATGAAATCTCCAGGAGTACCTGTAAATTGTTCAGCTACAAAGAAGTTTTGAGTAAGATACTTTTGAATTTTTCTTGCTCTATATACTGAAACTTTATCTTCTTCAGAAAGTTCATCCATACCAAGAATTGCAATTACATCTTGAAGCTCTTTATATCTTTGAAGAGTTTGTTGTACTTGGTTTGCAATTTTGTAGTGTTCATCACCAACAATTTCTGGTTTTAAAGCCAGAGATGAAGAAGATAATGGATTTACCGCAGGGTAAAGTCCAAGCGAAGCAAGCGCACGATCTAGTGTAACAGTTGCATCTAAATGGGCAAAAGTTGTAGCCGGAGCTGGATCCGTAATATCATCTGCTGGTACATATACAGCTTGTACAGAAGTAATAGAACCAGTTTTAGTAGATGTAATACGTTCTTGTAATGCCGCCATATCAGTAGCAAGAGTTGGTTGGTAACCTACAGCAGAAGGAATTCTTCCTAGTAAGGCAGATACTTCCGAACCTGCTTGAGTAAATCTAAAGATGTTATCAACAAACATAAGAATATCTTTTCCATCATCTCTAAATTTTTCAGCAATTGTAAGACCTGTTAAAGCAACTCTCATACGTGCACCTGGTGGCTCGTTCATTTGCCCGAACACCATAGCAAGTTTGTTAATTACACCAGAGTCTTTCATTTCATGGATAAGATCATTACCCTCACGAGTTCTTTCACCTACACCGGCAAATACAGAGTAACCACCGTGTCCCATAGCAATATTATGGATTAATTCCTGCATAATTACAGTTTTACCTACACCGGCACCACCGAATAGTGCAATTTTACCACCTTTAATAAAAGGACATAAAAGATCTACTACTTTGATTCCAGTTTCAAGAACTTGAACCGAAGGATTTTGATCAGTTAATTTTGGAGGAGCAGAGTGAATCGGTCTTGATTCATTCTTAGTTTTTGAAATTTCTTTACCACCATCAATTACATCACCAGTAACGTTAAATACTCTACCTAGAGTAATTTCACCAACTGGAACAGTAATTGCTTGACCGGTATCGACAACTTCTTGATCAACTTTTAAACCATCAGTCGAACTCATAGCTACTGTTCTAACAACTCCATTCCCCATGTGGGTTTGAACTTCTAGAGTAACAGTACCATTTGGTCCTTCTGCAGTTAAGGCATTCAGTAGAGAAGGAGTAGAGTTTGGAAAATAAACATCTACTACAACCCCAATGATTGAATCGATCTTACCAACATTTAAGTTTGATTTGTCGTTCATATTTAATAATTATTAATTAATTTTCCATAGCGGCTTTAGCACCTGCTAATTCTGCAATTTCTTGAGTAATAGCAGCTTGTCTAGCCTTGTTCATTATCAAAGTCTTTTCATCAACAATCTTTGCAGCTGAATCCGTAGCGTTTTTCATAGCTATCATTCTTGATGAATATTCAGCAGCTTTTAATTGTAAAAAGTCTTGGATAAATAACGATTTGATTAAGTTTTCAAATAAACTATCAATAAATTCTTCTTGGCTAGGCTCAAAAATTGTAAAGTCAGCTTTCTTTTTTGCAAATTCAATTTCCATATGTCCAACATGGTCTTTTACCATTTCATTTGAGAAAGGTAATAAAGTTTTCACTACTGGATAAGTCGTAAATGAATTAACATAGTGAGGAGCAATTATACAAATTTCAGCATATTCTCCGCTTAGGTAAGAAGTAATAATGAAGTCTGAAACATTTAAGATTGAATCTAAATCCAATTTTTCTGGTATAGCTTCAAAATATTTCTTAACTTCAATATTTTTAGCTTTAGCTAAGTTAAAAGCTTTTTTTCCAATTACAACAAGTTCTTTTTCTTTGGCGTCTTGCCATTTTTTTGAACGAGTTAATGTATTAAACAATTTAGTGTTTAAAGATCCACATAAACCTTTATCTGAACTGTATAAAATATACATAATCTTTTTGGAATCAGTTTTTACATTGTATGAACAATCTGAGAAAGATTCTAAATTATTAGATAAAATATTTAATAGGGTAGTAACATAGTCTCTAGTCGCAAGTGCCTTTTTTTGGAACTGTTGCATTTTGGAAGCAGCCACAAGTTGCATCGCTTTTGTGATTTTTTGCGTATTTTTAATACCTGTGATCTGTTTTTTTAAGTCCAATAAAGAAACCATGATATTAGTTAAAGAAATTGTTTAATGCTTCAATTAAAGAAGCTTTTACTTCGTCAGTAAGTTTAGCATCTCTATTAATTGTTTTGTATAAATCAGAATGATTAGTTTCTAAGAAACCATGAAGAGCTTGAATTTTCTCTGTTACATTCTCAATTTCTACTTTATCAAGGTAACCTTCAGATAAAGCTAATAAAGAAATAGCTTCTTGGGCTACTGATAATGGAGAATTTTGATTTTGTTTCAAAAGTTCTACTACTCTTCTACCTCTATTAAGTTGATCTAAAGTAGTTTGATCAAGCTCAGAAGCAAATTGACTAAAGGCTTCAAGTTCATAATATTGAGCAAGACTCAATTTAACTGTACCTGATAGTTTTTTAACAATATGCGTTTGAGCAGAACCTCCAACTCTTGATACAGAATTACCAGCATCAATCGCAGGACGAATACCTTTATTAAAAAGATCAGTTTTTAGGAAGATTTGACCATCAGTAATCGAAATTACGTTAGTCGGAATATATGCAGAAATATCTCCAGCTTGTGTTTCAATAATTGGAAGAGCTGTAATAGATCCACCTTTTAAAGAATCATTTAGTTTAGCTGCTCTTTCAAGAAGTCTTGAATGCAAATAAAATACATCACCAGGGTAAGCTTCACGTCCTGGTGGTCTTCTTAATAGAAGAGACATTTCTCTGTATGAAACTGCATGTTTAGATAAATCATCATAAACAACCAAAACGTGTTTACCTTGATTCATAAAATATTCTGCAATTGCACACCCAGCATATGGAGCTAAGTATTGCATAACAGCAGAATCAGCAGCAGGAGCAGAAACTACAGTTGTATAGTCCATAGCACCCTTGTTTTTTAATGTTTCAATAACTTGAGCAAGTTTACCTTCTCTTTGTCCAATTGAAACATATACACAGTACATATCTTTACCTTTTTGATTGATTATAGTATCTAGAGCAACTTGAGTTTTTCCAGTTTGTCTATCACCAATAATCAATTCTCTTTGACCTCTACCAATCGGTACCATTGCATCAATTGCAAGAATCCCAGTTTGCACAGGTTCATGTACAGATTTTCTAGCCATTACATCTGGAGCGTTAGCTTCCAGTGGCATATACTCATCTTTTTTTACTTTTGATTTACCATCCAATGGTTGTCCAAGTGGATTTATAACTCTTCCTAAAATATCTTTAGAAACAGGAATACTTAAGTATCTTCCAGTTGTTGTAACTGTTGATCCTTCTGTAACCTCTAAAGATCTTTGTAGAACAAGAGCATAAATTCTTTCAGGATCCAAGTTCATAACTAAAGCTTGAACATCAGTTCCTTCAATTTTAAGAATTTCCGACATTCGAACGTCTTTTAATCCCGTAACACTTATTACACCATCTTTGAATGATTCTACTACACCAACCCCATCTCTTTTAGAAGAAGTTTCTACACCCTCTAAAGCAGTTGAGAGTTGATCTAGTAAATTATTTAAAGATTTACTCATATTTATACTTTTAAATTATTAATCATATTTGCATAAGATGAATCAATTGTTTGACCATCGACAATTATTCTTAGACCACCTAACAATTTAGGTTGAACAGAAAATACCGGATAACAAAATTTATCTATCTTATGAAAATATTCTCGAACTTTTTGTTTTAAGTCATAGTTCAAAACATTTGAAGATTGAACTACAACAGATTTTTTATCAGCAAATTTATTAGCTAATGACTGAATTTGTTTAGAAATAACTTGTAGGTTCGAGCTAGAAAGATATTCTACAAGAATTTCACCAAGATCAGTTTTACCAGAAATTAATTTTTCTAAAATATCTCTTCTATTATCTAAAGATTCTAAATCATAATTCAATGGTAAAGAATCAATTTTAATAGCTAAACTGTATGATAAAAATAAACTCACTGATTTCATAAATGAATTATTAGAAGAAACAACTCCAGTATTTAAATAAGTAGTTGTATCTTTAAGGTCAGATAAAAATTTATCTTGCTTTACTTCTAACAAGTACATTTCTAAGAAAGTTGGAAGTTTAGAATCAGACAGAAAAGATTTTTTATCTGATTTTGTTCCTTCAAAAAAGTCTGAATTTTCATCCAAAAATTTTAGTAAAAGCGATAAGCAAAGTAATATTATTTTATCTATCATTATTTAGAATTTTTAGTAAATTGACTCCAAGAAGATTCAAAACTTTTATTAACTGCATCTTCAGAAATGTTTTCAGAAACTATTTTTGAAAGTGCAACTTTAATAAATTTATTTAAATCATCTTTTGAAGATTCAAAAGCATCAAGTTTCATTTGATCAACTTCATTTTGAGCTTTTGAAATCATTTCAGATCTTTGTTGTTCTATTTCCTTAAGCATTTCTGCTCTCTTAGATTCAACAAATGATCTTAAATTAGAAAGTTCTTGGTTAAGTTTTTTTTCAACCATTACTTTTTCTTCTTGAATCTCATTAAGTTTTTTCTGAAATTCAGTTTGTATAGTGTTAGCTTCTTCTAAACTTTGTTTAATATTATTTTGTCTTTTATCTAAAAATCCAGCAAGTGGTTTAAATAAATATTTATTCAATACTAAAACAAGGATACCAAAGTTAACAATATATATAATTAGGCTTTGTGTATTTATACCTAAATTGGCTAAACCTTCCATAAAATATTATTAAACAGCAAATAGTATAATAAATGAAACTACAAGTGCGTAAATAGCAGTAGATTCACAAATAGCCATTGAAACGATCATTTTAGAAAAAATATCATTTGAAATTTCAGGGTTTCTTCCCATAGCTTCTAAGGCTTTACCGGCAATTATACCTTCACCGATACCAGGTCCAATTGCTCCAAAACCAATAGAGATTGCAGCAGCAATTACTTTAGCAGATTCGATTTCCATTTTTTTGTGTGTTAAATTATAAAATGAATTTGTTTATTCCTCTACATTCGCTAGTGTTCCAGCCATATACTGCACTGTAAGCAATGGGAAAACCAAAGCTTGCACAAGACCTGAAAAGATCGAAAGTACAATAAAAGGTATTGGAATGATAAAATTTGTAAAGGATGCAATATAAGTGATGATTATAATCATCAATTCACCAGCAAAAACGTTTCCAAACAAACGAGCTGAAAGGGAAACAACTTTTGCTATCTCAGAGATAATATCTAATAGACCTAAAAATAGCTCTAATAAAGCGTTAGCAAGTTCTGCAAAAGATCTAGCCTTAAAAACAGGAACAATCTTAATAAAACTTCCAATATGCTTCAATGGAGATATTGCAAGGGCCATTATATTAAATAAAATAATAATAAATAATGCCAATGCTATCGGTAAACTAAAGTCACTAGTTGGAACCTTAAATAGATTCACAATGTTACCACCTTGGTTTGCAGTAATATCCATAATCATTGGAACTACACTAAGTTGGTTAGCAACTAAGAACAATACAAACAATGAGAAAAACATCGGAAAAAATTTTTTTGCTTTTTTCTCATCTTTAATCGAATTATAAACTGTCTCTTTAAACCAAACAAAAGGCAACTCAAAAAGAGTTTGAATCTTACTCGGTACAATCGACATATTTTTTCTAATGGCAAAGATAAGTAGCAATATAAATAAATTTACTAGCATCATACCAAGAATTGAATTTGTGATAGGAATACCAAATAAAGTAAAAATCACATCCGGTTTAACACTTAGTGGTGGTATAGCCAAAAGTATATTATTTGTTATCATTAGTTATAGTATTTAAATATTTTTTTAATTTCACTACCAATATAATCTGAATAATAGGAAAAGCAATAGCAAAACAGATTATTTTACCCCATGGCGCAATATCAAATTGAGATTCAATCAAATAGGATAATCCATAGGCAGGAATGCAAACTAACGCAATAATTTTTACAATAAAAAAGGTTAATTTATAGTGCTTTTTAAACATTAAATCATCAAGCTTTTTATCCATACTTGTATTTTAGGTAATATTAATCAAACTTATTTTATAGTTTTTTTTTCAAATATCAAGATTCTTTACTTTTAATTGTTTTAACAAGAAAAAATATTAATGTTAAAAATAAAACACTTAGTATTTGACCCATTGAAAATCCCCAAAATAAACCTAGTTGCACATCTGGTTCTCGAAAAAACTCAACAAATATTCTAAATAAAAGATAAAAACCTGCAAGATAAGCTCCTAAAAACTTAGATTGCTTAGTTTTCTTTATGTAATTTAATATAAAAAACAGAAGAATTCCTTCTAAAAATGCTTCATAAAGTTGCGACGGGTGTCTTAAAACATCATTAAAATACATTCCAATCTTACTTTCGGTCACTCTTCCATATAATTCACCATTTAAAAAATTAGCAAGTCTTCCTAAAAAAATTGCAATTGGAATTTGTGGGACCAAAGCAATCTGAAAATCTTTGTAAGATATATCATATTTCTTCAAAGCGAATAATAAGTATAAAAAAGTAAATATAAATCCACCATGAAAACTCATTCCAGAAATTCCAACAAAGTTCCCAAGTTCATTAAAAGGCCAAATTATCTCAAGTGGTCTCTCTAAAAAGTAAGCCAGGTTATAAAACAAAACGTAAAATACTCTACCACCCAATATAGCCATCAAAAATCCATTTAGACACAAATTTTCAAAGTCTTTCCTCTTTATTTTTAAACTAAACTTAGCAATAGATCGTAAACCCAATAAATAAACGGCTAAAAATCCAAATAAATAAGCAAGGGAGTAATACTGAATACTAAAACCAAAAAGATTAAAAGAAGGGGATACTAAACTTGGTAAATTCTGCCAGAAATCTAAAAAAGACATACTATAAATTTATGTATGTCTTTATTATATATATCTTATTTTAAAATACTATCTTTCTTGTATTAAAACTTTGTAGTCAGAAATATCAACTAAGTTTAAGTCCATTTCATCATTAAGTCTTGTATAAACAGCATCGTCAAAAACTTGATTATTAGATTCAGTATTAACATTCTGAAGGTAGTATGCGAAATCAGAAATATTTTCTGCCTCACCTCCATCTAAAAGGTAAGAAGAGTTATCATCCTTTATATCTCTACAAATATAAATATTAGAATTTTCGTAAGGTATTACCTCTCTAAAATCACACCTTACTATTGTTTGTTGATCACATGACTGAGATTCATTGAATATTCTTACCTGCAGTTCATTAGAATTTGCTTCCGAGAAAACCTCGTCCAAGTTAGCATTTATATTTTCGGCTGCAAATAGAGTGGTAGAAACATCTACACTTTCTCTTGAGAAAACCGTTTCATATCCATCAACAGCTCCACATTCAAGATCATCTATTAGAGCCCCTCTTAAATAAGTAGTATTTGCTCCAAAAATAAAAAACCAAATCAAAGCCAATGATAAAATACCAACACCTGCGTAGGTTAAATTTTTATTTGTAAAATCCATAAAATTTATTAAATCTCTCTATTGTAACAAATTATATCACTACTTTCAATTATAATAAAATAAATTATTAAATTTAAAAGACTTGACATAGTATAAAAAACAAGTACTGTAAAGGTCGATTAAATTTAACATATAATATATGCAACAGTTTCACAGAGATAGGTTAAATGAATTTACAAGCAAAAAAAGATTTAACTCTGAGCAATCTGCAAAAGCTTTTGAATTATACGAAGCAATCCTTGCTGAAAAAAAAGGATCAAAATTTTATAAAAAGGCAATCCGACAAGGTTGGTATGATATTGAGGGTGTAAAAGTTACTCATTTAAGACAAATCAAAACATTATTAAGGAAAATTGCAACCGAGGAAATACAGGGGGTTAAATACGAAATTTTACCAGAATTTAATATATTTAAAGAAAGCTTTATATGGCCAAACGAAGGTCAAGCAACAGAAAGACGAAAATCTCCAAAAAAACCAGAAGACAAACCTCCAATTGAGTTAAGGTTTAATAGTCAAGGAAACAGTGATATAAAGCATTACCCTGCTCAAGTACCAGAGCTGAACAATGAGAGCTTTGCACATGGATTTATGATACCCGGATCTGCCGAATTCAAATCATCAGTCTTTCCAACAACTCAAGACTCCACAGATAGTGTTGAGATAAAAAGAACAGACCCATTTTCAGATAATATGTCGGTACCATTTGGTTACTTAGCTGTTGAGGGAAGTTATCAGGAACATGCAAATCATTCGACTTACAGAATAGTTGAACAAAGTAAGAACCCTCACGACTTCTTTTATAAATTCTTAGAACCAGAATTTGAACAAATTCAAAGAGATAATCGATTTGTACAAAACTATAAAGATTTAATTATGTTTTTAATCAGTGGATGTGAAAGAGGATTTCCAACTCTTGATCCCCTAATTGAAAACTTACAATATTTTATTGGAGCTCAGTGGGCTAAAGCTTTTTTAACTGATTATGGTAGACCTCCAATAATCAATGGAGATTATGTTAGAACTAAAGATAAAAAGTATTCAAATGAAAATCTTGATCATCTTAATGATTCACCGAGTAAAATAATTGAACACGGTTTAACAAAAGGATATGGTAATTGCTTGTCATTTAGTTATGCAATCTGCTACCTCCTTAATCAAATTGGAATTAGAAGTGTGGTAATGCTTGCTGATGCAACGTTTAAAGGGTCATCTTTTTCAACCCCTGGACATGCCTGGATTGAAATATTTCATAATGGAGAGATGATTAAATTTGATCCTACACATTATTTGAAAAATCCAGAACAGGAAATTTTAGAATTACCATTCAATAAAGATCTTTTTGCTTTTTGTGAATCTCATATAGCTTTATTACCACAATATAATCGTGAAGAATTTTTAAAATTTAAAATTGAATCTATAATAGAGGAGGTTCCAATCCTAGAGGATATAACTAAACCACCAAAAAATCCTGAGGACATCATAAAGACTTCAATGAGTCGAGAAGATGTAGAGATTTTGATAGATGTATATCACGAAAAACATATAAAGAAATTACTAGAATGGCAACTATTTCAAACTTTTTATGACATCGAAGGAAAACAAAAAGCAAAGAATAAGTCTTTATTTGGATTGTTCGATGAATTAGATGCTAGTAGTGAGTCTCAACAGGAAGTCATAAATAAAATAAGCACAAAAACTATTGATGTTTCGAGTTTTCTGGGGATCTTTTCATGGCTTGATCACATTTGTTTTTATCTAAATGATGAAGAAAGAGAGAATTTTAATTTCACTATTATTATAAAGCATATTTTTAAAAGTAAAGATTTTGATTTGCTTATTAATCAAATTAAATTTCAGGTACCAATGTTATACAAGTTAATTATAGAAGTCTTTAAATATATAAGTTTCACAAATAAAGGACTGATTTTTAAAGAAAGGCAAAGAGTTAAACCTTCTGTAAATCCTTACGATATTCAAGCTGAAAATTATTACTCTTCTATTCCTGTAAATGCTGAGATAATAGATGGGATCGAACAGTTTATTTACACAAACTGCGTAAATTCAATTCAAACAAATGTATTTGGGATCACGCAAAGAAAAGATGTAAATACATTAGATGAGTGCTATGATGAGGGATATGGCGAGTATTCAGGACAAACAGAAGTTACTCCAATTAGACATCAAATTCTAGAAGAGGCCTTGAAAAAATTTAAGCAAAGACATATTGATTTCACAGATTATGAACTAAGAGGGTATCAAGATGGTGACTCTGCTCAAAATATTGTTCATTTAAAATCCAGGTTCCCAGATTTACTTATTTTAAAAGATTATAAATTAACACCTCAAATAAAATCAAAAGGTATTATACTTTCTGCAAACTTTAAAGGTATCGATGGTTCGTATATTTATGACTTACCTCAAGGATCTTTACAAGCCATACAAAAAATTCTCAAAACCTGTATGGAATCAAAGGTAGATCTTATTATACCAAGTATGTATATAGTTAGCCCGTCACTTAGAGATAAGAATCCATCTGAGGAAGAAAATGTTAATTTGATTGAAGTAAAATTTAGTACTGGTAAAAAATACAACTTACGGCAGATTGCTTTAAAAATTTATGAGGTTCTTAAATCAAACAATCATGGGACTTTGACTTATGCAGATCCAAGGCTTAGAAGCATGCATAAAATTATAATTCAGAATGATGAGAGAATTGTAGAACTTGATAAAAGATTTTACAGAGATCCGAAGGTAATAGCTGTAATCTAAACGCATATAGATTTTCAATTTAACACCTTTGTAGAAGTCAATCTTTTACTTCTATTACATTGATTCACTGATATCTAATCTACATTTATTCAAACAGTTTACTACTTCCTAACATCAAAAAAACCAAGATACTCTTGGTTTTTTTATTTAATTAATTACAAGTTTTCAAAAATATATATTTTTATTGAGATTGAATTTCCCCATCAACTACCAGACAATGTCGTCTTTTTTTAGAGTAAAATGTCCTTAATCTATTTAAGCTATATTCATACATCGAGCCACCATGGGAGTTTAGCACGATAGTCAATAAATTATCTTCATCGATAAGCCGTGGCACTTGATCGGATTGTGTTTTAGACTCTAAACAAGTTTTGAAAAGCAATAGCATATTGTTTCTAATATTATCTAAGGCTGTCTTGTAAGCGGGGCTATTGACTTGATATTTCAAAAGCTCAGGGTTTTTATGAATTTCAGAAAAATTAAATTCAACAATTTTTTTTATGTCTGGATTAAAAACTTTTATTGTCACCCTTTCACGAGTAGATGTATAAATTAAATGCTGCATAATACTGCTAGCATTAGGAATCAAATTTTCAGAATTACAAAAAGGTACAACTAATATACTTTTTTCAGGTGTTTTATTTATTTCGTTAACCTTTTTAAAAACTTTAACCATATATTCTCCGTGTCTTGCAGATGAATTGTGATCAATAAGTCTTGGATCGTCTCCAGGTACATATAGTCTAAGGTGATCATATTGGTTATCTGTTTTTTTAACAGATAGATGAGTAGAGATTGCGTGCCTTAAGAATGTATCAATTTCAGCAGGTCTTTCAAAAGATGCGTTGAAATAAGGTTTTACTCTTTTTAGTTTGTTAAATTCATGCCCTAATAAGCTTTCTGCACTTACACTTTCAACATTTTTTATAATTGAGGATGAAGAATGATGCTTTCTAAGAGATCTAAAATTATCAAGTAATTCATTTGAAAATCTTTGCTTGAAAATTTGAAACATTAATCTTCTTACGTTTAACTTTGAAAATGATTCGTATTTTGGGCTATCAAATAAATCCTCTTTGATTTCAAAATCATCTTCATTTTCATCAAAACTCTCAATAGAAAAATAAGCTAAATAAAATAATGCATTTAAAATCTGAGTAGATAATAGTTTTTTTCTCTCTTCATCTGTTTCGAGAGTAAAGTAAAATTCAAAAATATCAAAGATAGTTATTTCTGATTTTCCAACAGCTAATTTCATCTTCATTCTTAATCCTACATCCTTAATACTTTTATAATCAAATTTGAAATTTATATCTACAAAAGATTTAAAATGATGAAGATCTGCAACACAAACCATACCCTCTTCAGTATAAAGATCTTTTATAACAGAAGCATCAAGATATTCGCCTAAGGAAGATTCAATCAAGATCTTTTTTGTAGATAACCTATCTTTATCGTCATATAGATCTTCCGGATCAATCAAATAAGCTTCTATTTTTTTAAATGAAGCATCTTCCAAATCAGTCAATTCATCTAAAATAGCAATTACTTTTTCCAGTTTTCTAGGTAGATGATTAATTTCTTTTATACATGATGATTTTAAGTGCAAGGTTTCTAATTCTTCTAAATTTTCAATTCCATCAGTACTATCAAGTTCATCACATCCCAAAATACTTAAATACTTAATACTTGAGTTTTTTGGAATCCATGATAAGTTTTTACCAAAAAAACCGTCTAAGCATAATGATTCTAGCCCAGTTGGAAAAAAGTCAATTTTATTTAATTCCAACCATTTTACATATAAGCACTTTAATTTGCTTGGTAATCCGTGAAAAGAAGTTAAGCTTTCTAAACCCTCAATGAATAATACTTCTAAGTTTTCTGGTAAGCCATATAAAGTTTGCAAGCTTACTCCCTCAATAATACTTAATTTCTTTAGGTTTCTAGGTAAGCCATTTAAATTCAATAAATTATTTAATCCACGCATAGTGAAAGCTTCTAAATCACAAGGTAACTTTGGAAGAGTTTGATAGTTAATATAACCTGTTAGTTCAGCTGAATACAGTCGAAAGTCTTTCAATTCAAAATTATCCAAATAAGGGTATCTTTCTTTATATATTTTAAGTAATTCACTTGTTATTGTATCAGGATAATCTTTATGTTCTTTAAAAATTGAGACTATTTTATCTCTCAGTTGATCATTGTCATTTAAGTCCAAAGATTTAAATAGATTCTGCAAAATCTCAGTATTTCTGTCTTCTGGTGTATTATGATCATGCTCTTCACTGTCAAGTTTTTTAAAGCGATCAAAGTCAACTTCTTTTGGAGGACGCTTTATTTCATCACCCAAAAAACCAAATACTTTAACTAATTCAGGGTTTCGATTGTCCCTTAATATACTATATACATGTGGATTTCTTCTTCGTCCTGAATCTATTTCAAAATCCTCGAAATTAATAAGGAAATTGGTTGGATCAAAGTGAATAATTGATTGACCATCGTCATCTACTACATAAACTACAGCATGCCCATTTTCCATAAACCCTTTAACTGGTTCGTAGGATCTTTTTTCAGTTGCAACAAAAGCACGAAAACCATTAAGGTTTAAGATACATGAAACAAATTGAGAATAGCTAAGACAGTTACCAATTTTTTTTTCTAATATAAATTTAAAAATATCCTCTGGATTTTCGTTTAAGCTACCAAGTCTTGAAGTATTATATATATAGTCACTTAAGAAATTTCTAAAAATATCTAAGGCTTCATTTACTGGTTTTCCTCTTAAATCATTAAGCTCTTGAGGAAAAATGTCTCCAAATAATTTTAAAATACTATCTTTCTGCTCCTGATTTAATGTATGATTTTGTAATTCCTCGGCAATTCGATTTTGATATGTCTGCATAGATTTATCATCATAATATGAAAACGTATAAGTGTTACCACGGTTTCCTTGATTTTTTAAATCTATTATCTCAGCTCCAAAAGGAACATCTACACAACCTGGTACAGGGTAGTCAACATAATACTTTTTAAGTTGAAGTGTTAAGTCCTCAGTTTTAACTATGGGATTTAAAGTTTCTAAAGAAGTACCTTTAGGTAAAAAAATTGCCTCAAGAAAAAACACATTGGGTATTTCTTCGTGAAGAGTACCACCAAGGCTAGGAATTCTACCAAAACGTCTATCCCTGTTGAAACGATTTGGTTCCTCATCAGATACTACTACAGATTGCATTAAAGCTCTAGAGTTGTCTGCTATGCTATCGACTCCTTCAGAAGGGATATGTATTGGGTTGTAATAATCATAAATAGCCTTTTCAAAAAAATTATTAATAATTACAGAAATCTTATCATCATCTAGTGACAAAAGACCCCATTGATAAATTGAAATCCAAAACTCAGGATTCTCCCTGGATTGTATTTTATTTAAGCAATTAGTGAAATCACGTAGCAAATCATATTGATTATTGGAAATGCAATATTGAACTAAAGCTTCAAATTCACTTTTCATATCGAACTCTAAAATTGTCTTAGTTAAGAGGTTTAAATCTTCTTCATTGATAGAAATAGTATCAACAATGTGTTTGATTTTTTCTCTTAAATTAATAGAAAGTCCACTTAAATATGACTCATCAAAATTGTGCATAATATATATATATATTACAAATAAACTTTGAAATTATACATGTGTATTAAAAAATGTCAAGTAATTAACATTATATTTAAAAAAACCTAGTAACTAGGCATAAAATAAAATTTAACTGGCAGGGCCAAGAGGATTTGAACCCCTACTTGCGGTTTTGGAGACCGTCGTGCTACCATTGACACTATGACCCTTTGAATATGTATAATTACTCTACTAAAAGAGAGTTTTTTTATCAAGTCGAACTAATGTTTGTATACTACTAGATTGTTGAAATATCAGCCTAGATATGTTATAATGCAACAATGTAAATAACTCTAATGATATTTGGAAATGCAGAATTTCATGATCTTGTAGATATTCAAGAGAATCAAGATTTAGATGACGATCAAAGAACAAGTCTAGAAGATGAAAACGGTCAAAGAGAAAATGTACAAGAGCAAACAAGGCAAAAGATTTATCGTTTAAAACAAGATATAGAAAATCAAGATTTTATAGATTATCTTAATAGACATGAAGATTTATTAAATGAATTTGCTTTTGGAAATCGTGAATTTAATTATTTTGAAAAAATTAAAATCAGAAATTGTCTTATTTTAGCTAAACTTCTTTTAGTGCATGGAACTGAAAAAGATTATTATACTGAAACTCAGATACAATCTTTCGATGAAGATAAGTCATTGGAGAGTATACTTAATCAAAATTTACTACCTTTATTTGGTAACTTTTATTTAGAATGTCCAATCGATAATCCAATTCAACCATTAGATCAAAATGGTAATCCTACTCACGGTTATTTCAGTGATCGATTTTTAAGGATGAGAATAGATTTTATAAATCAACCTGTAGTAAAGAAATTTAGCCATACAAATTTAGATGGAACTACACACGAATCAAATTATATAAGAGTGAAAGAGTTTGTATTTAGTGACGAATCAACATTTAACTACCAAGAGGTTGTTTATATTCCAATGTCATCAGTTGTAGCGTCTCAAGAAAGCTTAAGTAGGCTTCGCTCGCTTCAAAAACAAACTCAAAATGATCAACTTTTAGAGCAAGCTTATCTCTTAGATTCCGATCTACAGGATGCTTCTTCAGAAAACCTTAATAATGATGCAATAGATATACTTATTGATAATTTCCAGGATATTCCAGAAAGAAAAAGATTAAAAATAGCAAGACAAATTGCGATTACTTACCCGGAAAAGTTCTTTGCAAACGAACAAATGTTTAACGAAATTTTACCAAATTTAGATTATTCTAGTTTAGCTCGAAGAGCAATTACACAAGAGAATTATAGATTTTTTCATTACATTCAAAACAGGCCATCGCTAAATATATACCTCTATAGTGAAATTAGAATATTTGATTTAAGCTATAGTCAAATTCTTGCTTTGTATTTAAATTATGATTCTATAAGACATCATTGTGAAAATAAAGAAATTCTTCCTAGAAAAAAAACAATAAAAAATGAATTAGGTGTACATTCATATAGAGTCGATTATTTAGTTGAAAACTTTATAAATCAAAATACTAGAATGGACGTAGAAGATATTGAATTATTTGGAGTTGATAAATTACTATACATAAAGTCTTTCAATTATATTTTATATACTTTTTTAAGGCATTCAGATGAATTTAGATCGATACTACCAACAGATTTACATCAAAGAATTCATAATCACAGCCAGCAACTTTTAGAAGATAGTCATTTTCCTTTCTTAACACCACAAACAGAATTATCCAAGGAAGAGTTTTCAGCAATAAGTGGTTTTTTATCAAGTTATCCAAATATTGCATATTATTACAAGCGTATAAATGGTTTAAATCTTTATAGCATTATGAATCTTAAAAATTTACCAAAGCTTAAAAAAAGTGAATCTTCCTTTGAATTGTATTATTTTATAAATTACATGTATCCAGAGTTGTACTTGAATAAATCTCAGATATTAGATGTTTCTTTAGATTTATTCAGAAATTCAGATGATGAAAGTTTAAAAAAATTTGCTGCCAATGTTTATATTGGTATGGGAGGAGTTATAAACAATTTAACAAGTCAAGAACTTGTTTATTTATCAACGGTTTCCTCAGGTACAATCGCAATAGATTACTCAGAACTTTTAACTAATGAAAATTTCTCGCTAGCTTCATCTAATTCAATACCTTTACCTGTCAGTGTTTATTTATCAATGTTAATTTCCATACAACGTTTCAACGAAGAAAATCCTACTCAGGTTCTTCAAGAGAAGCTAAGATTATATAATAGTTTAGCTTCAGAGCCTGTCTTCCTTGAAAACACATTGATTTTATCTCATCAAACAGGTGACAGTGTATTTAGTGTTCAAAATGATGGCAGCGATTCATTTGACCCTTCTGACATAGTCTCACTTGCGCAAAGGAGTAGATCTAGAGTGAGTTCTGTAAGGTACGATGCTAGTCAAACATTACAAGGGCTTTTGGATAGAATTCCTCAGGTTCAAGGTGATTTAACTCTATATATAGGAGCGCATGGATCACCTGGAAGGCTTAGCTTTGGAGGAAAAGGAAGAGTGAAATTAGATAATTTATACACATCCATTAAACAGTATTTATTAAATTCTCTACCTCAAAAACCAAAGTTAAACCTAATTTTCACTTCATGTTTCAGTGGAGTTAATTCTAGAAAATTAATATCCAAAATTAAAAGCGATCAAGATTTAAATTTCGGACAAGGTTATGATATTAAATTTTTTTCAAGTTCTAATGATCTTGCAACAACTATAAAATATTCAAATGATGCTTGGGGAGTCGAAAGAAGAATTCCAAATTACATCGACGCCGATAGATTTACTTTTCAAGACTTATTTTCCAATGTTGAACCTCGAGGTTTCGTTTCAAGAAAAACCCATTCGGAATTTTCCATTAAAAAAAGGACTAATTCCAATTTTACATTATTTACATTAGACGGAGAGCAGTTTTAATTCAAACTTGCTATTAATTCAAATCTTTATCAGTAATTCAGTTTAATCAAATTTACTAATTTGTATCTATATCTGTATCTGTCTTAAAAAGTTGATAAAATGTATCAGTTGGAATTAACTTTACATATCCAGTTCTTTTATATTCTACTTTAAAGTAATTATTAAATGGAGATCTTTGAAAGTTACTACGAGCTAGTATATTTCTTATGTTAGTACCTCTATGCAAATCATAACTATGAATTATCAAATTAGTATATAAATAAGCTCTGTTATCTGAAGAGTTAGTTCTTCTATGTCGATTTCGATTCATAATGATATTATCAAAATTCTCAAAGTGATAAGCTGTTGCATTCACTTCTAAAGAATTATCATCTAAAAATATTTTACCTATATTTTCTTGGTTAAACTTTAATCTAAATTTTTCAAATTCCAAAAAGGAAAAATCTTCATGGATAATCTCACTTAAGGAAATTGGAGTATTTGGATTCTCTATAAACTTTCTGTTGAAGAAATCTTCAAAAGAATACTCGGTGGGAAAAGATAAAGAGTCTAAAAGTTGAGGGTCTAGGGAATCAATCATAGTTAAAGCAATAAGAATCGATTGTGGAGAACTATCTATTAAGGTTTGAGTAATAATTGAATTCAAAGATGGATGTCTATCTGCAATAATATCTAAAATTGATTCTTTTACTCGCGTCATATAAACATTTAATTTCTGGCTTTGTTGTTCAAGTAATAATTTTTCAGATTCAATTTTAGCGTGTTGAAGAACCAATTCTTCAACGGTCTTATAAAATTTATTTTTCATATTTTAAATAGTTAAAATTTCTAAGCATTTAATTTCATTCTTCTATATGTATGAATATTTAAACTATTTAACAATAACAACAAAAGGCAATAAGTCAATATCAAAATAGTGAGATGTATAAAAAATTGTCTGTAAGCTTGAAAAAGCTTTGAAATCTAAGTTCGAAATAACTGCCAGGGGCAAGAGGATTTGAACCCCTACTAGCGGTTTCGGAGACCGCTGTGCTACCATTAACCCAATGACTCTATCTAAATGGATAAATACGTTACTGATCAATTCAAATTAGCAAGATAACTTGCTAATTTTTAGTTTTTAATTTAGTATCAAGAAAAAAATGCGAATCAATAAATTTTTAGCACAGGCCGGATACGGATCGAGAAGAAAATGTGAAGAATACGTTTTAGGAGGTTTAGTAAAAATAAATGGAAAGGTAATTACAGATCTTGCTACACAAGTTAAAGAAACTGACAAAGTTGAAATCAACCAAGAAAGACTAAAAGCAAAACAAGATTTTTCATACTACAAATTTTATAAACCTAAGGGTTATGTTTGTTCCACCACTCCAGATGGGGGACCAAGTATCTTTGATTTGTTGCCACTCAAACCTAGCTTAACATATATAGGAAGACTAGATAAAGAATCCGAAGGGCTTTTATTGATTTCTGACGATGGAAGATTGACTTACAAACTAACTCATCCAAAATTCAAGAAAGAAAAGGTTTATTTAGTTAGAACCGATAGGAGTATTACAGACGGAGAAATTTCAAGAATGCAGTCGGGAATGCTAATAGATGGAGTAATGACTCAAAGAGCTAATGTTAAAAAGTTAAACCAAAGGTCATTTGAAATAACTCTTACAGAAGGTAGAAATCGTCAGATTCGTAAAATGTGTCGAAAACTGGGCCTTAGGGTACATAAACTAAAAAGAATTGAAGTAGCAAATATTAAAATCAATGACCTAGAACCAGGTCAATATATCGAGCTAGATAAGACAGAAATGAATCTAATCAATCAAGTACTAGAAAATTAAAAAAAGACTTTCTTTCAGAAGGTCTTTTTTTGGAGGCGGCAGTGGGAATCGAACCCACGATAAAGGTTTTGCAAACCTCTGCCTTAACCACTTGGCCATGCCGCCATGGTATAAAAAAAATGGTGCCTAGGCCGGGAATCGAACCCGGACTTCACAAGGAAACAAGATTTTAAGTCTTGCGCGTCTACCAATTCCGCCACCCAGGCAAGCTATTAAGCACCATGTAGATCTATTGTATCAAACCAAAATTAAAATACAAGAGATTAATTTAATTGGAAAGTTTTTAATGAATCTATTAATTTATCGGCTTCTAAAAAAGGATCCTGTGGGTCATAAGCGGATGTTGCAATGTAACCTTTGTTTTCCTTTGTCAAATAAACTTGCACATACTCCACTAGGTCGCTACTTAAATCTAACCTACCATTAAATCTAATCATTATAGTAGTAGTCGGACTACCCGCTACTAAAGAGCTTGTAATTTTACGATCTAATTCCTGGTAGGTGTTCAATTGCTTCTTGTTGTTTTCTATTATTGACTCTGCAAAAATTTCACTATTAACGGTGGTTCCAAGGGATACTTCCTCGATTATTATATTTGAAGTGAAAAACTCAGACTTTTGATTTGATAAAAATGCAACCAAAGCTTTATTTGAAAATTTATTTTCAAGCTGGTTTTGTTTTAAAGTTTCAAAAGAAACAGGGTATTGAATCCTAAATTCTTTGTGCTCAAAAAATGAATATTGATCACTAGGAAGAATGGTTGGTGTGTAGGTAGTAGTTGAATCTAAGTTCCCAGATGGAGAAAGACCACATCCAAAAAGTAGAAAACAGCTCATTAATAAAATAGTAAATCTTTTCATAGTAAAAATTAAAACACCTATATTATAGATGCTTTAATTTCAAAACCAAAATTTAAATTAATTAGGAATTTATTTTATCTAATATTAAATCTTTCCCATCAAAATCAATTTTAATAACTCCTTCAAATTTTTCTTTTAAAAGTAGATTTGCAAGCTTAGACTCTACTTCTCTTTTGAAAGCACGATTTAAAGGTCTAGCCCCCATAACTGGGTTGTACCCAATTTCGGCTAAAAAGTCCTTAGCTTTTTGGGTGAATTCAATTGAAATACTTTTGTCTTTCAGTCGTATATTTAATTTTTCAATAACAATATCACATAGCTCTAAAATGTTTTCTTTATTTAAAGGTGCAAAATGTATAATCTCATCAAATCTATTTAAAAACTCAGGTCTAAATGCAGCTTTCAAAGCTGAATCAACTTTAAATCTTCCCTCTTGATTTTCAGATTCATCTTCAAGCATAAATTCAGCTCCTACATTTGAAGTCGCAATAATAATAGTGTTTTTAAAGCTTACAGTCCTACCTTTGGAATCCGTTAGCCTTCCTTCATCCATCATCTGCAGGAAAATATTTAATACACTTCTATGCGCCTTCTCAAGTTCATCTAGTAAAATAATACTGTACGGTTTAATAGATACTTTCTCAATTAAATTACCACCCTCTTCATAACCAATATATCCAGCTGGAGCTCCAATTATCTTTGAAACACTATGACTTTCCATGTATTCACTCATATCTAATCTTATAATAGAGTCTCTAGATCCAAACATTGTACTAGCTAAGGATTTCACTAATTCTGTTTTACCAACTCCAGTAGGGCCTAAAAATAAAAAGGTACCAATTGGCTGATTAGGATCGTTAAGTCCAGCTTTTGATCTTCTAATACAATCTGAGACTTTATTAATAGCATCACTTTGTCCAACCACCATTTTAGATATTAAAGATTCAAGCTCTAGAAATTTTTGAGCTTCATTTTCATCAATATCCATAACAGGAACTTTTGCAATCTTTTCGATAATTTCTTTGATATCATTAACGCTAACTTTAAAATCAGCAGTTCTAGCTAATTGGGTTTTAATCTCGGCAGCTTTTTCAAAATTTTCTTCTTCGATAGCTTTATCAAGTTCAGTTTTTAATTCTTGTCCTTCAATATTAAAAGATTTCCTCGCACAAGCTTCATCTATAATATCAATAGCTTTGTCAGGTAGGAAGCGGTTTTGAATATATTTCGAAGATAATTTAACAGTTTGTTTGATAGCTTCTTGAGAGATTTCAACTCCATGGAAATTTTCATAATTTTCTTTTAATCCATTTAGAATTTCAATAGACTGCTCTATACTCGGTTCATTTACTGTAACAGGCTGAAACCTTCTTTCTAGAGCTGCATCGTTTGCAAAATACTTTTTAAATTCTTTTTGAGTGGTAGCACCAATTGTTGCAAAATCACCTCTAGCCAAAGCTGGCTTTAAAATATTAGCCACATCAAGTTGTCCTTCTTGCCCTCCGGCTCCAACAATTGTGTGGATCTCATCAATAAATAAAATTAATTCACCTTTTGATTCTTTAAGTTTATCAATGAGTTTTTTAATATTTTCTTCAAAAGCTCCTCTGTATTTAGTTCCACTAACTAAGCTATTAACATCCAGAGCAAAAATTCTTTTATTTTTAAGTTTTTCAGGTACCTGTCCTTTGTAAATTCTATCTGCTAAGCCTTCGGCAATTGCAGTTTTTCCAACTCCAGGTTCTCCAAGTAAAAGGGGATTGTTTTTAGACTTTCTAGATAAAATCTCTATTACTCTATCAATTTCTTCATCTCTACCAATTACTGGGTTTAATTTATTTTCTTCAGCTAACTTAGATAGATCCGTACCAAAGTTAGAAATATCAGTCTGACTTTTATCTTTAGTATCCGAATCATTGGATGGTTTTAATGATGATCCAATTAAATTTTGAATAAATTCAGATTTTGAGCTTAAACAAATTTGAATTAAGAGCTTAGCGTCTACTTTTGCCATTGCATATTTAAATATTGAATTTAAATGCCTAGAAATCTCTGGGCCTAAGTTTATATTATTCGGATTAACAGGTTCTGATTTATGAGGAAGTAATTCTAAAGCTTTTTTTAAAATAGAATTATTATCTAGACCATTATTAGATAAAAATAAACTTAACTCTGAGTTCTCAGATTTTAATAAAGCTACAAATAAATGATCAACTGTAGTTTGATTAGAATTATTGTTTTTAGAAATCTCAAATGCGTCTAAAATAATTTGTTTCGCACTTGGTGTAAATTTAGAAAAGAACCTTGCCTGAGAATTCGTACGTGAATTATTATTATTAAAAAAGTCATCATAGAAAGCTCCATTTAAATCAAAGAAATTCATATATAAAAATTAAATTAGCACTCTAGAGTATAGAGTGCTAATGGGTAAAAGTCAAGTTTTATGGTTTAGTTATATTATCTTTTAGTAATAATCTTATCTACTAATCCATATTTCAAAGCTTCTTCAGCTGATAAAAAGTTGTCTCTATCTGTATCTTTGCAAACCTGAGCATATTTGGTTCCTGTATGATCTGAAATAATTTTATTAAGTCTTTCTTTGGTTTTAATAATGTGGTTGGCGTGAATTTCGATATCTGAAGCTTGTCCTTGAATTCCACCAAGTGGCTGGTGAATCATTACTTCAGCATTCGGTAAACAGTATCTTTTTCCTTTGGCACCAGCACATAAAAGCACAGCTCCCATAGAAGCTGCAATCCCTAAGCAGATTGTAATTACATCCGGTTTAATCAATTGCATTGTGTCATAAATTGCTAGACCAGCTGTAACGTGTCCTCCTGGAGACTGTATATATAGAGTGATATCTTTTTTAGGATCTTCTCTTTCTAAAAACAGAAGTTGAGAAATAATTGAATTTGCAACTTGAGGATTAACTTGAGATCCTAGGATGATAATTCTATCTTTTAATAATCTAGAATATATATCGTAGGCTCTTTCTCCTCCGGCTACTTTTTCAATTACAGTTGGGGTCAAGATTGTATTTGTAATATCTTGGCTGTCACCATTATAAAAAGAAGTGAGCATAACTTTAGGTTAAATTTCCCTAAAATTATAACTCACTTAATGTAAAATAAAAATCAAATTTTCATCTATATATTATCCAGAAGTAAGAAAAGTTTCTAAAAACCTACCTGCAATTGCAGAATTTGGATTACCTTCTTGTATAAATTGACTTCTTATATTGTTTGCAATCGCGGCTCTCTTAGATGAATTACTTTCCGGAGTATTCAAGAAATTTTGCATTACAGATACTAAAGATACAAAGCCTGGATTAGTAGTTTTACTTTCAATCGCCATCGGTTGATTCAAATTATTTGTAAAGGTATCAGCATCGGCAGATTGTAATTCCGATTCATAATTTTCCAAAGATTTAGTCTCAAATCCACTTGGTACGCTCATTGTAGAAGATTCAGGTCTTATAATAACTCGCTTTCTAGTAGCTTCACCTTCGGCTTGATATGTAAGGTAAGTTGATAAGTCTGAAGCTTTTTCTTCAGAAAATGGATTCAGTCTTAAGTCAAAAACTGATTTTTGTTGATGTTGATTTAGATTGAATTCCTCACGCACAGCCTCGGCAGCTTGCTCCTGAGTTTCTTGGGGTTCTTGTCCAGAAACTTCGGAACTTGAGTTCGAACTAGCATCACTTTGGCTATCAGACCCTCCCATCAACCTATCTAAAATAAGAGAAATAACTGCAGATAATTTTTGAAGGAAGTTTTGATCGCTAGAGAATATCTCTGATATATCACTCATAATGCTGTGTGCTAAATCCTTTCTGTCTCCTCTTGATTGCTCGTGAGCCTCTTGGATTCGTTGCTGAGCTATTTGTTCTTGTTCAGTTCTCAGTCTTAGTTCCTCTGTTGTTAATTGTTGTTGGGTGGTTTCAGAGCCAGTATTTGCGTCTATGATTTCTGTTATTGTAGATGTACCATTGCTATTTTCAGCTACTCTTCTTCTTTTTATTCTAGCTGATGATCCTTGAGGGATAACTACGTTTCCGGTAACACTTAAACCTGGTGTGTTTAGTGGACTTTCTAAATCTAAAGTTACGTCATTCGTAATTCTAATACAGTCTGTATCTTGCACATACTTTCCCATCAAAGAAAAGGCATATCTTGTTAATTGACTTGATAGATTATTACGATTTGCTTCATTATCGACTTTTAGTTCTAAGCCTCTTTTTAGAGTAATTTCACCTTGGGAAATAGAATTAATTTGCTCGTTATTAAAAGTTAATTCACGTGGGCCTTGGCTTTGTGATTCTGAATGTTCGTTTGCTCTCTCTGGATTTCTGGATGGCATATTAATTAGGGTTAAATTAATTATAAATAATTATATCATACAAAGGCTTAATTGTCACGAATTTTAGGCTAAAAGATTGCTAAAAGTTAATTATATATTAAAAAAAAGAAACTGTCATAACTAGTGAAAAATTGAAAATGCCTTTATTATAAGCAATAGTTGATTAGGCCGAAAAAAATATAAAAAAAGTCTAAAAAAGTGTTGACTTTCATAAAATGCTTGATAGAATAGGTTTACATTCAGAGACGAACAGAAGACCTTTAACAGATAGAATTCAGCAGAGAATCTTGCTATTATACTCAATAATAATTTTTTTAAAAATTTTATACAAAAATTTTTTATTTTGAAACAGAGTTTCAAATTTTCTAATGGAGAGTTTGATCCTGGCTCAGGATTAACGCTGGCGGTGTGTCTAATACATGCAAGTCGAACGGGAATCTTCGGATTCTAGTGGCGGACGAGCGAGTAACACGTTGGAACCTGCCCCGAACTCAGGGATAAGCACTGGAAACGGTGTCTAATACCGGATAGTCCCGCAAGGGTAAAGATTTTTCGGTTCGGGAGGGGCCTGCGTCCTATCAGCTTGTTGGTAAGGTAATGGCTTACCAAGGCTATGACGGGTAACTGGTCTGAGAGGATGATCAGTCGCGATGGAACTGAGACACGGTCCATACTCCTACGGGAGGCAGCAGTAGGGAATATTTCACAATGGGCGAAAGCCTGATGAAGCAATACCGCGTGGTCGATGAAGCTCTTCGGAGTGTAAAGGCCTTTTCTGAGGGAAGAATTCTGACGGTACCTTAGGAATAAGCA
>PBFJ01000008.1 GCA_002718715.1 bacterium
TCCTACAATCTAAAATTATTTATTATGAAGCCATAGGTTTAGCATAAGCTCTTGCAACCCAAAAAGTTTTCCCATCGGAGGTTTTAGCCTCGGCATACAAAATATCATCACTACCATTATTAGCAGATACTAAATCCGTAGAACCTGTGAATTGAAAACGATCACCTTCTGATAATCTACCAATTACCCTTCCAGTATCATCTCTTTTCAATAAACTTGAATCTTCATCATTTAAATTTACAGAATAACTTATATCAGTATTTATATTTGTATCTGATGGATTTAAGGATTCAACACCATTTTCACTTAAGGTAGCATCAGATATATCACAGTTAACATTTATAAAATTATAAGAATTTGGAGTCATAATACTTTGTTCTTCAGCAGAATTCTCTGTTAAAGAATCACTATCTTGGTAATTATTTTCATTAATATATTCAATATCTTCATCATTGATAAATTCAATATTATCTTCGTATGAATATAAAATTTCGTCTTCCGATAAATATTCCATGTCTTCATCAGATAAAAATATTATGTCTTCTTCTGATAAACATTCAAACTCTTCTTCAGGTTGAAAACTTGAAAAATTTTCTATCAGAGAACTATCATTTTGATCAGAAAAAGCAGCTAGAGTATTTAATTCACTATCAACCAATGAATTACCGAAGGATGCAAGGGTGTGATTATTAGAATTTCTATTATCAGAAAATTCATCAACTGAAATTAAGTGATTATCTTGAGTCAATGAGTGATTAATTTCATTTGAGTGATCAAAACAATCTAAAGATTCAAAATCAGATAAAAGCATTTCCCCACAAAGTCCTAAGGAATCAAAATAACCTCTTATAAAATCGACTCCCTGTTGAATAATTTCAGCAGATTCAGATAGTTCAACAAATTGTAAATCATTATAAGATGACATTAAAAGAGCATAAATAGCCACCGAAAATCTAGACAAAAACAAAACACTAAAAGTTTTATTTAAAGCTTTTGCGAAATCAAAAGTTAAAATTTTATTTTTTAAAGATGTAAAAGATGTAAAATATGTAGATGATGCATTTGATATATTCTTAACACCATCAACACATGATTTAAATTTACGTGAAAACCAATTTCCTTTATTTGTAACTAAAGATTCCGTTCTTTTAGGCAATGAATCAAGATTACTTGAAATAAAACTTTCAAGATCAAATTCATTATCAGTAGTAAGTAATTGATCAGTAGACATTTCTGATAAAATCATATCTAGATCAACTACAGGTTCAAAGGACTCTTCTAAATAAGTAGATTTAAGATCTAATCTTACGACAGTTGAATCATCTGGTTTATATCTAATCAATTTATTTATATCACTTTTTTCAAAATTAGAATTTTGAAAGTTTAACTGATCAAGGTCATCTGGATCAGTAAGAGAAATATCTAAAATACCATCATTAGTAAAATTATCAGATAAACCATCCGAACAAATTAAAACAGGTTGATTAGGATTGTATTCAAAAACTTTTACAGTCGCACCCTGAGAATATAAATTAGATAAATTATCTAAATCATAACCAGATGAAAAATTAGGAATACAAGAAGTTATAATATTTCTTACATTAAACTTTAAAATAGTGATTAAATTATAACTATTAATTAATTCATTTATTTTAGAATCATCAATAAACCAAATATCATCAAATAAATAACTTGGTATTGTATCATTATAGTTACGGAGTTCAGATTCAATAAAATTCGGATTTTCACCTAAATAATTCTTTAAAGAATCAAGATGTGTAGGATTTGAATCATCATAAACAATATCAATAAGATCATTATGACCAGATACAAAACTATCACCCTTTAAAACGGGAGAATCTCCAATAGTCAAAGAAATAAATTTTTTACAATTAACAGATTTAGAATCCAATTTAAAGACAATTGAAAGAGTAGAATAAGATACATTTATAAGTTCAGGGTGAACTTCTTTAAATTTTAAAGATGCAAAGGCAAGAATATCAGAAAAGAATTTTTTTAATTTAGAATCCAGATCAGATTCTGAAGTTTTAGATAAAAGAGAAATTACATGAGAAATCACATCTCTATAAGAATAAATAAAATTTGAGAAAAAAGCAGAAACTAATTCAGATTGAGGTGCAGAGCCAGCACCATCACACAAGACCATACCTTCATCAAAAGCAATAGCCGAATCCTGATTTGGATTATCTTTTCCATTAGACCAAACATTAAATTCAAACAATGATTTATTCGTGCTCATATCAACAGCTCGATTAGATGAAGTTATGATATTTTCCATCGATGATTTAAAAATTTCATCAAAATTATCTGGATTTAGAATAAAATTTAAATCATAATCATCTAATAAATGTGGAACATCTATAGTATCATAGTCACAATCATGAGTTTCCTTACTAGATCTTTCGATAAATTCATCAATAAGCTGCTCTGACCTTTGAGAATCAATATCACCTGAAAACTCTAATTTTTCATCAATGGACTTTTTAACCTTACGATCAATTTCGCAAGCACCTTTTAAAAAGATATTTTTATAAACAGAAAATGAAGATCTTAAATTAACCTTTTTTATCAAAGAATCATCAATTTCTTCAGTTCTACGCATAGAAAATTCATTTAACATATAATCTTCCTCATAAGATAAGTCAATTTGTTGGTTTTCTTTTAAATAAACTAAATAAAAAAACAATCGGTCTTTCAAAGAATTTTGGATGTCAACATTCATCTCACCATTTAATAATAAATCATCTAATTGCATGGATTCTAAATCGGTGAACTCTAAATTGGGTTTTATTGAATTTAAATAATAAAAAGTAAAAGCTACAGAATTTTCAGTATTTCCTTCTAATAATATTTTATTAAATCTTAACTCTTGAGATTTATCTAATTTTTCAGAAGATAAATCAAACAAAAACTTACCAAATTCAATTGAATTATCAACCTTATGATTCAGTAGTAACTCTTCAAAATTTAGTTTTTGTTCTTCAGTATAAGATACAGAATTTAAATGTGTTATATAAGTTGTGAATTTTAACTCATCAAGACTTTGACCAGATAAAATAGCATTATTAAAATTTTCAATCTCTATATCAGAAAAATCAAAATACCCCTTTTTTTTGAAGATATTTAAAAAAGGTGAATTAGCAAAATTATCATTATCAGAATTAAACTCTTGAATATCAACCTCATGAATTTCATTATTATGATCTGATCTTAAAGATTGAATCTCAACATATTCAGAAACAATTTCATCAGGAAGGTTTGAATTAAAAACACAATCTTCAATTCTCGAAGAAGAAATAGTAGGAGGGATATCTAATTTAACATTTGTTTTTGAAGAATAATTCAAATCACTTTTACTGTGTAAATTAGTCTCATCACAACTCACTGTACAATCCACTCTAGAATCACTTAATTCCTGACTAGCGGAAACTACATCCGTTACAATTTCATTTTTTGCATTACTTGAAAAGACAGAAAAGATAGATTTAATTCTTTTAATAACTTTCGATGTTAAATTATCAACATCCTGCTTCACATTTATTGATTGAGAATCAATTTCTAAATTAGAATCAGAACAATCTTGATCTAAAATATCTACTTCACTTACTTTGGAACGACTAAAAAATCCCATAAATTATATTACAATATATCTTTATCTAAAGATAGGAAATTTAATACAATTTGTCAAATATATATGTATTATATTCTAAATTAAAAAATAAATAACCAGACATCAATTAAGCTATGCTACTTTGCGACAATAATTGTGAAAGCAAATTTACCTGTTCCATCAAATTTAACAGCTACAGCATAACTCTGAGGGGCAAAATCAGCTAAGTTTTCCAATGAGTCATTTAAATTAACTTCTAAGTTAGATATATCACTTTGAGCTCCAACTAAAGCAAGAAAACTTGTAAAACCTGAATTTTCCAAACCATCAAAGATAGATATAGAGTTAATATTCGTAGAAAAAGTTTGAGTCTGGGCCATTAAATCGGACCATGCTTGAGCTTCTAATTGAAGATTTTGACTAACAGTATTTAAATTAAGTTTTTGACTAACAATTGCATTCAAATCATCTAATGCTGTATCCTCATTAAAAGAAAATTGCTGTACAACATAAACATAACCATCACTCTCGGTAATTGCCAAACCTAATTCTTCCCAACTTTCATCTAAAATATTAGCTCTATGAACGGCAGAACGCATTAAAGAATAGAAAGCCTTTTCAGTATTTAAATCTTTTGCTAAATTTTCACCAACAACTGTATTAATTTGTAATTCAATAGCTCTATCTTGTGGACTTTGTCCTTGTAAATTAACATGAGCAAAGAAATTGTTAGCAATCATATCTTGCAAATGAACATCCGCAAGGTTATTTAAGTCTGAATTTAAAGCAACTGAATTTAAACCGTAGTTATTTCTCACTTCATTTACTAAATTAAGCATTAAATTCACATCAACTTTATTAGAAGAAGAATCTGAATCAAATAAATCAAAATAATCAGGTAAAACTATATCTGAACCAGTTTCATAAATTGGAGCATTAATTATAGCTAAACCATTTAAGTCATTTACTTCTAAAACGTAGGTCCCACTTAAAGTTGGAGTAAAATTAAATGAATGCTGATTTCCATCTGAAATCACTTGATCTTTAAAAGACTCAACTTCACCATTTGGATTTATTAAATAAAAATCCTTCTTAAAATCATCATCATATGTAAAACTTACAATCACTTCTTGATTAGGAATAAAAAAACTTGGCAAATTAAAGTTTGTAATCGACTCATTTACTTCTGAAAAATTATGAAACTCAGCATTTAAATTATCAAAATTAAAATCATTAAATTGACTTATAGATTTAGAATCAAAATCAATATCTAACCTAGAACCTTTAACTAAGATTTCACCTGAAGTAAAATCTTTAAAAAGTGCATAATCCAAAACAAAAGAATTATTAGAATCAACAAATAAAGATAATTCTTTACTATCTTGAATAAAACTTAATTCATATAAACTAGTTTGTGGTGAATTAAATTTCATTATAGTCTGAGAATTTTCAAAAGTTGTATCAAAACTTAAATTAATTTCATCTCTTAAATTAAAATTTACATTAAAAGATTCCTTTCCTTCAATTCTCACAGGATAAATCTTAGAAGTACCACTACTTCCTGGAATTAAAGCAAAATAATACTCCCCTTTTAAATTTAAAACAGAATCTACTTCAAAAAAAGAATCCTTAACATCAAAAACTTCAGAATAAACAGTATTTTTATCTTGATCTAGAATAGCAAAGAGAACAGATTCATGATTGGAATCAAGCCGTCCATTTAAACTTAAAACCTGATTTTCAAAATAGAAGTTAGAAAAATCCTTGCTTAAACTAATATCATCAAACGATTCAAGACTGTAAGTTTTAAACTCAAAGTCATCTAAAAGTGAATTACCCTCTATATTTTCAATAGCTTGATCATCACTACCATCATCAACTACAACTATACCTGTAGCATTAGAAGTCTCCTCTATTACATTATTTTGATCTTGGTCATCATTAACATCTTCTTCTTGCAAATCTTGATCAAGGACTTCAATCTTTGAATCATTATCTTTATCTTTATCCAAAGAATTAGAATTATCCTCTGAATTTTCAGCTTCTGGATAATCAGTTTCTAGATTTTCAGCTTCTGGATCAAATAGCATTTCATCTAAAATATATTCATGCGTTCTGTAAAAAAGCTCTGCAAATTCAGACCGACTTATTAAAGAATTAGGACTTACAGAGTCATCAAAAAACCATATATCTAGAGAATCAGCAAAATTCACCATATCGTAAAACCAATCAGACTCAATCATATTAATAGAGTTTTGATTTGAAGATTCTTTAAAATCTTTTATATTTAGACTGAATAAAAGTAACTTTAAACTTTCAGCCTTTGTTACAGGGTTATAAGGTTTAAATGAATTATCATCAAATCCTTTCACAACACCATAGGCTTTTGCAGTACAAACATGGGGACTAAACCAATCCTTAAAAGAGACATCAGAAAAACACTTAGTTGATCTTCCAAGCTTAAAATTAGATTCTAAAATAATTATCTTAGAAAGCTCAGCCCTAGTAATTGATTTATTCACACCAAAAGAACCATCATCATATCCCTGAACAATATTATTATTCTTCAAATAATTAACAGCTTCATAAAAATAATCATCTTCTGAAACATCAGTGAATTCAACATTAGCAAAAGTTAAATTCAGTGAAACTAAAGATAGAATAAAAAATATAAATTTAAATTTAAACATAAACGTAATTAACATTAAGTAAATTTTATCAACAACACATAAAAAAAACACTCAAAACCCGGTTCTTTCAAGTATACAGAAATCGGAAATATTTCATAAACAAAATTTTATTTTACAGCAAAAAAAAGTTATAATAATAAAAATAAGCATAAAAATGTTAAACACAGTTAAAAACATAAAAGAAAAAAATTTAAAAGTTCTCTTAAGGGCTGATTTAAACTTACCTCTTCACGAAGGAAAAATCCTCGACTACACAAGACTAGATGCTCTAAAACCTACTATTAACTTTCTTCTACATCAAAATCAAAAAATTGCGATTTGTTCTCACCTTGGAAGACCAAAGGGAGAAAAAAATTTAAAACTAAGTTTAAAAATATTAATTCCATTTTTAGAAAAAAGATTAGGTCTTAAAGTAAAATTTTTTGAGGATATATTATGTGAAAACTTAGAAAATGAACTAAGTTCTTTAAAAGAAAATGAAATTATCTTACTTGAAAACATTAGATTTTATAAAGAAGAAAAACAAAATAGTAACGAATTTGCACAAAAGATTTCTAGTCAATTTGATATATTTGTAAACGATGCGTTTGGAGTTAGCCACAGATCACACGCATCAAACGTAGCCGTTGCACAATTGCTTCCTAGTTATGCTGGTCTTTTAATGGAAAATGAAATTAAAAATTTAGAAAAAATTCGAATTGGAACGCCAATTAAAAAACCTCTAACCTTAATAGTAGGAGGAGCAAAAATGAAAACTAAAACACCAGTAATTAAAGAATATCTTGATCATGCAAAAAACATATTAATAGGAGGCGCCCTTGCTAACACTTTTTTAAAATCCCAAAATCAAGTAATTGGAAAATCTCTTTTCGAGGAAGAAGAAATCAAAGAGGCAAGAAAAATCCTAGATCTTGCACAGATGAGTAAAACCAGAATTGTACTTCCAAATGACTTCGTAATACAAAACACTCAAAACAAAGAAATTTCAAATAAAACAATTCAAGAAATACAGAGCAATGACTGTATATATGATATTGGTAAAGAAACCGTAAAAAGCTTTGATAAAATAATCCAAAAATCAAAAACAATAATCTTTAATGGACCATTAGGTCTTTACGTAGAAAAAGAATTTGAAAACGGGACTAAAGAAATCTTACAAAGTATTAAAAAATCAAAAGCCGAAAGCTTTCTTGGTGGTGGAGATACCGTAGATGCACTTCACGATTATCATTTTGAGTTCAATGATTTCACCCACGTCTCAACAGGAGGAGGAGCCATGCTTACTTATTTAGAAGGAAAAAAATTACCAGCAGTTCAAGTATTACTTAAAAAGTAATTACATGGAATCCATAGTTCGTGGAGCTCCAGGTGACTGTTTAACTGATGGTGGTTTGAAATTCACTTTATCATCATAGTCAAAACCAATTCTCTGCGAAACTTCTTGCTCAACAAATTTACGCTCACGTGCATATTTCAAGGAGCTATATTTTTTTATCAATTTTGCAACTTTTTGATTTTGAAACTTCTTAGAATAAACAAGCTCTAAACTAAAAGGTCGTGAAGTAGTATTGTTAATATTTAACTTCATATAAGCTTTATAATTCGCAACATTAATAATATCTTGCTCATTTAAAACAGGTCTATATTCTTTAACTAAATACTCCGCATCTTCAGCACCTACTTTAAAAGACATCAAGGTACCCACATTACCAAAAACCGCATCTCTAACTTCAGAACTGGTTTTACCATATTTAGTTTTAACTAACTGGTTAATAAACTGATGGGCCATAATTAGATTCAATCTATATTTACGGGCTTCAGATAAAATAGTTGCAAAAGAGTCAGTCGCAAAGTTTTGGAACTCATCCACATATAAATAAAAATCTCTTCTATCTTTTTTATCCATATCTGCTCTACTCATAGCAGCCATCTGAATTTTTGAAACCATAATTAAACCTAACAATTGAGTATTAAGATCTCCAATTTTACCTTTTGAAAGATTTATTAAAAGTATCTTACCTTGATCCATAACATCTCTAAAGTTAAAGGCAGATTTATGCTGACCAATAGTATTTCTCATAATTGTATTTGTAATAAAAGGGCCAAATTTTGATAAGAAAAACGGGATCATTTCTTCTCTTTCTCTTTTACCAGTTTTAGCATATTCATTTTGCCAAAAAGATTTAACTACAGGATTTTTAGCTTTCTTAACTTTATACTCCATAAACTGATCATCCGTAAAAATTCTAGGTACATCAATCAATGTAGCTCCTTCTTCTGGATCCTCCATTAGAGTCAAACAAGCATTTCTAAAATAGTGCTGAATACGAGGACCAAAAATTTCATCCCCAAAAAGCTTAATAAAAATTTCCGTAGCCTGTGATGAAATCATATCCATATCTTCAGCATCCTTTGCCTCAAGCATATTTAAAGCCATAGGTCGATTCAAATCTGAAGGATTGAAATATATTACATCCTTAGCTCTGGATTTTGGAATATAATCTAAAACTTCATCAACAAGATCACCATGAGGATCAACCACACAAAAACCTTTATCATTCCAAGCATCTTGACGAGCCATAAAACTAATAAAATTCGATTTACCAGCACCAGATTTACCAATCATATAAAAATGTTTCGTTCTATCTTCAGTTAACATAAAAACTGGAGTTTTCTCTCCCCGGTAAACATTATAACCCAAGAACAAACCTTTATCAGGCATATCAACTGGAGCAGGTAAAACCTTATATTTCAACCATTTTATAGAGGGTGTAGCATTATATTTAGCATTTGGAAAATGAATAATATTAGCCAGTTCATCAGGTACTAAAAGTGAAGTTTTTTCACCCCAGGAAAAGTACCTAGAACTTAAATTTCTAACCATTATTTTATTATTGATCCAATCAATTGGAATAATTCTACGCATTTCAAACCAATTTGAAGAAGCATCTTTAAATACATTAAAAGCAACAAAAATAGAATTTAATATTTCTACAGTTCTTCTTTTTGTTTTACTAGTTGCACCAATTCTAATTACAGTATCATAACCAAGTTGGGTAGATTTTTCACCAACTTTTTTTGCAGTTTCTTCATTAGCCTGGAGCATCCTAACATAGGAATCCCCTCCTGAACTTCCCGGAGCATTAGACTTAGACAAATCAGATTTTTCATATCCAAAAAATATGGCACCAAAAACATCTCCTAAAAATCCCAAGCCAGGAATCTTTTTCAAAGCAGAAGTCTGAGGACTTTTTCCTTTAAATAAAGAAGTACCAAATTCATTTGCTTTAATTTGCCATTTTGAATTTCTAGGACGAATTGTAAGACTAATAAGTGCATACTCCTCTTCAGACAACTTAGAAAAAACATTAGTAAGAGTATTTAATGGATCATTTTCAATTTCTTTATACAACTTAATTGCATACCAATTTACGTTTACTAAATATGAGTAATAAAAACGNGTATAAAACCCAGGCTTTACAATCTTATCAGCTTTAAAAAANTCAATTGNTGCNTCTGGATAATAAGTNGTAATTTGNTTTTCTACCAANTCCGCATAATCCNTTAAACATCTTACTCTAAATTCAATAATAGATTCTTTACAGACAATATCAAANCTCACAATATCCAGCTTAAAAAGCCAAACTTTTATTTGATTTGCAAAATCCAATTCCCGAATTTCATGAAGAGATCGAAAAAGCTGACTCATAATTCCAATAGTTTCTTTAAAATCTTTTTCAGTATCTTTTTGCCTGTCTGAAGCATCATCATTTCGCGGCAACAAAACTGTAATATTTACAACATCGTCTTTTTTTACATAAGCAGCTATATGATGAATAATATCGTGAAAAATTCGAAAGAAAACAAAAGCACCAAATACATACAGTAAAATTTTCAAGATATTTTCCAACATAATTCCAAATAATTAACAAGAAAATTATAACAAATTAAGAAATAAAAAAAAACCAGCTTTCGCTAGTTTTTAAATTATTTTATAGTTCGTCAATCGAAACTCTTTCCTGCTTTAACGTATCTCTATTTCTTATAGTAACGCATCCATCTTCCAGACTATCAAAATCAACAGTTATGCAGTATGGAGTTCCAATCTCATCTTGCTTACGGTACCTTTTACCAATTGACCCTGATAAATGCACTTCACAATTATATTTTTTTGAAAGTTTTTTATAAACTTTATCAGCAACTTCAATTAATTCAGGTTTTTTAACTAAAGGCAAAATTGCATATTTCACAGGAGCAAGTTCAAAAGGAAGTTCTAAAAATACTCTTTGAGAACCATCAACATCTTCTTCTCTATAAGCATCCATTAATAATATAGTCATCAACCTAGATAAACCAAAAGTTGGTTCTAAGACATGAGGAGTAACTTTTTTCCCATCTGGATAAACATAATTTAAATTTTGCTTAGATTGTTCTTGATGATTTTTTAAATCAAAATCAGTTCTATAAGCTAAAGCAAACATTTCTTTAAATCCCCATGGAAACTTATACTCTAAATCAATAGTTCTTTTTGAATAATGAGAAAGTTCAAAATCATCATGATCTCTAAACCTCAATTTATCTTTATCTACTCCGCACTCAAGAGCAAAATCCATAATTTTTCCTTGCCAATACTCAAAAAGCTCTTGCCAATTATTGTTTTCAGGATCAAAAAAGTATTCAAATTCCATTAAGTCAAATTCTAAAGTTCGAAATGTAAATTGACCTTTAGATATTTCATTTCTAAAAACCTTTCCCGCTTGCGCAATCCCAAAGGGTAACTTTGGAGAAAGAGAATCCATAATATTTTTAAAATTTAAAAATATACCTTGAGCAATTTCACCTCTTAAAAAAGCTCTATTCCCTTCTCCTTCGACGATTCCTATTTCAGTTTCAAAAAGTAAATTAAACTTTCTAGCTTTGGATAGAGGATTTCCATCTGGAGATAAAATTCCATTTTCATCAATAATAGCTTGCAATTCTTCTGGATCAAGACCATCTACGTTTCGCTCACTACCTTTCTCATGGAAGAAATCTTCAATTAAATGATCAGCCCGATACCTTTTATTGGTAACCGTATCTTCAATCATCACATCACAAAAAGTTTTAACATGGCCTGAAGCCTCCCAAACTTTTGGATTTAAAATAACTGAACTCTCAACCCGAAAAATGTCCGTCCTATCTTGAACAAATCTCTTAAACCATAAATTTTTAATATTATCCTTTAATAAAACGCCATAATGACCATAATCATATGCATTAGCAAGGCCTCCATAAATTTCACAGCTCGGAAATATAAAACCTCTACGTTTAGAAAGAGAAACTATTTTATCAAATAAGTCAGACATTTTCGTTGTAATTTTAAATTTTTAATTAAGCTTGAGGTGGAATTGGGCTTCCTCCTTGTTGCATTTTATCTTGCATTTCTTTCACCTTAGCTTTGAAATCATTTAAAGAATTTCCAAGAATTCCTAAAAATTGTTCAGCAGCTCTGTGATTCATATTCACTCTAGAAGTAATCATGATTTCATGTGGTTCTTTTGTGTTTGGTACAGAGTATCCAAAGTCTAAAACTACTTCATTAGCAGTAATATGAACAGAAACAGCATTAGAGTAAACTCCAGCTTTATCAGCTTCATCTTTAAATACCACTTTAATATCTTGTGGATTTTGTCCTTGTGGATTAACTTGATTCATTTGTAATAGGTTAAAATTAACGTTTATATCTTGCCCTTTATTGACTTCAAGAGCAAGCCCTTTTAAAGTTTTTTAAGAATTTTTTAATTTTTCTAAATAATTAAAAGCTTCCACAGAAGCGTAAACTCCTTCAGCGGCACCAACAATTGCTTGTTTAAATTTTGCATCAGTAACATCCCCTGCCGCAAATACTCCAGTAACGTTGGTCATTGCTTCTCTATTGATAATCACTTCATTCCTAGAATTTAATTCAACACCAAGTTTTTGGGCTAATTCACTTTGAGTATTCCATCCAATTGCTACAAAAAGTCCATCTGCCTTCATTTCTTCACCATTTTTCAAGAGAACTCCTGTCATATTTTCTCCATCACCTAAGATTTCCTGAACTTCTGTTTCAAATAAAATTTCAACTTTAGGATCATTGTTTAATCTATCTACATTAGTTGGCTCAGCTTTCATATAATCTTTTCTAACTAAAACTTTAACAGATTTACATTGTTTAGATAAAATATTTGCATCAATTGCGGCAGTGTCTCCCCCACCAACAACTAATACATCTTTATCTTTAAAAAAAGCAGCATCACAAAGAGCACAATAACTTACGCCTTTGTTTTTATATTTTTCTTCTCCTTCAATATGCAAATGCTTATGTTTTGTTCCTGTAGCAATTACAACAGTTAACGCTGTATAAGTTCCTGAAGAGCTAACTACATTAAAAGCTGGAACCTTTTTACCATTTAATTCTACTTGAGTTTTTTCAACATCGGTAACTTTTTCATATTTAAATTCAGCCCCAGTATCCTGAGCATGCTGTAAAAAATCCATACCCATTTGCGGACCAGAAATTGATTTAATTCCAGGATAATTTTCAACTAAATGAGTGGTTGTTATTAACCCCCCAGGTTGTTCTGCAAAGACTAAAGTTTTCATATTAAATCTAGCTGCATACATGGCACTAGCTGCACCACTTACTCCCCCACCGATAATAATAATATCTGATAAATTCATAACTTCGAAAATTAAATCTATCCAATTATATACAAATCTATCAATCAAAGAAATGGATTTTTAATTCAAAAACAAATAAATTTAGACTATAATTTTTAAAAAGAAATGCCTAAAAAACAATTAAAAATCACATCAATTACAGTTTTCCTGCTTTTAGCCATCGGTTTCACCATGTTTACAAGCAGCTTCTTTAGAATAAAAAATATAGAAATCTACAAAAACAATATCCAAACCAAATCACAAGAATTAGAAAAGTTTAAAAATATACTTTTAAACCAAAATTACTTTTTATTCAATACCGAAAAATACGAAACTCAAATCAAAAAATTTACACCGTTTAAAGATCTTAAAATTCAAAAATCATTTCCAAATACTCTTAAAATAAATCTAAAAGAACAAAATATAATTGCAAATCTTAAAAACAACAATAAATATTTTGTAATTCTTGAAAACGGACAAATTAAAAAACAAGATATTCCCATTTCAAAATTAATTACATTAAACTACAAGTCTGAGAAAAATTTAATTGAAGATTCTCAAATACTAAATCAAGATCAATTAATTTACATTAAAAACGCTTACTTTTACTTTCGAAAAGAATTCAATCAAACTTTAAAAGAAATTGATTTTTTACCAACTGCCAAAGAAATCCACTTAATCACAGAAAATGGAACAAAAATCTGGCTTGACACAACCGTTGATTATACTTCTCAAGTTAATAAGTTAAAAAACGCTCAACCAACCTTAGATTTCAAGAAAAAGAGCTTTAAATACATAGATTTAAGGATTCAAAGCTTCGAAGAAACTAAACAAAAAATCATCTACAAGGAATAAATTTTACACTTATGCATTTTTTTGATATAATATAAAGATTTATTTATATTTAAAAAACAAAATGCCTAACATTAAAAACCTTCGAAAACATTTGATAATACTCGGCTTAGCCGCACTATGCTTTTTTGCAGCATACGGAATTATCAATCAAAAACTTATTAACATTTCCTCTGCAGAAACAATTGCATGTACGAATTCTGATGGTGATGCAACTACTTGTGATGATCTTCAAACAGATATTAACAACAGAAGTACAGGTGACACTATTACAATCGGAAATGGAGTAACACTTAAAATAAACGACGGAGAAACTATTGACTGTGATCCCAACAACAACAACCAAGTAATAACAATAGAAATCTACAATGAAGCTGAATTTATAGGAGACGATAGCAATACAGCAACATTGAAAAATTGTGTTCTTAAAAAAAGTGATGCAGGTATAACGGCAAATAACGGGGATCTAATTAAAGTGAAAAGAGGTAACGTGTTAATACATAACAACACTTTAAAATCAGCCAGAAACTCAGGAACAAGTGGAGTAAGTTATATAGAAACCGTAGGTAGTGATGTTGATTTTGCAAATCTAAGAATAACAAACAACACATTCGACACAGTAGATCACGCTTCAATCAATGGAGAATTTATGCATAATATTATTCATTTAATTGATGATGGCGGATCTATTCCTGGCAGTCCAAGTGACACGGACAAGATACACATTACAGGAAACACCTCAAATATTTACGTAAATAAATATGGTTTATATCTTCAAACAGATAGTTACTTAAACGTAAGTAACAATGATATATCTTGTAATACAGCTGCAGAATCCTCGGGATGTGGAGCTCAAAGCACCATGAGAGGTATATATTGTTTTAGTTGTTATGGAGACTTTGACGGAAATACTATTAAGGACTACTACCATGGTATGTATCTTGAAAAAACAGTTGGAGAAACTGGTAATATGCAAATTAAAAACAATATATTAGACAATGAACATACTGATATTCATGTAAAAACAGATGAAATAACCTTAGGAGGAACTTCTTCTTTCAAAAATATTTTCCTGAATACAAAAGGTCATACCTATTTTATTGATACAAATGTAAATGGTGACAATATCAGTGGTAGTCATAATTTCTTTGGTGATGGAAACGGATTAAGTGGAGGAACATATACAGGTGTAACACCAAGCAACTCAAAATTTAGATTTCAACAAAATACTCAAATCACACCACTAGAACCTTACTATAGAACGTACACCGTAGCGTCAGGAGCTCTATCAAACTTAAGTGGAGTAACTTGTACAGATAACAATGGAGTTTGTGCTGGAACACCAGTTCAAGACGAAATTAATAGTGCTACAAGCGGAGAGACAATTTCAATTCCAGCTGGAACATATAGTGATACTTTAACCATAAATAAATCACTAACAATCAGCTGTTCGGATAACACAGATAGAATTTTCACAGGAACAGTTTCGATTACAGCCAGTAATGTAACAATTACAAATTGTAGATTTAACAATACAGTTTCTGCTAATGCAGATGGAGACAGTTTAACTCTAACTTCAAATAACATACAAGGAGACTTCTCTACATTAGGTGATAGTGGTGATTTTCAAACTAACACTTTCGCAGGAACCATCACAGAAAATGGTAACGCGAATGACTTTGATAACAATACAATTTCAAACACAATTAATTCAGATGGTACAAGTGTAATTTTCAATAACAATACACTTAATGCAGCTGTATCAATAAGCGGGATCAATCCAACTTTTTCTAACAATACTATAAACTCTTCAAGTACTGTAACTTTAAGTAATTCGTCGAACAATATCGATAATAACATTACTAGCAATACAATTAATGGTAAAATTGACGATAACGGAGATAATAATGATTATCCAGACACAAATACATTAGCCGGTTCAATAGATTTAACAGGAGCAACAAATTATACATTTGATCAGAGCTATGGAATCAAAATTGATGATATATATTTTGCAACAGCAAGTGGGATTACAGAAATTGCAGATGGTGATCATGACGATACAATAATTACTCTTACTGGAAACACAGCACTAACTTCAATCGGTGCAGACATAACAAATTCAGAAATCGTTTGTACAAATGTAGGAGATCACTTTAATTTAACATCAGACCTTACAATAAATGGTGAATCAAACACTCTTACTAATTGTGAATTATTAGATTTAGATGGAAACGAAGCAACAATTGCTAAAACCCTAGAAATAACTGGAGATAATAATACAATCTCAGGAGGATCCCTTAGCGGAGAAGTTACTGGTTCTGGAGACGGTGTTAATTTTTCAAACACTCAAGCTGGAGCAAATATAACTTACAACGGTAACTCACCTATTTTTACAAATACAGATGTAACTGGAAATTTAACTTTAAACGGAACAAATCCGAAACTTACAGGAGGAACAATTACCGGAAACACAAGAATTGCTGGTGATAACGATGAAAATGGAAATGATGACAATATATCGGGAGTTACCTTTACAGGTACAGCAATAGTAACCGGTAGATATCATGAATTTAAAGCTAATACTTTCAAAAAAACTCTAACAATTGAAAATCAAAATATATTAGTAGAAAATAATACTTTTGATATAAGTGAAAATGATACTTATGCCATTGTTACAAGCAACGACAAAAACATTGACGAGTTAAACATATCAAACAATAATTTCTCACATGCTACTGGAATATTAAGAGTATCTGGTATTCAACTTGGTGATTCTAGCGCTGCTTCCTCAGTTACAATTCACGATAATATTTTTTCTGGTAATCAAGAAAATATTTTACATGCCAAGGATAATAACAACGTAACTTTTACAAAAAACGAAATTAACTCACTATTAGACGAAGGAACAGGCGACGGAAAAGCTGACAAAGCTATAATTTTAGATGGGGATGCCAACACATACACTATTGGTGGAAATGATATTTTAGAAGATGTTAACAACATTGATGATTTTAGGATTGGTATTGAAATTACAGATGAAAGTAACTTTAATCACAACGCAACAGTAATTAAAAATAATATATTTGCAAATGCTGGACAAACGGGAGTAAACAATCTTGATCAACAAGAAGTTGATGCAGAGTTAAATTATTGGGGTGCAGACCAATGTGCATCAATTGTAGCTACGTATGGAAATGGAGCAACAGTATCAGCAAACGTAGACTATATCCCTTGTTATTCATCAACAACATTTAACGATACAAACAAATACGGTTTTTTCTTAGAAAAAGATACAGATAACGACGTAACTACCTATCATGAATCATTTACAGATGCAATAAGTGCAATTGACGCAGATACAAACCAAGTAATTTTAAACGAAAATCATGCAGCTCAAACAACAATCAACAACGATAGTATAGAATTTGTGTGTCAGGGAGATGCTATTAGTAATAATTCTTTTAGCGGAGCAATTACAGTTTCAAGTACAGGTAACACTTTCACAAACTGTGACTTTGTTGACGACCTTACAATAAACGGAAATAACATTACTTTGTCAGGTGGTGAAGTAAATGGAATAACAACTATCAATGGGAACAATGTAGTAGAAAAAGACAACAATATAACAAATGTAGACTTTAATGATGCAATAACTATAGATGGATCTAAACATGACTTTAATGGACAAAACGTAACTTTTGCAGGTCTAGTTACAATTGCAGATGATGGAGATCAAACTATATTAGAAGATGTAGATATAAATGCGGGATTAACAGTACAAGCAGGCGGAGACAATATTGATATAATAGGATCAAACATACAAAACGTTGCTAGTTTTTCAGGTGAAAACCCAGAAATCAGAACAAATGTATTCCAAGCTGGAGTAACTCTAAGTGGAACTAATTCAACCCTAAATAACATACGAGGAAATACTTTCAGTAGCACTCTTGCAATTAACGAAAGTGGTCATCAATTTACTACAGCTGAAAATAATTTTGAAGGTGCTGTAACAATCAATACTCACGCTCACGATACAAAAATTGCCTCAGGTGACTTTAATACAAATGCAACTCTAACTGTTGAAGATGGAGCTACCAATTTAAATATTAGTGGAACTGATTTTGCTGAAAATGTTCTAATTAAATCTGCAACTGCTAATTTTAATAATAACAATAGATTTCATAAAGCATTTACAGCAGA
>PBFJ01000009.1 GCA_002718715.1 bacterium
AAGAAACCAGGAAGGTCAAAATATAAAACAAGACCTTCATTAGACTCGATTATGTCAACATCAATTGCATGATTCATAGCTGAACTTTCAGATTCAGAAGTAGAATTAACAAACTTTTTTTGATGCAAATCCATAAATTTTATTTAAAATAGCTTTCAAATTCTTCCCTTCCAATATTTTCTTTTTTAAGAAGATCAAGAGAAATCTTAGAAATTAATGCTTTATTCTCCTTAACAATCTTCACAGTTTTTTTATAAGCTTCATTAATTAAACTTGAAACTCTTTGATCAATTTCATAGGCCGTCTTTTCAGAATAATTTTTTGAATGTCCTATATCTCTACCAATGAAGACTTCGTGATTTTTTTCACCATATGTAACTGGACCTAAATCAGTCATGCCAAATTCAGTAACCATTCTTCTTGCCATTGCAGTAGCTCTTTCTAAATCATTAGAAGGACCTGTGGTAACTTGTCCAAAGAAAATTTCTTCAGTCACATAACCTCCAAGCATGGCACATAATTCAGATTCAAATTTTGCTTTCGAATATAAATGTCTATCTTCTTCTGGTAAATACCAAGTTATACCCAAAGCTTGTCCTCTAGAAATAATAGATAATTTATGAACAGGATCACAATCAGGCATCAAATGACCAACAACGGCATGTCCTACTTCATGGTGTGCGGTAATATTTCTTTCTGTTTCCGATAACACACGAGATCTTTTTTCAGGTCCTAGAGCAACTTTTTCAAGTGCATTTTCAAGTTCAGGCTGACCAATTTTCTTAAGATTTTTAGAAGCAGACATAATTGCAGCTTCATTCATTACATTTTCTAAATCGGCACCCGTAAATCCTGGAGACCTTTTAGCAATAGCAGATAAATCTACATTTTTCTTAAGTGGTTTTTTTCGTGCATGAACTTCTAAAATAGCCTCTCTATCTTTAATATCAGGTCTATCAACCACTACTCTTCTGTCGAATCTACCAGGACGCAAAAGAGCAGGATCTAAAACATCAGGTCTATTTGTAGCAGCAATCACAATTACATTTGCTCCAGTTTCAAAACCATCCATTTCTGTTAATATTTGATTTAAGGTTTGCTCTCTTTCATCATGTCCTCCACCAAGACCAGTACCTCTTTGTCTACCAACAGCATCAATCTCATCAATAAAGATAATACATGGAGCGGTTTTTTTAGCATTTTTAAACAAATCTCTAACTCTGGAAGCTCCCACACCTACAAACATTTCTACAAATTCAGAACCAGAAATAGAGAAAAAAGGTACGCCAGCTTCACCGGACACTGCTCTAGCTAAGAGAGTTTTACCAGTTCCAGGAGGTCCTACCAAAATCACACCTTTTGGAATTTTGGCTCCCATTTTTATATATTTTGAAGGAGACTTTAAAAAGTCTACTACCTCTTTAAGTTCTTCCTTTGCTTCTTTAGCTCCTGCCACATCTGCAAATTTAGTTTTAGAAGTTGTACCATTTGAAAGTCGGGCTTTTGTTTTACCAAAATTTAATGCTTGAGAATTAGAACTCTGAGCTGATTTCATCATAAAAAAGAAAAAGAAAAGAATTAAAACAGCTGGAAAAGCTGAAATTAAAAATTCTAACCAAAAAGTATCTTCTTGTTTGATTTGAATATCTAAATCTTGGTACTCATTATCTTTTAAAATTTGACTTAAAGCTGCCTGTGGCTCTTTAAAAGTCTTTTTATTAATGTTTTCAGATGTTTCATAAGTTATAGTCGATCCAGATAAAGTTACTTTCGAGTCTAAAATATTCTCTTGATTAATATCTTTTCTAAACTCAGAAAAGCTAACATTTTCAACATTTCCATTTAAGTCATTATTGTTATAAAAATAACCAGAAATAAATAAAACTAGGATTAAAAACCATACAAAACTTGTTTTCGAAGGGGGTCTTTTGATTGCTCTTGCCATGAATAATATAAAATTAAAACTTAAAACAACCTTAGCAAATTTTGCAATAATTGAAAAGCCATTTTAAATATTTTTTACAATATATTTAATTATTTTTTCACCCTCAACAACAACAGGTATGCCTGATCTAAAATAAAATGGTAAAGATTTAACCTGCTTAGATTTCATAAATGACTTATCATTAAATTTTAACCCAGAAGAAAATTGCTTAATCTGCAAAAAAGACTCCTCTTTAACTGATTCAAAATAATAATCAGCAAGCTCATCTAAGCTTAGTTCAGAAAATAAAAAATGATCACTTGATATATAAAGATTAAACTTCTTAAAATTCAATTGAAACCCAGATGACTCAAATGATTTCCTAAGCTCTAAGAAATGATTAAATGATTTTAAATTTAAACCAAGCCTCTTTAATAGATCATATTGCATAAAGGAAGGTAAAGTTAAAAAATCACTTTTTAAAAGTTTTCTACCGAATCCAGTATCAACTATTTTATAAGATATAAAATCTTCTAAATTTTTATTTAAATAATCTGATAACTCAGAGAAAATCTGTGTTTTTTGAAAAATTTGCTTTGAAAAATTAAAAAACTTAGATTGAATTAGTGGTATGACTTCCAGTCTTAAAAAATTTCTGGAGTATTTACTATCTGTATTAGATTCGTCTTCTAAATAGGTGATTTTATTATCTAAGGCATATTTATAAATTTGCTTTTTAGAAAAACTCATCAGAGGTCGATATATGTTCAAAGACAAATTTCTTTCTTTTAGACTAGATAAACCATCTAAAAAAGAACCTTTAAATAAATTATATAAAAAGGTTTCAACCGCATCATCTTGATGATGTCCAAGTAAAACTCCATCTAATTTAAATCTATCAATATATTCTTTATATATAGAGTGTCTAATATTTCTAGCATTTTCTTCAAAATTAACCTCTGGAACATTAATAGACTCTGAGTAAAATTCCAAATTATTAGAATTGCAAAAATCTTTCACCAAATTAGCCTCTGCTATATTTTGTTCACGAGTATTGTGGTTTATATTAAGAACAATAAGATTATTTGATTTCAAAATATTCGATGCTATGTAAAGCATCACCATTGAATCAACTCCCCCGCTAACAGAAATCAGAAGCTTTGAATCACTCAACATATACTTTTCAATAAAATTTTTAAAGATTTCGATCATTTTCTAATATCATTTAATTAAATAAAGATTTGGATCATTTTCTAATGTCATTTTATTGTATTTTGCAACAAGATCGATAATTAAATCAAAATTATCATCGCTTAAAGTTTGGTTTCGTCTTCTAAAGCCACATTTTGTGCATTCATGAGTGATCATATAGCCTCTTTTTTTATCAATTTCAACAAAAATAGGTAACATTAACCCCTCACAGTCAGACTTCCTATCACCCGGAAGATCATCTAAATGCTTAGAACATAAACAATGTTTACAGTGATTTCTAATCTTAGAACCTTTAGGATTTAAAGTTCCACAATGCTCACAAATAAATTCTTCGTTTTTATAAATAAAATTCTTTCTTTTTGCTTTAGCCATAAATATTTATTATCACTTAATTTATGGCATAATTTTCAGATTAAAACAAGCTAAAAACAAATAAAGTATGCATTTAAAGGTAAATTTGCTAGAATAGATTAAAGAATAATTACACTCAAAAATGCCAAAAAGACGTAAAAAAAAACCTGAATCACTATTATTGTTTTTATTTAAAAAATTTAAAAAGAAAAAAAGAAGAACCAAAAAATCAGATGAACTTCCTATTGAAGTTAAAAGAGAAATATCTGGAATACTTGTAATTCTGGCTGGGATTTTAATTTTACTTTCAAACTTTAATCACCTTGGAGTTCCAGGAGAAGTTCTAAATAGACTCCTAAAACCCGTTCTTGGTTTAGGAGTAAACATCTTACCTATTTTACTTGGAGTTACAGCAATGATTTTATTTAAAAATGAAGATCCAAAACCAACTTTTCACAAAATTACAGGTATCTTTTTATTCTTTGTATCATTTCTAAGCTTAGTTCACATTTCACTACCAATGGAACAAATGTATGTAGAAGCTTCTAAAGGTAATTTCGGAGGATTTTTAGGATATGTTCCAAATCTTTTACTTGGAGAAATGTTAGGTTTAACAAAAATTTCAAACGTTATAATCTACAGTACTGGAATTTTAATTTCCATGATCCTAAGTTTAGATATTTCAATCAAATCATTATTTCAAAATTTATATGCTAGAACAGAAGTCGAAACTAAAAAAAACAAATCTAAAACTAAAGAAAAAGAAAGCAAAAAACAAAGCTTGGATTTATTTAATGATACTCAAATCAACATTATTAAACCTGAATTTGAAACTCAATCGGTTAAAAAAGAGAAAAAACCTCAACCAAAGAAAATTCCAAACGAACAAGTCGATCAAATTGATCAAAACACTCTTCAAGAAGCTATTACATGGGAATACCCATCGGTGGACTTGTTGGAAAATGAAAGTAGCAAAATTCAAATCAAAGATTCAGAACTTCGTAAAAAAGCAGATGAAATCAGAAGAAAACTTGAACAGTTTGATATTAAAGTTGGAATGCAAAACGTTCACGTAGGTCCAACAGTGATCCAATACACATTAAAACCAGATGCTGGAGTAAAGTTATCAAAAATCACAAATCTTAAAAATGATATAGCTTTAGCCTTAGCTGCAAAATCATTAAGAATCGAGGCTCCCATTCCAGGAAAAAGTTTAGTAGGAATCGAAGTTCCTTCCGAAAAAAGAGTAACAGTAAAATTAAAAGAAATTATTCTTTCTCAGGATTATCAAAGTATAAGCGAAAAATCAAAATTGGTTTTACCACTTGGAAGAGATGTTTCAGGAAGCCCAGTAATAGCTGATCTTCATGACATGCCACACCTTTTAATTGCAGGTGCTACGAATTCAGGTAAATCAGTTTGTATCAATACATTTTTATTATCCTTAATAATGCAAAACTCCCCTGCTGAACTAAAGATGATCTTAGTGGATCCTAAACAAGTAGAGTTAAGAGACTATAACGATATTCCTCACTTACTTACTCCAGTGATTGTAGATCCAAATAAAGCTGCTAACGCTCTAAAATGGAGTGTCTCTGAAATGAATAGAAGATACGCAATTTTATCGGAAGCAGGATGCAGAAATATTAAAGAATACAATTCTTCAAGAAAAGAAGATGAAAAACAAATGCCAAGTATTTTAATTTTAATCGACGAACTTGCAGATTTAATGATGGCTAACGGGAAAGAAATAGAAGGATACATTTGTAGACTTGCCCAAATGGCCAGAGCGGTTGGAATGCACTTAATCTTAGCCACTCAAAGACCATCTGTAGATGTTATTACAGGTTTAATTAAAGCTAATGTTCCAAGTCGTATTTCATTTTCGGTTTCATCATCAATTGACTCTAGAACTATTTTAGATACAGTTGGAGCCGAGGACTTACTTGGTAAAGGTGATATGCTTTATTTACAAAAAGATTACTCTAAACCAAGAAGAATCCAAGGTATTTACGCTTCCCCTCTGGAAATTAAAAAAGTAACAAATTTCCTGAAAATGTCAGACTCTCCAGAATATAGAGATGACATTACAGATAAAAATGCAGGAATCAATAAATCTGACAACCCTTCAATGGCGGGAATGTCTGAAGATGAACTCTACAAAGATGCCTACGAATGTATTTTACAACATCAAAAAGCATCAGCATCTCTACTTCAAAGAAGATTAAAAGTGGGATACGCAAGAGCCGCAAGACTTTTAGATATTTTGGAAGAAAACGGCGTTGTAGGACCCGTAAACGGTGCTAAACCAAGAGAAATTTACATAAAAGAATAAACAAATATGAAAAAAATTTTTATACTTTTACAAATACTATTTATATCAACTTTTGCATCAATTGCATTTGCATCAGAATTAGATGAATTCACTCCAGACGAGGAATTTTGTAAAACTATTAAAGAAGAAAGATTGCTACAAGGAAGTGATCAAGAAATAATAAAAAGCTGTAAATGTTTTAACATTGAAGATCTAAGAGAACATATTCCTGCAAGTGAAAGAAGTGAAGCAGTATTCAGCGAAGTTTGTAGAGATGTAAACATAAAATACAACTGTATATACAAAAACGAGTCAGACAGTATTATCACAATTGATAAAATAAAAACTTTAGATCAAAATAACAATTGTTTATTAGATACAAACAGAGAAAAATGTTTAGCAAAATTAGCAAATCTAATGAAAACATCCCCGGAACGAACAAATAACGCAAGAAGAGATTCATTATTTGGATGCTACGGAAATAGCCTAGAGCCTAAAAATTTAATAGATTATCAAGGAGAAGACAGAAACATCAACAATTTTGAAGTTTTTGACGAAGAAAAGGGTCTCATAGCAAATACTCAACAAAAAACTCAACTAAAAAAGCTTACCGAAAATCAAGCTGGACCAGTCATAAGTTTTATCAATATAATAATTGATTATTTGGTTGGAATTATTTTCGTAATTTGTCTAAGTTCATTAATCTACGGAGGTTATAACCTAATTTTTGCTGGATTTGACTCAGATATGACGGAGAAAGGAAAAAATGCTATCAAATACGCAATAACAGGATTCTTTTTTGTTATGCTTTCATATACAATTGTACTTTTAGTTCAAAGTATATTCTAAAAAAATATATAATTTACAAAACTTGCAAAATACAAGTAAAATATGTTAAAATAATATGAATTAATACACAAAACTTGCAAAAAAAATTTTTAAAATCACTACTATCAATTCTAATAGTTTTCCTAACATTCGGATTAAAATTTAATCATTCCCATGCAACGGTAGCTGAGATACCAATTGAAAGATGCAACTATCAATTTCCTAGATACGAAGATCTAATTCAAACAATTCAAGATAAAGATTTAATAACAAATAAAGATTTATTTATATGCCTAGCATTCATCGAAACAAAAGCATTATTAATTATGGACTCCACTCCACAAACACTAGAAGATTTGAACTCAGATCCAAGAATTAAATTATTTAAAGACTCTTACAATAAAGTATCAGATTGTTTTTATCTATTAGACATACCTACAAACCAAGATGCTAGAAGTATTCAAGAATCAAAATTAATAAACAGTCCGAGTGGAAAAGTTACTTTAGAAACATTTAAATCAATAGACTCTAAAGGTAACAATAACTGTCAAATAGATACACCTCATGAAATATGTCTTAGCAGACTAGAAAAAGAAAAAAGAGACGATCCAAGAGGAGTAGATTTTAAAATACAGAATGAGCTATATGGATGCTATGGAAATAGTGAAGCACCTAGAAATTTAATGGATTTAAGTTCAAACGAAAGAGGAATCAATAATTTTGAAGTTTTTAGCGAAGAAAAAGGGCTTGTCGCCAATACTCAACAAAAAACACAATTGAAAGAACTTACCGAAAATCAGGCTGGACCAGTCATAGGATTTATAAATATGATAATTGATTATTTAGTAGGAATAGTTTTTGTTTTATGTATGGCCTCGCTAATTTACGGAGGATATAATCTAATTTTTGCTGGATTTGATTCAGATATGACCGAAAGAGGAAAAAACTCAATTAAATATGCTATCACAGGATTCTTCTTTATAATGCTTTCTTACACAATAGTTATCCTAGTCCAAAGTATCTTCTAATAATTACCATGAAACCTAAAATAAATTTTTTCAAAAAATTACTAAAAACAATAACACTACTTACTGTAATCATTAGTTTAAATTTTTCTATAATAAAAAACGTAGCTGGAGCAAGGGAGCAAACCGCAAGAGAATCAGAATCAAGAATAGAAATTGAAGAATGGAGGTCCGAATGTAATAATATCAATATAAATAAACCTGAATACGAAGAGATGAAAACAGTTATTCAAACCTACGAAGATAGCTTAGAGAATTTTATTACATTTTTAGATCAACCTTTAAGTACAAAAAATAACGTATTTATAAAGCAAACATGTGTCCCTGAAACAACTGTTACTAGTTCAAAGTACAAGTGTAAATCCAAAGTAACATGTACATGTACCCCGCAATTTCCTAAGATAAGAGGATCAGATCAAGAAAAAAAAGGGATAAGCTGCAGAAGAGTACAATTTATAATTTATAAATCAGGACAAGAATTAGCTGCAAAATATGTAAATTTAATATACAGATGGGTAAGTTCTATAGTGGGTATAGTTGCAGTGATTTATATAATAGTAAATGCTATAATTATTTCGAGTGCTCAAAATGATTCAGGACAAGTAACTGCTGCAAAAGATAGAATAATGCAATCCTTAATAGCACTAGTCGTACTTTTAAGCGCAAGTATTATCTTATATGCAATAAACCCAACTTTCTTTACAGTAGACAGAGAGCTCCAATCCCCAGCTACTCAAACACAAAATAATCAAAGATAAAATACTCAACAATAAACTAATAAATAAATTAATCTAAAATTAAAAAATGAAATCTGTATTTAAAAAATTTTTAATCGTAATACTCATTTGCACAAGTCTAACTTTTGGCACAGTAATTGCTAGTGCAGAAGAGAAAGTAAATCAAAATACGCAAAGTTTCGGAATATATAAACCCAGAAAACTACCCGGACCAAGATTTACACAAGACAATCCAACAACTAAAGAAAAACAAAGAACAATCTTAAATCAATTTCTACCAAAATTCAGTATTAGATTACTAGTATTTATCACAATAGCATCCCTACTTGGTTTAATCTATGGAGGATTCTTATATATTTCAGATCTTGGAGAGGAGCAAAATTTAGAACAAGCTAAAAAAGCCATAACGTTTTCAATAGTCGGTTTAATATTAGCATTTTTAAGCTTTGCTATTGTTCAAATTATCAATGTAATTCCATTAGACTTCGTCTAGTTTTTAAAATAAAAAAAAATGAAAAAAATGAAAAAATTAATCTTACTTTTATCTTTAGTATACTTACTAAGCGTAAACATCATCACATTTGCCAGAACAACTGCTACTCAAGGTTCACCTCAACAATCAGCATCTGAATCAAGTACCCGAGAAACATCCGCAGATAGATTCAACGAGCAAAATAGACAAAGCTATCAAGATTTAAGAAACTCACTAATACCAAAACAAACAGATTTTATTCAAAAATCTAAGAATTTAGACATAGACAGCAATACTAAAATTTCAGAAAGTGAACAAAAACAAATTCAATTCACTGAAGGAAATCTTGAAACTCAAATCCTACCAAGAATCCTTAAAATATTAATCTACAGTTCTATTTTAATTTTTACGGGTTTATTCATCTACGCAGGTATTATTTTAATCATTTCAAATGGGGATGAAGCCTCTTACACAGAAGTAAAAAATCTTATAGTCAATACACTTATTGGTGTAGGAGTAATCCTAGGATCATATGCAATTATCTATGGACTTGTTACTATATTACAAAATTTAAGACCTTAAATATGTTAAAAAAAATAATATTCAGCTTTCTAGCTATCAATCTAATTTTCCTATCTCAAATCAGTCTAAATAATAACGTATATGCCAGCACACCTGACAGCGTAGACTTCTTAGAAGACGAGTTAAAACCAAGATACCTTCCTGAAATCACTGATCCTAAAATATCAACACAAGAAACAAGATCAGGATCTGGAGAAGATAGTCAAAAGGCTGTTAAAAAAACTGAAAGATTTGTGGGTGACTTAATTGTTACAGCCCTACAATTTTTAGGGGGAACAATTGTACTATTAATCATTATCTACGCTTTTAAAATGGTTATTGCATTTGGTAACGAAGAAGAAATCACTAACTCTAAAAAAGCTCTAGGAAACCTAGCCCTAGGCCTTCTAATTATAATGCTATCTTACTCAATTACACTTTTCATATTAGACCTTACATTAATTCCTCAAGAACTCGAAGGAGAAGCTCAAAACCAAGAAGCACAAAGCTCTGAAACAACACAGGACACGTCAGAAAGTCAATCAAGCTAAAATAAAAAAGCCCCTCAGGGCTTTTTTTTAATCCGTTAAATTTGGAAACAAGGGAGAAATTGTATTTACTTTATCCCCTACTTTGTAGGTCAAAGCCAAATTAAAATTTTCTAAATTTAAAATTTGCTGCATTTCTTGAGATTTTTTAGTTAGAATTGGACTTAAAAAACAAGCTAAAAAGCGAATACCTTCAAGTAAGTTAGATAAAACTACATTTAATCTATCAAGATTCCCCTCTTTATTTAAAGACCAAGGTTTATTTTCCTCGACATATTTGTTTAAAAAACTAGAAAATTCCAAAATACTTTCATTCATTTTTCTAACCTCAAAATTTTCCAAGTATTTAAAAACATCTGACTCTAACTTATCTTTTGCATCTTTAATTTCAGTAAAATCATCAGACTTAATTTCTCCATCACAAAACTTATGACTCATAGTTACTACTCTTGAAAATAAATTTCCTATGTTGGACTGTAAATCCGAAGCATAAATTTCTTGTAATCTATCTTCAGAAAAATCTCCGTCTGATCCCATTGGCATTTCTCGGTTAATAGAAAATCTTACAACATCTGATCCATATTTTTCAATTACAGCAATTGGATCAATTACATTTCCAATAGATTTACTCATTTTTTGACCATCAACTAAAATCATTCCATGAGCATAGATTTTACTAACCGGTTTAATTCCTAAACTCAAACACATTGCTGGAAAATAAATAGCATGAAATTTTAAAATATCTTTCCCAATAATATTTTCAACGCTAGGCCAAAAATTCTCAAATTCTTGCATGTTTTCAGGATATCCAAGCACAGTCAAATAATTACTCAAAGCATCAATCCAAACGTACATCACATGATCAGCATCATTTGGAACCTCAACTCCCCACTCTAACGAACTTTTAGGTCGAGAAACGGAAAAATCTCCTAAATGTTCAATCATATTTAAAACCTCTTTGGCTCTAAATTCTGGCTGTATATCGATTTCTTTCTTTTCAATCATCTCTTTAATTCTTGGTAAATATTTTGAAAGTCTAAAAAAATAATTACTCTCATTCATTTTAACTGGTGGGACTCCAAAACCAGGACAATTACCATCAATTAAATCTGATTCTTTAATAAAACTTTCTGATCCAACACAGTAAAGACCTTCATAATCTTTAAGATAAAAATCATCATTTTCCGAAATTTTCATCCAAATATCCTTAACTAATTTTTCGTGACTTCCATCTGAAGTCCTTACAAATCGATGTTCAGATAAATCTAATAAATCATTTAAACCATAAAAATTCTGAACTAATTGATCCACCCAAGCTTGCGGACTCAGTCCGTTACTTTCTGCTTTTTGCTGAACTTTAGTTCCATGCTCATCAACTCCTGTTGAAAACAAAGTTTCGTATCCATACAAATTGTACATTCTAACCATGATATCCGTTTGCATGTTAGTAAATGCATGCCCCATATGTGGCTTACCATTTGGATAATAAATTGGTGTAGTTAGAAATTTGTACTTCGACATTTGCTTTTCAATTAAAGAATAAATTGCAAATTAATTCTAACAAACCCCTACCAAAATTCAAGCACCAAAAAAGGCTCCCTTCCAGAAGCCTTAAAATTTAAACTAGTAATTAATATCTAAACATTCAAATTGATATCCAGTAAATGGAACAAAATCTTCTAATTCACCTTCATCATCTTCAATAATAAAATGTAACTCTGTTAAAGCTAAATTATTTACAGAAATATGAGTAGGAACTGCATTTGCCGGAAGTGAAAGTAAAGCTGATTCAATACATGGAGTTACTTGTCTTTCAACATGGTTAGCGTATGAAATTGAAAAATCTGATTCAAAAACAAATGGAATATTTTCACCAAAATCATAATTATTTTCTCTTTTATTATTAAAATCTTCTAACGTAAGAAATATAAAATTATAAACATTATTACTTTCTGTTTCTTCAAGAACTGGAGCAGGATTAACCGTAGTTTGTTTTGAATTATCAATAAGATTTACATCAAAGAAAAATAAAAGTTTAATCGTTAACGCTAGAGTTAGCATGCTTAAAAGTGGAGAATCATCTATTACATTTAAAATATTTTTAGCTAAATCTACAAAGTCTTTTATAGAAACTTTAGATTTTGAATCAACTGAATCAAGATTTTCTTCAGATTGTACTTCTTCTGAAACAGTTAAATCTTCTAACAATCTATCAGGTCTATCAGCAAGATTTCTTGGTTTTAAAGCTTCTGCTTCTCTGTCTGCATAAAGTTTAGCTAAATCTAAATTAGCTTTTACACCATTTGAAATAGTCATCATTTTTGAATCAAATTCATATTGAGCAATTTGCTCTTTCAATTGACCTGTAGATTGAAGTGTAGAGAAAGCAGCTTCAGAGATTTCAGTTTTACCATCAATCAAATGGGTATATAACTTTTCACCAGCTTCTAATTCAAATTTAAGAGATTCAATAGCTTTTTTATACTCTTTTACAGTAGATAAAGACGGGAATCTTGAACTTAGTTTAGCCAAATGATTTTCTCCTGTTTCTGGAGAAATAGAAGCCAAATAAGCTTGCTCTTGCAAAGAAAGAGGCTTCGCAATTTCTCTAGCTAAATCAGCAGAATTCATCACTCCTTGTTGTCTTCTATTCAGTCTATTCAAGGCTTCTGCGAGTTGTTCAGAAGATGGTCTTTTTTTATTAAGAATAAATGGTGATACTAGGTTTTTTCCAATTTGCTTTAACATTTTTTTTGGATTAAATTATTATTTTTAATTATATCAGTTTTATAAAAAATGTCAAGTAAATTATAGTACTTGCAAATAAAAGAACAAAGATTTAGACTTACTTAAAACAAATAATCAAATTAAAATGACTGAAATCAGAACTAGATTTGCACCCTCCCCTACTGGATTTTTACACATTGGTTCCCTACGAACTGTACTTTTTGCATATTTATTTGCTAAGAAAAACCAAGGAAAATTTCTTTTAAGAGTTGAAGACACAGATCAAAGCCGTGAAGTAGAAGGAGCAACAGAAAACTTAATTAAAATTTTAGATTGGTTTGGATTAAAAATAGACGAAGGACCAACCCAAGGCGGAAACTTTGGACCTTACATTCAGTCTCAAAGATTACATATTTACAAAGAAAAATTAAAAGATTTATTCGCAAAAGATGGCTGCTATCACTGTTTCTGCACTAAAGAAAGGCTTGATAAAGTTAGAGAAACTCAAATTGCAAACAAACAAGCTCCAAAATACGATGGCCATTGTAGAAATCTTTCAAAAGAAGAAATACAAGCAAAATTAGATGCAAATACACCTTATGTAATTCGACAAAAAATTCCAAAAGATAGAATTGTAGAATTTAAAGACCTAGTTAAAGGTAAAATGCGCTTTGACTCAAATACTCTAGACGATCAAGTCTTAATAAAATCCGACGGATTTCCAACTTATCACTTCGCACAAGCTGTAGACGATAACCACATGCAAATTAGCCATGTAATTCGTGCAGACGAATGGCTTCCATCTACTCCAAAACACATCTTGCTTTTTGAAGCTTTTGGTTATAAAGTTCCAGAATTTGTACATGTTCCACCTGTATTAGGACCAGAAGGGACAAAAAAAATGGGAAAAAGAGACGGAAACGTGTCAGTTGAAGACTATATTAAAAATGGATATACCAAAGCAGCTTTAATCAATTTCCTATCATTACTTGGATGGAATCCAGGAACCAAACAAGAGTTATTTACTCAAAGTGAACTTGAAGAAATTTTCGATTTAAATAGAGTTCAAAAATCTGGAGCAGCTTTTGATATCCAAAAATTAGATTGGTTTAACTGGCAACATAAAAGATTAAAATACTTAGAAGATGCAAGCGACATTGCTATGCAAATCAATCCTCAAGTCGAAATTCAAGAACCTAAAAAGGGCCAAAAGAAATTTAACTTCCAAAACTCTGAAGAATTCAAAGAGTTTAATATTAAAAAAGGAAATCTACTAGAGAATTACCTACCAGTAGAAGTTTTTACCAAACTTGAAAATGAATTTGAATCAAAAGAATATCTTTATAAAGCACTAACTTCTTTAGAGGAACTAATACTAAGAGATCCAAGTAAACTAGATGAACAAATTAGAATTTTCAGTCAAGAAATAAAGAGTTACGACAAAGAATTATTTCCGCATGAAAAAATGAAAGTAGATTTAGAACTTTCTATTAAAGTAATTGAAAAATGTATACAAGAATTAAAAGCAGAAGATTTTAATACTAATTTAACTTTACTTGCTAAATTTAAACAGATTATTGCTAATATGGAATTAAAAAATGGACAAGTTTTATGGCCAATTAGAGTTGCTCTTTCCAATAAATCAGAATCACCGGGAGTTTTTGAACTTTCTTACGCTTTAGGATTTGATAGAACTATAAAAAGACTTAAAGACTGTTTGGAAAATTTAAGTAACTAGATCTTTACAATCAACTAAAAAGGCTTTAAAATAATAATAAATAATCAAAAAGCATGAATATCAAGCTTTTAAAGACATTAATTGTAAATATAAAAAACAGTTTTAAATGTCCAAAATGCAATAAAAAAATATCTGACAACGAATTATCTCTTTTAAAATTTACAAATAAAACAGCACTTTTTAAAAACTCATGTAAAAAGTGTAAACATAAAGTTAAATTTGAAATTCAAGTATTAGAAAGAAAAGCTAAAGGACTAGGACCAAAAGTAACTGCCGACGATGTATTGGATGTAAAAAACTTTCTAGATAATTTTAAGGGGGACTTAAGAGATTTATTTAAAAAGAAATAAAATGTTAAAAAAAATATTAATTTCACTATTAGCAATAGTCTTAATGGGCTGTACTCTTTTTCAATCAGCAAAAGACGATGCGAAATATACATATGATAAAACAAAGGAAGCCGTAGAAAGTACAAAAAAACAAATAAAGGATAAATATGATCAAACAGTAAAAGAAATTACGGAAACCAAAGATGAAATTCAAAAAAATTTAGAAGAAACAAAAAAAGAAACTGAAAAAATAATTGAGGAAACTAAACAAACCGTAGAAGAAGTTGAAAATGCAGTAAAGGAAGTTCAAGAAGCCAAAGAAGCTATTAATAACCTTACAAAATAATGATTAATATATCACAAAAAGTAATCGAAATCTTTAAAACTTTAGAATTAAACGAAGTCGAAATAAAAATTTATTTAGCATTACTTGAAAATGACAAATTAGGAATCACGGGAATTTCTGAATCAATCAATTTATCAAGAACTAATGTATATAACTACGTTGAAAGAATTGAAGAAATGGGATTAATCTCGAAAGTACCAGATTCAGCTACCCTAAAGTATCAAGCAGTAAGTCCAGATAAGATAATTGAAGTTTTAAAAGAAAAGGAAGAAAATATTAAAAGTAAAATTTCACAATTCAAAAAACTACTTCCTGAATTAAAAAATTTAGAGAGTGAAAAAAATCCTACTCAAGTAAAAATGTATGAAGGAGAAGAAGGATTACAACGAATAATTGAGAAATTACTAAAAGATGAATCTTTAAAAATTATTTTTCATTCAAACATAAAAAAACCTTTTTTTCCTGAATCACTAAAAGAATTCACTAAACAATCAGCCGAAAAACAACAACATATTCAAGAAATTAGATCATCTTTAAACAAAGGAACAGATTATAATCCAACAAAAAACAATCCTAATCACTTGTTGAAAATTGCACCAGAATCATTATCTCTAAAGAGTGATATGATTATAACTCCAAACAGAGTTCTACTAGTTTCTTATCAAGGTAGATTTTTAGGTGTTGAAATAAGCAATAAATTTATGACTGAAACTCAAAATTCAATCTTTGATATGATTTGGGAAAACATTTAGAATTTATAACAATACTTTAAAACATACAACTCTTTCAAGATTGAAAGGGTTGTTTTATTATATATAAAAAATGAAAAGTAAACTTCATCTCTTAGAAAAGATATATCAAATCGCTAAAAACAATCCTCAAAACATTCTTCTTCCCGAAGCAGATATAGACCAGAGAGTTTTTGAAGCTTCAATCAAGCTAGCTAATCTTGAAATTTGCAATGTATGCGTAATAGGAAAAAGCAAATCATTATTAGAAAAATATAAAAAAGCAAACTTTAATAAATTAGAAAGAATTCAAATTTTTGACATGGATGCAATGAATCAAGATATTATAAGGTATGCAAATGATTTATATCTTAAAAGAAAGAAAAAAGGCATGACACAAAAAGAAGCTTTTAATTTAATGCACAACATAAATTATTTTGCTTGCAGTCTTTTAAAAGACAATAAGGTAGATGGGGTTGTAACAGGAGCAACATTTACAACTAAAGAAGTTTTTATTCCTGCAATTCAAATAATTGGTGCAAGAGAAAAAGATCATAAAATATCAAGCTATTTTATAATGCTTCTAAACCAAGAAGTATATTACTTTGCAGATTGTGCGGTAAATATAAATCCAGATCCCAAAACTCTAGCAAATATAGCAATAGACACAGCCAACTCTGCAAAGTTAGCTGGACTAGAACCACAGATTGCATTTTTATCATTTTCTACAAATAATTCTGCAAGTCATGAATCAATTGAAAAAATTCAAAAAGCAGTAAAATTTGCACAAAAGAAAGCTCCCAAATTAATTATAGATGGTGAAATGCAGGTAGACTCAGCATTGATTCCTGAAATAAGAAATCGAAAATATCCAAATTCCAAAATAAAAAATTCAGCAAATATTTTAATATTTCCAGACTTAAATTCAGGAAACATAGCTTATAAACTAGTAGAAAGGTTGGCAAAGTCAAAAGCAGCAGGCCCAATCCTCCAAGGCTTAAAAAAACCGTTAAATGATTTATCAAGAGGCTGTTCAACTCAAGATATAATTGAAATAAGTGCACTTACTGCCTTTGAAAGCATTAATAAATTAGGATAATGAATAAAAAACTAGCAATTATTTTTAATATAGGCTCATCCTCAATTAAAACTGAAATATTTGAAGTAGATTCTATAAAAAGCATTTATTTTAAAAACACTCAATCTTCCAACATAAAATCTGATTTAGATAAAGAAATAGATGAGATACTTAAAAAATATAAATTAGAAGAATTTATTATCACAGGTCACAGGGTAGTACACGGTGGACCCAACCTAGAAGAATGTCATGAAATTAATTCTAAAATAATCAAAGAAATTCAAAGAAATATTCCGAAAGCAAAAATTCACAACCCTGTGAATTTAATTGGAATAGAATCAGCACAAAAAAGATTCAAGCACTGTATACATTATGCTTGTTTTGACACCGGTTTTTTTAAAAAAATTCCAGAAAAAATTAAAACACTTGCAATTCCAAAGGAATGGAGAGACAAATACGAATTTCAAAAATATGGTTTTCATGGACTAGATCACCAGTATTTTACAGAAAAATTTAAAAACCTAAACAAACTTGTTATATGTCATTTAGGAAACGGGTGTTCTATTAGCTTAATAGAAAATCAAAAAGCCAAAGATATTACTATGTCTTACTCCCCTATCTCAGGCCTAATAATGTCTACAAGATGTGGAGATTTAGATGCAAATATAATTTGCGAGCTATACAAAAACAAAGAAAAAAACATTTCTGAAAAATTAAATTTTCAATCCGGACTCTTAGCTTTAACTCAAGAAACATCATCAATGAAGGATATATTTAAAGAGAAAAAAATTAAAGAAAATTATCTTCTAGCCTATGAATCATTTATTTATGAAACTTCAAAAAAAATAGCTAGTTTTATTGGACAATCACCCATCACTGAAAAAATAATTTTTAGTGGAGGAATATGTGAAAATAATCCTCAAGTTGTTAAAGATTTGTTAAAAAATTTAAATAAAGAATGCTATAATGATCATGAAATCTTAACAAGTAATGAAAACTTACAAATTCTAAAAAATATAATAAATATAAATGTTAGTTAATAAATATATACTACCTATAAATTCAGGTTCATATGATTATCTTGTAATTGGTAAAAATATAGCCAAAGAATTAGGTCTAAAAGCTCAAGACAGAGTAATGCTTCAAAATCCAAAATATCCAGAAAAGCAAACATTATGCTTTGCAGAAATTAATGAGGGGAAATTAAAAAAGAATTCTATCGGGATACCATTAAGAACGTATGAAAAAGTAAAAAAAGGCTTAAATCTTAAATTTAAAATACAAAAAGAGGGAAATATAAAATCAATTGATTTTATAAAAGAAAAACTTGATGGTAAAAAACTCAAAGAGCCTCAATTTCAAGCAATCTGTAAAGATATTGTGGATGGAAATCTTAACGATGCAGAATTAGCATTTTTTGTAGCTGGATGCTACACAAATAAACTATCTTTTAAGGAGGCAGCAGGCTTAACAAAAGCAATTGCTGACAATGGATTTAAGTTAAAATTTAGAGAAAATCAAATTGTAGCCGACAAACATTGTATTGGAGGAGTACCTGGAAACAGAACAACAATGATTGTAATACCCATAATTGCAAGCTTAGGAATCAAAATCCCAAAAACTTCCTCAAGATCGATTTCGTCTCCATCAGGAACAGCAGATACCATGGAAGTACTTGCAGAAGTAGACTTAAAACAAGAAAAGCTTGAAAATCTTGTAAAAGAATACAATGGATTTATAGCCTGGGGAGGAGGATGTAATTTAGCAGCATCTGACGATGAATTAATCAGAATCAGAAGAAAACTTGGTCTGGACCCACAAGGATTAGTTTTAGCTTCTGTTATGGCTAAAAAGTACGCAGCTGGTGCAACACATGTTCTTATTGATATTCCATATGGAAAATTTGCAAAAGTTCAAAGCCTTCACAAAGCTGAAGAATTAAAAGAAAAATTTGAAAAAATAGCCAAAGAGTTAAACGTAAAAATAAAAGTAATTATTACCAAAGGAAATCAAACAATTGGAAGAGGTATTGGACCAAGACTAGAAGCAATAGATGTTCTAAAAGTACTTAATAATGAAAAAGACGCACCTAAAGATTTATTAGAAAAATCACTAAAGTTAGCTGGAGACATATTAGAAATGATAGGTAAAGCAAAATTAAATGAAGGATACAGTATCGCAAAGAAACAAATTGAAAACAAAAAAGCTTATATGAAATTTCAAGAATTAATCCAAGCACAAGGAGAAAAGAAATTACTTCAAAAAGCAAAACACCAATACGAAATAAAAGCTTGGAAAGATGGAAAAATAAAAGAGTTTAATATTAAATTAATATCTAAAATTGCTAAAATTGCAGGTTCTCCAAAAAGTGCAAACTCAGGAATAGAAGTTCTGGTAAGTTTGAAAGAAAAAATCAAAAAAAATCAGACAATTTATATTATTCACAGTAATCAACCAAATCTTTTAAATCAAAAGATCAAACAATATATTAAAGACAGCATATTAATTAGCTAGTAATTAAAAAATCTAAGAATCAAAGTCTTTAGTTTAAAGAAAACTTAAAGACTTTTTTTGAATTAGAAATATATATTTCTTCATTGTTATAATCTACAATAAAATTTTCAACATTATCAATGTTTGGAAAACTATAAACCTTATTATAATCTAAAATATTTGATTCAACATCTTTATAATACCTAAATATCTTATTAGATTTTGAATCAAGAGCATAAATAAAAGAATGATCAAAATCAGCAAAAACATCTTTAAGAGATTCTATTTTAACATATGGTTGATTTTGTAAAACAAAACTTGAATCAATATCACCTTTAAAATACTTATTGAATTGGAATTTATCTGTGAATGCATACACTGCACCGTCAATTGCAATTTGAGTGGCACTTTCTAAAAAGTCCTGAGATTGCGTAAAATAATTACTTTTGGAATAGTAACCATTATTAACTCTTTGAAGTTTAAATATATTTTTATCCTGGTTATCTAAGAAGTATAATCTTTTACCATAAGCAAAAATATCTACAATAGAATCAGAAAATTCATTACTAACATTTAAACTTCTAATTCCTGAAATATTTAGTTCTTTTAGTTTGTTTTCATTATCTAAATAAATTATAGATTCATAGTCTGCACTGAATGTTTTTACTCTAGGGTTAAAATTTTCATCAAAACCTAAAATTTTCTGACTTTGGGTAGAAGCTAGATTTTGATAAAGTGATTTATTAGATGCAACCATTAAATCACCACCAGATAAAAACATTGTTTTTATTTCATGGCTTGGGTTTAAGCTTTCCATATCAAAAATTTCAAGTGGTTCATCTATTACAGAAACATTATCTAAAGTTAACATAACTTCCTGAATCTCATCCTTAAGATCATTTAAAACTTTGCTCTTTTGATTTAAACTCTCTAATTTATTAATTTTATCATTAGCTAAATTCAATGTGTAAAAGGCTCTATCAAGTGAAACTTCACTTTTAGCATTTATAATTGTATTTTTTATGTTTTGGATTTCAGTAGCAACATCGATTCCCTCTTGGGTTTTTACATTTTTATTAAAAGTAAATACTAAACCGGAAATCAAAACAATAATTAACAATAAAGTAATAAAAATCAAAAATATTCGTGAACTATGAGCACTTAAATTTAAATTTTTTATTGAAAATTTTGAACCTGTATTAGTAATTGAATCTTCACTATCGTTAGTTTCTTTTAATTCAGAAATATAAGAAGACATTATACCAACTAAATGTTCTAAATTAGGATTCAAAGTCTCAAGTAAGCCTTCCTTAAAAGTATCAATATTTCTACTATACTTTAAAAAGTCATTAAAAGAAATATAACGAAGTATTCTATCTGATGAAATTATAAAATGATCACCAACTTGAAATTCACCAGAAGCTACATTTGAAAAGAATTCATCTTGTGAAGCATCGACAAGAGCGTCAGAAATTTGATTTATCTGACCAGTTCTTAGCAAATACATATCTATATCACCACGTTTAGTAAAAAATATCTTATTATTTACTAACAAAATTGCACCAACATCTATCTTTGGTAAATCTTCTTCTTTTAAATCAGTTCCATCAAAAAATTCCTCATAAAAAGTATTAACTTTTCGTAATCCTGATTCAAATCCAGCATAAGGATCTTTTTGTAATAATTTTAATAATTCAATTCTAAAATTATCAACTAATAAATCTGAAAACTCTGAAGCCTTTTCCATGTCTAAATTTTGAATTTTAATAAGAAATAAAACTTCAGCATTAAAATTCTCATCAGATAAATCTAATTCATATCCTTCTATATAGGTTTTCTCAGAAATTTCTTGATTATTGTTTGAAGTAAAAAATTCAACTTTTGAGTCAAAAAAATACATAAATTTTGTTTATTTGAATTATAATAACTAACTTTCGTTGATTTGATAATATTTTTTTCAAAAAATACTTTGACTTATTCAAAGTTTATCGATATTATGCGTTTACTTTAGTAGAAATCCCATGTTATCTAAATTAAAACAAAGAAAAAGAAGAAGAACTCACGGTTTCTTAAGAAAAAGCCTATCTAACGGTGGAAGAAATGTTCTTAAAAGAAGAAGACAAAAAGGAAGAAAAACTCTTGCTCTTTAGTTCTCTTAAATCTCAAGAAATAAACCAAGTTTTTCTAAGTAAAAACTCCTTTAAAAATGGGGTTTTTATTGTTAAATATTTAAAATCTAGTGGAGAGAAAATTTTAGTTACCTTTTCAAAGAAACTTAAATTAAATAAACCACAAAAAAATAAAGTCAAAAGACAAATACAACACATTCTAAGAGATGAATATAAAGAGTTAGAATTAAAAAATTTTCATATTGTATTTATTTTGATAAAATTACCTCAAGAAAATATTTTTCAATTACTAAAACAAAATATTAAATCTATATTAATTCAATTAAAAGATGTCGAAAAAACTATTTAACCTAGCTCTTATATTCCTTGTAATATCTTTGCTACTGGGAAATTCATCACAGCCAAACAAAATAATTGAGAATCAAGAAAATCCAATTGTTTTTCAAACTAGTAGAACTCAATACAAACAAGGAAAAGCTCTTGAGCTTGAAATCATCAATCAAAGTCAAAAACAAATGAACTTTGACTTCAAATGTCCAAATCTACCATTTAATGTATACAAAATTCAAAATGGTAAAAAACAAGAAGTTCTAGCTGGAAACAATCTTGATTGTAACGACAGTAAAATTAAAAATTTATTTAAATTTTCAATTAAACCTCTTTCAAAACATGTTTTCTCTGTTCAAAACTGGTCTAATCAATTATTTAGTAATCTTGGAACATTTGTAATCGAGAAAGATTTTATAATTGAAGGACAAACATATAAATCAGAATCTAATCAATTTCAATATACTCAAAGAGGATTTTTTAGTAAAATCTGGAATGATTTAATCTACCAACCTCTTTTTAATATTCTAATATTAATTATTTCATTTTCACCTAATCTAAATTTAGGTATTGCAATAATTATTTTAACTCTAGTTTTAAGAGCCATACTTCATAAGCAAAATAAGAAAGCTATGGTTGCTCAAAAAAAGCTTAGTAAAATTCAACCTAAATTGAATGAAATAAGAAAAAAATACAAAGATGATCAACAAAAAATGGCTCAAGAAACATTAAAAATTTGGAGCCAAGAAAAAATAAACCCTCTAAGTTCCCTTACTCCAATGCTAGTACAATTCCCAATTTTAATTGGATTATTCTATGTAATACAGGGAGTATTAAATTTAGACAATCAATATTTAATTTATGAAGTTCTTTCTCATATAAGACTTGAAGACATTGGAACTCAATTTACAAACTTAATAGATCTTAAGAAAACAAATAAGATTGTTTTACCGATAATTGTAGCAGGTTTACAATTCACTCAAATGTATATGACGCTTCCAAAAACAGATGATAAAACTGATAGCACACAAAAAGGAATTCAAAATGGAATGCTTTACTTTATGCCAGCATTAATAGCAGTAGTTACGGCAACTCTACCATCAGGTGTAGGTTTATACTGGGGAACATCGACTTTAGTTGGAATTTGCCAACAATACTTTATAAACAAAGAAAACTAATTTAATTATTTTAAAAAATGGAAGAATACATACAAGAGATTTTAGAGAATCTTTTAGAATCTCTAGGCGTAGATTATCAAGATATACACATTGAAACTATTACAGGACTTGATGAACAAGAAGAATATTACTGTAATATCAATACAAGTAATGCGAGTCTATTAATTGGAAAAGGTGGTCAAAATTTAATGGCTTTTCAAGTTTTGGCAAAGCTAATTTTGAAAAAAAGATTGAATCAAAATCCCCCATCTCTTAGAATAGATGTAGACAGCTATCGCCAAAGACAAATTGAAAACTGTCTTGGATTAGCTGAAAAATATGTTGATAAACTCAATAAAACTAAAACCCCACAAAATCTACCACCAATGAAACCTTTCTATAGAAGAATTGTTCACATGCACATTGCAGAACATTATCCTGATATACAAACAGAAAGTCATGGTAGGGGTGAACATCGACATATAGTAATCAAACTCTAAAGATTTATTATGAAGTCAATATATCCAAAAATCATCAGTCTTAGTATCCTATCTATACTAGGACTTTCTTTATTTCTAACCAACATTGCAGTAGCTCAATTAAGTGATGTTCCAAATCATTTATACAAAAGAGAAATTCAAGGTTTATTAGATTCTGGTTGTATTAAAGGTTACCCAGATAATACCTTTAAACCAGATAAACTTGTAAGCAGAGTAGAAACACTAAAATTCATTTTAGAATGTATGCAAATGCCTGAAATTTATAGTGAAGAAAAATTTAAACTACCAAAAAATGCAGTTGTTCTTGTAAATAATCAAGAAATAAAATTAGACCAGGAAAGTGAAGTAACATTTAAATTACCTTTTAATCCAAATCTATACTCAGATGTATCATTTTTAGATATAGACACAAACTCTTGGTATATTCCATACTTAAAAGAAGCTGTTATAAGAAAACTTATATCTGGATATGTAGACAACACATTCAAACCACTGAATAATGTTAAAAAGAAAGAATTTTTCACGATCCTATACAGAGCTGTACCAGAAAACCTAAAAACTGGACTCACACAAGAAGCAATTGCTTTAGACGTGAATGAAAAAGATTGGTCATACGAAGCTATACAGTTTTTCCTAGAAAATAAAATATTAGACCTAGGTGAAAAAAGAATATTCAATCCTGATAAAGAATTAAACAGAGGTCACATAGCTAAATTTATTTTTGATTATTTAAGATGGGAAGAAACAAAACTTAATCCTATTAAAGAGGTGGTAAAAGAAGTTATTAAAGAGGTACCAAATCCAGAAATAAAACCTGAAGAAGACAACACTCCTGAACAAGTAGATACTAATACTCTTACTCCAACCAAAGATGAAAACCAAGTTGGATTTAAAACAAGTGGAAAAGCTAGTTTTTATGCTGATTCATTAGCAGGAAATAAGACAGCATCAGGAGATATTTATGATCCAGAAAGATTTATGGCAGCTCATAAGACCCTTGCATTTGGAACTATTGTAAAAGTTACCAATGTGAGCAACGGAAAATGGGTAAAAGTTGTTATTCAAGATAGAGGTCCATACGCCAAAAACAGATTAATAGACCTATCAAAAAGTTCATTTCAAGCACTTGACGACTTAAGCAAAGGTCTCATTAATGTAGAAATTGAAATACTAGAAACTCCTTAACCAATTCTCATGAATAAAAAAACCACATTATCAAATTTAGTAAAAGAAACAATTTTTCTTCTTCAAGTTTTTTTGTGTGTGTTTATTTTATCTACAGGGATATTAATTATTAAAAATAATTCTAAAACGCAAAGCCTAGGATATAAAATCCAAGAAAATAAAATTGCCCAAAGTAATTTACTTAAAGTTCAAGAAGAGATCCAAAATCAAATTTTAAAAAATAAATCTATTGGAAACTTGAAAAACAAAGTTCAAATTATTAAGATGCAAAAAAATACAAACATAAAATTTTTAGAAGGAAGATACGAGAAATTATCAAAAAAATAGTCTTGCAATTTAAATAAATTTTGATAAAATTTAATTACCTTAGAAATGGTCCCATCGTCTAGTGGTTAGGACGCCAGGTTTTCATCCTGGAAACAGGGGTTCGATTCCCCTTGGGACTACCAAGAAACTTTTCTTTAGAAAAAGTTTTTTTTTATACTTAAAAATTGTAAAATAAGGAAAAATAACTAAGTAAAATGAAAATAATATCTTGGAATCTAAATGGAATTAGAGCATGTATAACAAAAGGTTTACTTCAATTCATAAATCAAGAAAATGCAGAAATTTACTGCTTTCAAGAAATTAAAGCATGTAAAGATAAAGTACCAGACTTAATAAATAACCTTGAAAATTATCACAAATATACTAATTCAGCTGAAAAAAAAGGTTACAGTGGGACAATGGTCTTATCAAAAGAAAAAGCCTTAGACGTAAAATTTGGAATTAAAAACCAAGAAAATCTAAATGAAGGTAGAGTTATTACCTTAGAATATAAAGATTTCTTTTTAGTAAATGTATACACTCCAAATTCAAAACAACAATTACTAAGACTAGACTTCAGACAACAATGGGATTTAGACTTTGCAAATCATATTTTAGATCTAGACGAAATTAAACCTGTAATAATAACTGGAGATTTAAATGTTGCACACAAAGAAATTGATTTAGCTAATCCAAAAAGCAATTTAAGAAATCCAGGATTTACAATCGAAGAAAGAAATGGATTTCAAAGATTTATTGATTCACAATTCATTGATTGCTTTCGAATATTTAATCAAGAACCAAATAATTATACATGGTGGAGCTATAGAACCAACGCAAGAAGCAGAAATGTAGGATGGAGAATAGACTACTTTTTAGCATCTGAAAATCTAAAAGAAAAAATCACAAATTCTAAAATTCACGCAGACATACATGGTTCAGATCACTGTCCTATCTCGCTTGAGATTAAAATTTAAAATCAGGATTTGATAAATCAACAAAAAATTCTTGAATTCCTGCAAAGTTTTTTTCGTACTTTGATGTATCAACTGATACATTTTTAGATATAAGCTTATGAACATTAATAATCACATTCTTTAACATTTCATAAAATTGCGGATCAAAATCGAGTTTTACTTCCATTAAATTAATATTTTTAGCTTCAATAAAAATCAAAGAAGCAGATTTTTGAAAAGCAGCAAAAGATTTTCCATACCATAAATTAATCAGTAAAACATAAAAATGAAGTTGGACTTTATATCTAAAAGCTTTTAACTTTTTATTTTCATTTCCTTTTAAAGTATCTAAATCTTCAATTGCCTTCCCTGTTTTAAAATCAACAATTTTTAAAACATTAGAGGTTTTATCAATATCTAGTAAATCAATTGCACCAATTAAGTTAATAAAAGTATCATCTACAGGCATTTTGGGGCTCAAAAATGACTCTACTAGGGGACTTTTATAATTTTGCATAGCAAAAAACTTAAAAATTCTTGGAAACAATATCAAAGCCTTTTTAATCATATCTTCTTTTTCCTCTTTAAAAACTGGAAGTCTTAATAATCGACCTTCCAAAAGTTCTATAACTACTTTTTCATCATACTTATCAAAATTAACATTTTGTGAAAATAAATCTTCAATAACACCATGGACTAAAGAACCAAATATCAAAAATTTATTTGTTTGACTTGGAATCTTTAAAATATGTCTTTGAATAAAATCTTGATAATTAAAATCCACAATATTAATAAAATCAGTTATAGCTGTGGCAGAAAGTCTCCAATTTTTAAATAATCCATGAAAGTACTCACTCTCCTTTTTGTTCAACACAAAATCTTCAAAAATATCTAATTCAAATGCCTCTACGTTGTCCTCTATATTTACTTCTATATCAACATGGTTTTCTTTAAGTTCTAAGGGAGACATAAAACTCAATTCATTTTTTTCTCTACCAGAATCTTTTAAAATATGTCTGGTAAATACCAAATTATTCTTTGCTCTTGTCATTGCAACAAAAAACAATCTTAGAAAATCTTCTCGATTTTCTTTCTCTCTAACAAAATTCCAAGTCTCTGGTAATCTAATTTTAGAAATTTTTCCTTTATTCCATTTATCTTCATTACAATCAATAATAAAAACCGTTTCAAATTCAAGTCCCTTTGAACTATGTGCAGTAATTAAGTTAACCTTTTTTTCATGTTTTTGAAATAATACAGGCAATTTCATATTATAATTAAGATCTTTAACCAATTCTAAAAATATTGAAAGATTCAAAATTGTATAATTTTGATTATTAAAATAATCATTTAAATTAGAATCTAATAATTTTAACGATTGAAAATTCTCCAAAACTTGATTCGATGAAAAATCTGCAAAGTAATTTCTGAAAACGGATTCAAAAAAACTATTCTTTTTAGAATCAAGATACTTATAAAAAACTCTTAAAAAAGGAGTATCCTTAAACTTACCAGCTAATTCTATAAAGGAAATTATTAAAGCTTTTAAATCTAAATCATCACTTTCTAAAAACACATCTACTAATTTACTCTTAGATTTCCTAACTTTATGTCCAAGCTCCCAAATCTTAATTCTTTCCACCTCACTAGCATTCTGTAGAATAAAATTTAAAAATATTGCTTCAAAATTTCTATCCCCTTTATTATAAAGAACTACTAATTCAACAAATTCAACTAAAGTTTCAATAAATTCTATTTCAAAAATATTTTTTGACAAACTTAATTCATATGGGATTTCAGCCTTCGAAAAATATTCAGAAAGTTTTTTTAAATCTCTATTATTTCTTGCGATTACTGCAATTTCCGAAAGATCATGGTTTTGATTTATAAGCTTTTGAATAGAATTTTTTAAATATATACATTCCGCATCAAAAGTAGTAGTAGTAAAATATGAAACATGTCCTTTTTTTTCTTTAAAAAAAGCGTCTAAATTTTTATTTACATCTTTAAAAATTGAAGTGACCCTTTTTTCTAAGGAATTAACTAGTTTCTGAGAGTAATCTACAACTTGAGAAGTTGATCTATAGTTTGTGTTTAACACTACAGTTTTTACATTAGAGAATAAATTTTTAAATTCTAAAATATTTGAAATGCTTGCTCCTTGAAATTTATAAATAGCTTGATCATCATCCCCTACTACCATTAAATTAGGATCAAAATCATTGGAATTAGAAAGTAAAAGCTTTAAAATTTTCATTTGTGCCAAATTTGTATCTTGAAACTCATCAACCATTATAAAATTAAATTTCTCTGAAACTTCCATTAAAAAATCATTATCAGTAGATAATAATTCTAAGAAATCTAAAATTAAATCATCAAAAGAAGCTAAATTCTCTTCCTTAATCTTAATTTGAAAATCATCGTATAAACTAATTAAAGACTCTACTTTTTCAATACTTAAGTAACTCTTTAAAACTAATTCACCTTGATCTTTCGTTAGATACTCGGCTTTAAATTTAGATAAAGGCTTTGTTTCCTCATTCTCAACAGCTGTTCTTAAGGCAATTAAAAGTTGAGACTTTATATACTGACTATATTCATCATCTAAAAATTTAAAATTGCTAACTTGATTATAAATAAAATCAATTTTCTTCTTAGAAAGTCTATCCTTAAAAATTTGATTAAATAGTGAATTTAATGAATCATAAGAAGTTTTTAAATCACTAATATACCGATTTAATTCACTAGGTGTTAAAGCAGACTTTTTAAAATCATTTATATAACTAAAAACAGATGAAAAATAAATAAAAGATCCTTCGTTTTTAACACATAATTTATTAGACAAGGTTTGAGCGCTCATTAAATCATATAAAACTTGTTGGGCCTTTAAATCATTTAAGGTTTTTAAATTTTCAAATTTATGATTAAAAGAATTTAAAATATGATTAACAAAGCCATGGAAAGTATAAATACTAACATCCAAAGCTGAGGCACCAATTAATTTGTATAATCTTTTTTGAAGATTTTTAGTAGCTGCATCTGTGAAAGTTAAACATAGAATATTTTGAGGAAGTGTATCAGTTTTTTTTAGTAAATTAGCAATTCTTAAACTTAATAATTCAGTTTTACCAGATCCAGGACCAGCAACTACCATACATGGCCCATAAATATGGTCACAAGCTTCTTTTTGAGCATTATTCAAACGAGCATATCTTTCAGTAAACTTCATAAAAATTATATATATATCATTAGAATTATACACAAAAAAATAAAATAAAATTAAAAAATAAATTTTTTTCTTAAGAAGATATAAAAAATTGTACAAAAAAATAAAAATAAAATAATTCTAAACATAAAATTATCTATAAAAAGAGTCATCACAGGAAATTTTTTAGTAAAATCAACAATCCAAAAAAAGTAAGTTGTAAATAAATCAATTAGAAAAAATATTACGAAAGATAACAATTCAAAATTTAAAAGGTAAGAAACCAACAATAAAAGACCAAGATATAAAATTAAAGTTGCAGGAATCATTACAAGTAAATTGGAAAATACAGTTAAGATTGGTAAAGATTTAAATGCAAAAAGTATAACAGGTAAAGTAAACCAAAAACTAACTAGATTGGCTTGTATTTCAAGCTTAAAATTATTAACAATTTTTTCAGTTTTTTTAACAGATATAAGTGCAAAAGTAGCTAAAAAACTTAAAGCGTAAGACAAATCGTAAACAATAAAATATGGATTGATTAAAAGCAAAGCATATGCAGAAAAATACAAGACCTTTAATGAATCTAATCGCAAAAAATTATATTCACCCCACAAATTTAACAAAGCCATCAAGCAAGCCCGTAAAACGCTTGTAGTTAAAGATGTGAAATACGCAAAAAATATTATAAAAATAGCATTTAAGTAAAAAGCAAAACGTCTACCAAAAATCCAAGTTATTTTTTTTAAAATCTCTAAAACTAACAAAACATTCATTCCCGAAACAGCAACTAAATGAGTTAAACCAACATATCTTAAATCTTCAGTTAAAAACTTAGAATAACCAGATCTATCCCCTATTAAAATACCTAAGAAAAGATTCGAAAGTGGATCATTTAAATTTCTTTGAACAAAATTCTTAAAATTAGCTTTAAAGTTATAAATTTCACCTAAAAAAGTTAGTTTTGAAGTTAAAACCTTATAATCATTAAATTCTAAAACTCCATTAACATTTAAAGATTTATAATAAGGCTTCCTTTCTGGATCAAATTTATACTTCCCTCCAATTAAATAAACTTCATCAGAATACTTAACTTCAGAATTCTTCGGAAAATAACTAATGAAAGAATCTTTGGAGTTACATAGAAAAACTAAATTATAATTTCGATAGTTAAAGACTTCTCTACATACATCAAATTGACTACCTATAATTAAATTCTGAGTATCCAAAAACATAAAACACCTTATAAGCAAGAGTAAAATCAAAAATAATTCAAGATTAAATTTTTTGTTTACAATTAAAAAAATTAAAACCCAAACTATAGCAAGTGTTAAACTCAAGTTAAAAAAAATTGGAAGCAATAATGCAGAGATATAAAACATATACACAATTTAAATTAAGCATTTAACAACTTGTTAAAAACTCTAAAAGAATTGAATTTTAATAAAAAAAAGCTAAAATAATTAAAAATAAAAAATAAAATGGATTTTAAAGTAAAGAAAATCTCAAAAACTAAAAAAAACAAGAAAGTAGATTGGAAATTTTTTAAGAATAAATTAGAAACATTAATTAAAAAAAATTATAAATTATCAATTCTATTATTATTGATACTAATATCAATTGGACTATTTAGAAGCTTTAATGCAACTGAAAAAATTACGGAATTTGTGGCCAGTTCAATTACTGAAAAAATTGAAAAAAACAAATTTAACTATACTAATATTTTAGTAACAGGAATTGGAGGTGAAAAACATGATGGAGCTTATTTAACAGATAGTTTAATTTTAGCAAGTGTAAACCCTTCTAAAGAGCATGTTATTTTGACATCAATACCAAGAGATGTATTTATTGAATCTGAAGATTTTACAAACCAAAGAGTCAACAGTATATACGCAAACCACCAAAAGCTTGGACATGAAATTGCAATGGGACACCTATCTAAAAGCCTTGAAGATTTATTAGGACAAGAGATACATTATTCTATAATGATTGATTTTAACGCTGTTATAGATATAATTAATATTTTAGACGGGATTCAAATTTATAATCCAGAAACAATATACGATCCATTTTATCCAGGTCCAAACTTCACATTTCAAACCTTCACTCTTCCTCCAGGTTATCAAAACTTAGATGGTCAAACTACACTAAAGTTTATAAGAACAAGAAAAACAAGTTCAGACTTTGCAAGATCTAAAAGACAACAACAAGTTATGATTGCCATGAAAGAAAAAGCTACTTCTTTAAACCTTTTTGCAACACCCAATAAAATTATAGATATTATCTCAGCTGTAGAAAAAAATATTCAAACTGACTTAAGTAAAACTCAAATTTTAAGTCTTGCTCAAAAATTTAAAGATGTAAATTATAGAAAGTTTACAAATTTAGTTCTAAATGACAATCAAAATACAGAAGGAAGCTTTATTTACTCTCCTCCTTTAAGTGAATATAATAATGCATATGTACTAGTTCCATTGGATGAAACTAACCAAGAAATAAAAACATATATTCAACTTAACCAAGAATTTAATAAAGCAATGAAATTTAATGGAAAGTTGGTAGTTAAAAATGGTACGAAAATACCAGGACTAGCATTAAAGTTTTCACAAATTCTTAAAAGATACGGATTTGAAGTTAACAGTATTGAAAACGCAGATTCAAAAAACTATGTTTCTACAGTTATTTCAAACTACGACTTAGCAGGAAGCAATACCTTAAACGCACTTATGAAAATAATTCCAGAATCTATAGAAAAAACAATATCCGTAACCGATCCAGACATACCTATTTACACAGAAATCATTCTAGGAGAAGACATTGGTTTAAAAATAAATGAAATTGACTCATACAATCAAAAAGTTCCAATAATTATAAAAGCTCAAAATGAATTTGAAGAGTTTAAAAACAAGAACTATTCACAAGAACTTACAGGCAGCAAAACAGATGAATTGAAAAGCGCAAATCAAGTCGAAACTATAAATCAATCAAATTTAGAAGAAAATACTAACCCTGAAAATAATATTCAAGAGAATAAAAACTTAACCAATCAAGATGCTTGATATATCAAATATCGATTGGATTGAATATCTTCAAGCCAACTCATTTAAAATTCCATTTTTAACAAAGCAAGAAATTTATGTACACCCCAACATAAATGCGAAAAGTGCTCTAATTTATGATATTAAAAAAGATAAAATTGTTTATTCTAAACAAGAAAATCTTAAACTTCCTATAGCAAGTCTTACAAAGTTAATGACAGCTTTAATAATTGCAGAAGAAAATTTAGATTATGAAATTTTTAAAGTATCGCAAAACTCTTCAGAAATTGTTGGATCTAAAATGAATCTGAATAAAGGAGATCAAATAAGTGTTAATGATCTTTTACATGGACTTTTAATTAACTCAGGAAATGATGCAGCATATACTTTAGCCGAAGGAAATGCAGGAGATGTTAAAAAATTTGTTAAGAAGATGAATAAAAAAGCTGAATTGCTAGGGATGAAAAACACAAACTTCACAAATCCAGCCGGATTAGATTTCAAAGAAAACTTTTCTACAAGCCAGGACCTACTTATTCTTAGCAAGGAATTGTTAAAATACAATAAAATATTAGAAATAAGTTCTAAAAAGAAATTTAAAGCAAAAAACTTTCAACAAAATAAAACTTATAATTTAATAAATACCAATTCAGAACTTAATAACTTTTTAAAGATAAAAGGTCTTAAAACAGGAAAAACTCCCATTGCAAAAGAATGCTTTATAGGAGTAACCGATTCAAAAAACCCGCAACTTTCAATAGTAATAGGATCAAATAACAGATTCTTAGATACAAAAACTCTACTTTATATTTATAACAAATAAAAATGAACCTTATATTTTCTAAATTTGGATTAATATTTATCTCGTCTTTCTTAAGCTTTTCATTATCAGCTTTGTTAGCTCCAACCTTAATTAAAATTCTAAAAAAATATCAATTTGGAGCAGTAATCAAAGAAGAAACAATAATGAATCAAAAAACTCCTCTATTTAATAAACTCCATAAAAAAAAGACGGGAACACCAACTATGGGTGGCTTATTAATTTGGACAATTACAGCTTTAATTTGTTTTGCCTCTATACTACTTGTGAAATTTGATATAACCAGCTTCTCATTAATTAACAGAAAAGAAACTTATATTGCACTATTTACTTTAGTATCACTAGGAATACTTGGAGCAGTAGATGATATATTCAACGTAAAAAAAATAGGGAAGGTAAAAGGATTATCAGCAAAGGTAAAAATGATATTTTTATTACTTATAAGCTTTATTGGTGGTCTTTGGTTCTATTTCAAGTTGGATGCGAGCAGTATATTAGTTTTCGGTCATACGATCGAATTAGGAGTATTATATATTCCTCTTTTTATGTTTGTTATTACCGGAAGTGCAAATGCAGTAAATTTTACAGATGGATTAGATGGACTTGCCGGAGGACTATCAATTCTATCATTTATATCATATGCAATTGTTGCTTACTTCCAAGGACTATTTCTACTTGCAACTCTTTGTATTATAATCGCTTCAACAACATTAGGATTTTTATGGCATAACATTCCACCCGCTAAATTTTTTATGGGTGACACCGGATCTTTAGCTCTTGGTGGAACTTTAGGAGTAATAGCAATGCTTACAAATACAGTAGCGCTACTTCCTTTTGTAGCATTTATATCGGTTGTTGAGACATTAAGCGTGATCATTCAATTAACTTCAAAAAAACTATTTGGTAAAAAAGTATTTTTAATAGCTCCAATACACCATCACTTTGAAGCTAAAGGATGGCCAGAGTTCAAGGTAACCATGAGATTTTGGATCATTGGTACTTATTTCGCAGGACTTGGAATTTTACTGCACTTTTATAAATTAATTTAACTAGAAGTTAATCGAATCCAATAGTAAGTTTTTATCAACAGAAGATATTTCTAAATTAATACCTGAATCTTGGTCTAAACTTAAAACAGATGTTGAGGTTAATTTATTAAAAGTATCTAATGAAAAATTATTAATCTGATTTTCAATCTTAAGTATAAGGTCTGTTTTTTCTTCAGGAATAAAATTTCGTAACAAATAAAGAGTTTTTAAAACAGTAAATTTATTTTTAGAATATTTTAAGTTAATAACATCAATATTATTTTCTAAAATGTGAAGGTATGAATTTATAATATCAACATCAATAATATCTGAATAATAAACAAATAAAACTTCTAGAAAATCAGATTTCAAAGGCAGTAAAAACTCTAACTCTAACACATTGGAATTAATATCAATATTAGTAGTTACCCATTTAATAAAGAATGAATACAAATTAGTTTTAGATAAATCATCTAAAGAGGATTTATTTAATTCATCTCTAAAATCAATAATTTCTGCTTTTAATTTATCTAAACTATCATTAAAAGAATCTAAATCTTTCTTAAGACCATAATTCACAACCTTATTATAAACAAGCTTTATAATATCTAATTGATTATTAAATCTATCAAATTCTGAAATTTCAATCATGTTCGATAATTTTAAAGAAATTAACATTTTATTAATCTCATACAAAGAAAGATCTCTAGAAGCTAAATATTTATCCACAGTTGACTTTCTTAACTGTTTATCTAAGTCTATATTTTTAAGAATAAAAAGATTATTAGATTTTATAAGCTGATCATTAAAAAGTGAGATTTTGAAAGAATCACCGGCTTTTAAATTGTAAGTATTTGAATTAAAATTATTACAATCTAAAGTTAAATCATTCTTAAAATTTTTGATATAAAGAGCCGAATTAGCAACCTTAATATAAAAAACTGAGTCGTTCAAGGATTGAACATCACAAATAGGAGTCTTAATTTTAAAATCAAGCGAAGAATTAAAATTAGAGGTAAAGTTAACCCAATATTCACCATCTAAGGCAGTAAGCTCAAAATTAGTTTGTTCATTAGAATGATGAAATTGATCAAATACAAAATAAGAATCATTAGAAGTTCTAAATTCTGAAAAATCAGATAATTTCAAATTAGAAAAAGATGTAGTACTTATTTTATCACCTTCAAGCAAATTAGCCTTTTGAAAAACAGATTTATTTTTAAGTCTATTAATCGTAAAGTCAGAATTAGATTCTAAAAAAGGAGAAAAGTCAGCTTGAGAGGTTGATATAAAAACGGGCAAAGCTAAATTAGCAAAAATTACAACAAGCATCATAAAAGAAGCATACTGTAATTTTTGTAACTTAAAACCTTCAATAAAAGCATTAACTTTTATTTTAAATAAAATTAAGAACTTCTTAAACAAGCTCAATTTAACAGATTGAATAGAATCCTTAATTTGATTTTTAAAATGAATATTCGAAAGCATTTGATTTTTATCATCAAATTTCACATTTTGGATAGCGATCTTTAATTCTTTTTCAAAATTTTTCATAAAAATATTCATTTTTCATATATATATACGATAAAAATAACTAAATGTTACTTTCGTTTATTCCCATATCCTTAAAAATCTGTTTTAACTTACTTAGAGTTCTAGTCATTGATACTCTTAATGCACCTGAATTTTTACCCATCACCTGCGAAATCTCATCATAAGACATATCTGAAATAAAACGCATTTCAACCAATTGTCTTTCAGATTCATTTAACTTTTGAAAAGCTAACTTTAAAGTTTGAGCATTCATCGCTAAGTTGGCTTCCAAATTAATATTAATCTGATCATCTTCAATATGATCAGTTAACTCTAAATTTTGATCTTTTTTTGTGCGGATAAAATCAATAAGACTATTTCTAGCAATAGAATAAATCCAAGTTTTAATTGAAGACTTGGAATCATCAAAGTTACACATGTTCTTAAAGATCTTAGTAAAAATTTCCTCTACTAAATCCTCTGCATCCTCTTTTGAATTTAAACGAAAATAGCAAAATTGATATAATGGATCTATAAAATCTTTAAAAACTTGATTAAATGACTCTACATTACCGTTTTTAAAAGTATCAATAAAATCTTTTGTGTATTTCAAAAATCAATATTATTTTTTAACATTTAACACCAATTCCGCAAATAAGTCAACCTCCACTGACGATCCGATAACTAATGAGGAATTTTGGTGTATATTAGTAGGAACTAAATCTAAAATATTCTGTCCATAATGATTAATACTCTTTGCGTTTAATGAGCATAAAATATGAGAAACAGGAGCAACTTCATACAATAAGCGTAGTTTTCCATCAATATACTTATCATCATTTAAATAAATAAAAATACCTCCAGCTTTTGATAATATAAAATGAACATCTGAAATTAAACAAGCAAAGTATCTTAACTTTAAACCATTATCCAAACGAGATAATAGATAATCTTTGTATGCAGAATTACTAGATAATAATTTTAAATTTCCCGGTGCAATATTTTTCGCAAGTTCTAAAATCGTATCAACATCTTTAATATGAAATTCATTATCTAAATATTCTAGGTGGGTAACATTATCATTATAATTTATAAGCAAAGAATTGTTTTTTCCAATGTGAAAATAAAAAGACATGACTAAAGAATCCTTCAAAGGTGAATCAAAAACTTTGTCATTGTCATAAACAGCGAAAACCATACCAACAGCCTGGTTAGTACTAATCAAAGACGAACCATCTAAAGGATCAAAACAAACCAAATACTTACCATCATCATTCATTTTAATTAATTCATCTTCTTCTTCAGATGCTATAGAATGAATAAATTCTAGATCAAATAAAGCTTCCTTTACTAATTCATTTGCAAAAAGATCTAATTGCATACTTTGCTCACCATGAACATTAACAGTATCTGATTCATCTAGATACTTAGAAGTGGCAGATCTTAAATTATTAGGAATATCAATTAACTTTTCAAGAATTCTTTGAAGGTCAATTGGCAAATTGATATTTGAGAGCATTTACTTTAAAGCTAAACGATTACTTACTGAAATAAATTGTACATTTGAAGCTGGTACCATATTTTGAATCCGACTTGAATCTATTATGTAATCTAAACTTTGCGAACGAGAAATGTCTAAATTTATTTTTTCCTGCTCAGAATACACTAATTCAGAATTAACTGAAAGGTTTGTTATATTCGAACCAAAATTAATTGATTCATGAAAATTTTGAATATAAGAGAACAACAAGAAGGTAATTGATACTAGTCCCAATAAAAAGAACTTATGAAACATTTTTGAAATTAAATTTTTCTGATTACTCTTAATTTCGCACTTCTTGCTCTTGGATTAACCTCTACCTCTTTATCACCTGGCTTAACAGGTTTTTTAGTAATCATTTCTACTAAAGGATCAGCATAAATTGATTTCAAACTTTTCTCAGGATCAGTCTCAAGTGGCTTTTCAAGCTTCCTGAAAAAGTTCTTCACAATTCTATCCTCTAGTGAGTGATATGATATCACAGCTATCCTACCATTGGAAGATAAATGATTATAAAGACTTTCCAAACCTTTTGATAAGGTCCGTAATTCATCATTTACAGCAATTCTAATTGCTTGGAAAACACAGGTTAAACCTTTAACTCTGTCTTTAGGATGAAAACAAACTTCAATTCTTGTAGCAAATTCATCTGTGTATTTAAAAGGAGAAACAGCTCTTTCTTCAACGATTTTTCTAGCAATTAATTTTGCATTCGAAAGCTCTCCAAAAGATTTTAAAATCATAGCTAACTGATCAGATGGCAATTTATTAATTAAAGTTGCAGCAGTTATCTTTTGTTTTCTAGAATATCTCATATCTAATGGTCCTCTTCTTTTAAAACTAAATCCATGTTCAGCTATATCTAAGTGAGGAGATGAGAGACCTAAATCTAAAACTACTTTATCAATTCCATCCATTTTCATAACTTTATAATAATGATCAAAACTAGAGAAACTATCATTAATATAACTTACTCTTCCATCAAAACCTTTTAATCTATTTCGAGCTATTTGTAAATTTCTGGAATCTAAATCAAATCCATAAGCTCTTGCCTGACCTTCAGTCCGCTTTAAAAGTTCTTTTGTGTGACCTCCTAAACCTAAAGTACCATCAACAATAATATCTGTTTCTTTGGGATCTAAAAAATCACAAATCTCATCTAAAAGTACCGAAACATGCTCGAATTTAAAGTCTTCCATATAAATCAATTAATTTTTTTAACAGGTCATTTATAATCTATTTCACTTAAAAAGTCAAGAAAAACAAGATTTATTGGCTTTAAAAAGCCATTTAAAACCTTTGACTAATCGAACCCCATGCATCACCTTCTCGAATTAACTCTAATTTTTCTCCAACTATTTTTAAAATAGTCGAAGGACGATTAAAATCTAAAATCCCATTATCTAAAATAAAATCTACTCCATCTAATTTTCCTTCGAATTGTTGACTTAATTCATCTATCGAATAAGCTTCTTTTTGCCCAGTTAAATTAGCAGAAGTTGAAAATATTGGCTTATCTAATTTAGACACCAAAGTCTGTAAAAAACTATGATCTGGAAGCCTTACTCCAATATATCCATCTGAAAATTTAGATGGTAACAAAAGCGTTAAAGGTCCAGGCCAATATTCTTCAATTAATTGAGCTGCTAAAGATGAAACTTCACAATACTTATAAAGCATCTGGACACTAGAAACTATCATAGTTAAAGGTTTGTCTTTTGAAGTTCTTTTAAAGCTGGCAATCTGCTCTTTTGCTTTCCCAGAATCAAATACACAAGAAAGACCATAACAAGTATCAGTTGGAATACAAATCACCTTTTCAAGCTCAAGCAAATCAACACATTCTTTAAGAACAGAATCGAAGTCTAAAACTTCATCAAATTTTACTAATTTCATTTAATTTTTAAATTAAGTATGATATAATAAATAGAATGTAACAAAAAAACATGTCAAAAATCAATGTTGCAATTAATGGATTTGGAAGAATAGGTCGAACTACCTTAAGAGCCTTTCTTGAAAATCCAAAATTTAACTTGGTAGCAATTAACAACCCTGGAGATCCAGTTCAGCTTACACATCTTTATAATTACGATACTAATTATAAAAAAGCTCACTACCCAGCAAAATTAGATGGAGACTATTTAATTATAGATAATCATAAAATTAGATTTTGCCATGAAAGAGATCCAGAACTACTACCCTGGAAAGAACTCGAAGTAGATATTGTCTTAGAGTGTACCGGAATCTTCAAAGATCAAGCAGGCTGCGGTAAACATATAAAAGCTGGATGTAAAAAAGTTATCATTTCTGCACCAGGTAAAGATGAAGATTTAACAGTAGTGATGGGGATTAACGATAAAGATTACGACCCACAAAATCACAATATTATTTCAAATGCATCGTGTACAACAAATTGTTTTGCACCACTTTTAAAAGTAATTGATGAAAATTTTGGAATTGAAAACTGTATGATGACAACAGTTCACTCCTATACAAATAGTCAAAATATACAAGATTCAACACATAGAAAAGATTCAAGAAGAGCAAGGGCTGCTGCTTCAAATATTATTCCAACCTCAACCGGGGCTGCAAAGGCAATTAAAAAAGTAATGCCACATTTAGCATCCAAAGTTTCGGCTTGTGCAATGAGAGTTCCAACTCCTACGGTTTCTATCGTTGATAGTAAAATCATTCTAAGCAAAGATGTAACAAAAGAAGAAGTTTTAGCCGCATTTGAAAAAGCCAGTCAAAATGAACTAAGAGGTATTTTAGAAGTTAATCATGAACCATTAGTTTCATCAGACTATATTGGAAGCCCATACTCAAGCTCAATTGATGCAGAATTCATAGAAGTTTTAAACGGAAATATGATTCAAATTCTAAGTTGGTATGACAACGAATACGGATACTGTTGTAGATTAGTAGATTTATGTAATTTAGTAGCAAGCAAATTATAAAATAAAAAAAAGAGCCAGATTACGCTTGGCTCATTCTTTCTTCTCTTCTCAGTCTTGCTTTGAATTTATTTCTCTTTTTACTTTTCTTAGCAATTGGTCTCTTGTTACCAACTAGCCCATGTTGCTTAGAAGATGATCTGTTACTCATGCTATATATTTAAAAAACTACACCAAACTTATCAAACAAAAGAATTAAGTGCAAGCAAAAAAACTTGAAATTAAATCAAAAATTCACAATTATAAGAAAAAAACATGCAAGAACGTAAAAAAAACATACTAAAAGCAATTATCCAAGAATATTTAAAATCAGCTGAACCAATTGGCTCCAAAAGTTTAATGCTGGCTTATAATTTTGAAGTATCCCCTGCTACGATTCGTTTAGACATGGCAAACCTAGAAAAAGAAGGTTTTTTAGTTCAACCTCACACAAGCGCCGGAAGAATCCCAACCGACAAAGCTTATCGAATGTTTGTTGATGATTTAGTAGATATTCAAAAAGTCAAAAATCAACATGCTGAAGTTTTACAACAGATAAAAAAACAATTTGAGTCAAAAAAAATTAAAAGAGAAATCTACGATGCTATCTCAATTCTTGCGGCAAACACTCCAAACATTGCATTTGCGACCTTACCTGACTCTAGAACTTTTTATCTAGGAGTATCGAAAATACTTAAAAGTCCAGAATTTCTAAAAGATCCAATGCAAGCCTCACAAGTTATGGAAACATTTGAAAAAGATGATAAATTTTTAAGGTTTTTAGAAAAACTAAACACTCCTTTTGATAAAACTGAAATTTTAATTGGAAAAGAAAATTTACTACAGGAAATTCAATCTTGCTCAATAATTGTAAAAAGATACAAAGCATTGAACTACACTGGCTTTATTGGTATACTTGGCCCAACTAGAATGAACTATGGATTAAATAGTATAATTCTAGAACAAATATGTGAATTTCTTAACTTTAACCTAAATGACAGAAACTAATTCAAACCTAGAACCAAACACTCAAGAAGAAACAAACCAAAACAATGATTCTACTCAAGAAAAATCTCTGGAGGAACAATTAAGCGAAATGACAAACATTGCCAAAAGAGCAATGGCTGATTTGCAAAACTTCAAAACCCAAATGGCTAAAGAAAAACAAGAATATGCAAAGTTTGCAAGAGTTCAAGTTTTAGACAGCTTTTTGCCTATTTTAGACAATCTAAATTTAGCTTTAAAACAAACCCCAGAAGAATTAAAAGATCACAACTTCATTAAAGGAATTAATCAAATTCAAAAACAACTAGTTAAAATCACTGAAAACTTTGGATTAACTCCAATCTCACACGAAATTCTAAACCCTCACATTCATGAAATAATTTCATCAATTCCAGGCGAACAAGATAAAATCATTGAAGTAATTGAGCAAGGTTATATGCTAGAAGACAGAGTTTTAAAACCTTCTAAAGTAGTAGTTGGAAACGGAAACTAAAAAAAACTTGCATTTTCATCATTAGCACTCTATAATTCAGAGTGCTAATTTAATATATAATTAATTTTATTTTATGAGTAAAGTAATTGGAATCGATTTAGGTACCACAAACTCATGTGTAGCTGTAATGCAAGGTGGAGAAGCCGTAGTAATTTCTTCACAAGAAGGATTACGTACTACACCAAGTATGGTTGCCTATAAAAATGATGAAAGATTAGTAGGGGTTGCAGCCAAAAGACAAGCTGTTACAAATGCCCAAAATACTATTTTTTCAGCAAAAAGATTAATCGGTCACTCTTTTGATGAAATCAAAGGAATTATTGAAAACCTACCTTATAAAGTTGTAAAAGGTTCAAAAGGTGAAGCCGAAATTGAACTTAACGGAAAACAACACAGACCAGCTGAAATTTCAGCAATGGTTCTACAAAAACTTAAAGCTGACGCTGAAAGTTTCTTAGGACACGAAGTAACGCAAGCTGTAATTACTGTTCCAGCTTACTTTAATGATTCTCAAAGACAAGCCACTAAAGATGCAGGTAAAATTGCAGGACTTGAAGTTTTAAGAATCATCAACGAACCAACTGCTGCTTCCCTAGCCTATGGAATCGACAAAAAAGGTGGCGATAAAAAAGTTGCTGTTTACGATCTAGGTGGAGGTACTTTTGATGTATCTATCTTAGAAATATCTGACATTGACGGAGAAAAACAAATCGAAGTATTAGCTACAAATGGTAATACTACTCTAGGTGGTGATGATTTTGATAATGCAATTTTAGAATACTTACTTGAAGAATTCAGAAAACAAGAAGGAATTGATCTTTCAAAAGATAAAGCTGCTCTTCAAAGACTTAAAGAAGCTGCCGAAAAAGCTAAAATCGAGCTTTCTTCAGCTGCCGAAACTGAAATAAACCTACCATTTATTACAGCTGACGCTGATGGTGCTAAACACTTAAACTTAAATCTTAAAAGATCAAAACTTGAAGAATTAGTTTCAGGGATCATTGATAGATCTTTAGAACCATGTAGAACAGCTCTTAAAGATTCTAAAATTTTTGAATCAGATATCGATGAAGTTATTTTAGTAGGTGGTATGACAAGAATGCCACTGGTAAGAGAAAAAGTTAAAAACTTCTTTGGAAAAGAACCACACCAAGGAATCAACCCAGATGAAGTAGTAGCTCTGGGAGCTGCAATTCAAGGTGGTGTATTACAAGGTGACGTAAAAGACGTACTTTTACTAGATGTAATTCCATTAACTCTTGGAATTGAAACTTTAGGCGGTGTATCGACTCCATTAATCGAAAAAAATTCAACTATTCCAACTTCTAAATCTCAAGTTTTCTCAACTGCAGCCGACAATCAACCATCAGTAGAAATTCATGTTCTACAAGGTGAAAGATCTATGGCCTCAGATAACAAATCTCTTGGTAGATTTATTCTTGATGGAATCGCTCCAGCACCAAGAGGAGTACCTCAAGTTGAAGTAACTTTTGATGTGGATGCTAACGGTATTTTAAATGTAAAAGCCGTAGACAAAGCAACTAACAAAGAACAAAAAATTACAATCACAGGTTCAAGCGGACTTACGGATGATGAAATCCAAAAAATGCAAGAAGAAGCCGAAAAATTTGCAGAAGAAGACAAAAAGAAAAAAGAATCTATTGAAGTTGTAAATCAAGCCGAAAGCTTAGTTTACCAAACTGAAAAAACTTTAGAAGAACACAAAGAAAAAATCACTGAAGATATTTCAAAACCAGTTACCGAAAAAGTTGAAAGCATTAAAGAATTGCTAAAAGCCGAAAGCAAAGATGTAGACGCACTTAAAACTGCAATCGAAGAACTTAATCAAGAAGTTCAAAAAATTGGTCAAGCTATGTACTCTCAACCACAAGAAGGTGTAAACGTAGACGATCAAAACCAAACTGAATCAAACGAAGAAAGTACAGATAAAAAAGATTCCAAAGACGACGAAGGCGAAGTAATTGATCAATAATCACTTACAAGTCCCCCTTCAAAACAACAAAAAAAGCCCCTTAACTCAAAGGGGCTTTTTTATAATCTAGATATAATGATTAACAACCAACATCTAATGTTTGATAATCCTCTTCATTTGTAATGTGAAATAGTATTAGATCATTTAAAAAAAATAAAAGTCGAATAGAATAATGTTGATTATAAGACTCGATTGTATAAACAAGTTCCAATACTTAATCATTAGGTATATCTCTAAACTCGCGTTCAAAACCAACACTAAAATTATCTGAAACTGGAAAAGAATTTAAAAATCACGATCAAATTAAACTTCCATAGTGGTTTTCAATAAATTAATTTGCAATTCTGTATATGTTGTGGCATAATAAGAAGATTTAATAAATTTAACACAAAAAACATGTCAATTATGAAACCAGGGCAAATGATTTGCCAACTACATGACAAACTCCAATCTGGAGATTATAAATTAGAAACGGTCTACGATGGAAATGATATTAATGCGCTTAATGATATAGTAAATCGTGAGAATGAACAAAAAAGAGAAAATACAATAAATGCAATAATTGAAGAAATTAGTACTGGAAACTACAATCCAAAACAAATAAACGATATCGCTATAAAACACCTTATAATTAAACAAGGATTAATAGAAAACGGTATAATACTATTTTCACCGATTACTCTAAACATTCATACATCACAAAAAACATTTAACATTCAAATAAATCCACAAGATATACCAAGTAAAAAAACTAGAGAAAATCAAAGTTTCGATGGAATTCATACCTATAAAGTAACTGGTTACTATCCTAAAAGTATAAAGACAGGTTCAATGAGTGATATAATTGGACATAAATTAAAAGAAGCCATGGAAACAAAAAACAAAGAAGAAATCAAAGCTCAATTAATAAAAGAATTCAAAAAATTTGCATACAATCAAAATCTTCAGAACTTACTATTTTTCAAAGTGATATATTCAAAATATGGTAATCCTGAAGAAATGGAATTTTCAATCAATCCAGAAGAAATTTATCCACCAAAGGTAGATGAAACCAGACAAGGAATAACAAGAAAAATACTTAATATCTTTAAAAGATAGAAAAAGAAAAAGAATCAAACAACGAAAGCACTGAAAAAAAAGATTCAAAAGATGACGAAGGCGAAGTAATTGAGCAATAATCACTTACAAGTCCCCTTTAAATCAAAAAAGCCCCTTAACTCAAAGGGGCTTTTAATTTGCTAATTTTTATTAACTAACAAAAAACATTCTTGATTTTTCTGGGATTGATTAACAGAAAACAAAATATAGTAATCTTTTTCAAAACTAATAGGTTTTTCCCCATCAAATCCAATCACGGTACCTTGAGGAACGAAATCAAAATCCGTAAATTTTTTGACTAATTTAAAATCATTTGTTTTAGATTTATATATAAGTTTAGAGGCAAAAATCTGCTTACTTTTTCTAGACTTCAAAATTTCCCCATCTAACATATCTAATCCAATCAAAAAATCTATAACAGCCTGTATTGCAACATTGCTAGAATTTTTATCTCGCATATATCCACATTCAATACAGATTCCAACTTTACCCTTGTTATACATATAACCATCAGTGGAACCAGGATGAAAAGCATCAATTCCAGTTAAAACTAAATCAAAATTCAAATTTTGAATATATTTGATTCCATTTTGTTCAGCAATAACAAAAGGCTGACTATCTGGTCCACTAGAGTGAATGTCTAATAAAATATCTGAATCATCTAAAAACTTTCGTATTTCTAGAGATCTTTGGTATTCATAAGTATCCTTAATTTGAGAATCAATTTCATCTAAAAAAATTCGATTCATATTAACATTGACTGCACGTACATCCTTTTGAATCGCAAGTGGGTTAGCAATAATCAAATTCAATTTTCCTCTTTTTATCTTTAAATCAGAAACCAAAGATTGAATGGCCTCAACTCCACAAAATTCATTCCCATGGATTCCACCCATAATTGTTACTGTAGGACCTTTTAACTGTCCTTTAATTTCATAAATTGTTTGCATAAAGAAAAATTAATTAATTATTTTTTAACATAAACACATAACCATCTCTATCAAATAAATTCGGACCATTTAAAACTTCAAATCCAAAAGATGAAAAAAGTTTAAAAGCTGGTGATTTCAAACTAGTATTTAAAGTTACTACTCCTGACAAAGACTCTAATAAAGTTGAAACTAAAACTCTTCCCATTCCCTGATTTCTTAAAGCATCAATCACACCCAATTCAGATAAATAATATATCTGACTATCAAGATCAAATTGACCTATTATATCTTCAGTTTCCAAATCATTAAAATCCCCTCTTTTTTGCAAGACATCTAAAGTTGAAACTTTTTTAGCCCAGCAAAAACCAGCTACATAATTAAGCTCACCATTTAAGTAAAAAGGAGCAGTATTAGATGGAAATTCTCCAGCGGGAACTGTAAACTGTTGAAAATCATCGTTTATGTTAGAAGATTCCTCAGTTACTAACAAAACCATTTCAGATTCCGATGTAAAAGCTGATTGGAGTTCTAATAAAAACTGATCTGAAATTTTAGAGATTGGAAAATAGGCCTCATCAATAATCCCACCATTTTCTCTAATTTTATTTATTCCAATTGCTTGTCCAGCTTTATCCCTACCGGCTTCATTCCAAATTCGACCCGCAAAAATAGATTGATAAGCAACAGCTAAAGATTTTGCTACCTCAGCAAGATCAAGGTCATTAATAGCAACCCCTTGATTAATATTACTAGTATTATTTTTTAAAATATTCATATATTAAAAGTTAAATTATTATTTTGTGTTATAAAAAAATAAACAATGAAAATATGTAGAACGTGATTTATAAAGAAATTTCATAATTAAAATACATTAAATAATATTTCTAGATTGGGGCTCATATTAACATCTACATTTCCACCAACAGGCAAAGTGCAAATAGGAAAAGTATGCCCAAAATCTGCATTAATAATTAAAAGTTTATTTTTAAGTTTAAGATTATTTAGTAAAATTTTCTTCAAAAAACTAAGAGAGACTTTTGATTTTTTTTGAAATTTACCAAATACAAAACCAGAAATTGAATCAGCATCTTTTTGCTGTAACAAAGACTCTAAGTTACGTTCAAATTCAAATCCAGTGTATTTTCCACATAAACAATCTTCCTCTATAAACAAAATTTTATTTTTTAAACTTGGCATATAATCTGTCCCCTGCAACAAATTAAAAGAACATAAATTACCTCCTAAAACTTGACCCTTAACAGGTACAAAATTTAAAATTTGGTTAGACTTTGTATTTCTCGCTATCAGTTTTTTTTGTGCATTTTTTTCAATAATTAAATTCGAAGATATCAGATTGAAACTTGAATCTTTCATCAAACAATCTCGAAAAGATTTCAAGGTAAACTCATCAAGATCACTAGCGAAATAACTTAAATTTGGACCCAAATATGTAACTAAACCAGTTTTACTAAAAATTGAATTTAATAAAACAGTAATATCAGAATTTCCAATTAAAATCTTTGGATTTTCTTTTATTAAATTATAATCTAAGTAATCCAATAATTCATTGGCTACAAACCCACCTGAAACACACATAACCGCCTTAACACTTTTATCAGTAAACGCTTGCATAAAATCCTTGACTCTAGATTCACAAGAAGAAGAATTACGGTAATCAACTTCATAAAAATTGTCAGATAAAGTCACTTTAAAACCCAAATTAGACAGAGTAAGTATTGAGTTATCAATAATATCTTTCGAGAAGTAAGCAGCACTAAATGATGGAGATATAATTCTTATCTCATCACCAATTTTTAATTTAGCTGGAATAATAGTTTTCATAATTTAAAAGTTAAAAATAAAAAAAGCTCTTGATACAAAAGCTAAAAAAACAGAACAAAATTTATTTAAAAATTTGCTCCTAGAAAATATGATGATGTGAAATAATAATAAACAACATAAAGTGTTTTAATTAATTAACACGTTAATGTTACCACAAAACATTTGAAAGTGTCAAATAAAAATGTTACAATTAAATAAAACACTCTGGAATATGCGTAAAAATCACAATCAAAACTTTCAAAAAAACCTAAATCAACTCTGCCAAGCATTATTAAAAATAGATTCAAAAAAAGATATAAAAAATTTTCTTATAGACCTGTGTACCGCTACTGAACTCCAGGCCATGAGCGAGAGACTAGAAGTTGCAAAGCTAATAAGTGAAAAAATACCATACCGTAAAATTTCAGAAACTACAGGTTTAAGCACAACCACAATTACAAGGATTGCTAATTGGATGAAAGATGGCAAGCAGGGTTACAATAAAGTACTTAAAAACTTAGAATCCTAAAGTCGAAAATATTTCTCCTTTAAAAATATCTTCCAATGCTTTTTTAACCTCTGGAACAATATTTTCAGGCAAATTATCAAATTCAAACCAAGTCAAATCAGAGCATTTATGAGGCTCTAAATTCTCTATTTCTCCTGAAAATTTTGAAGCTTTCAAATAAACATCAATATACTCACGTTCTCCCCTATTAGAGTTTCTATGGCTTACATGTACAACTTTCATATCTTCGGCAATGATATCAATGTTAACTTCTTCTTTGGTTTCACGCAGCATAGCCTGATAAACAGTTTCATTACCATCTACATGGCCCGCTACCAAACTATACATTCCATCCATATAACCTGTGTTAAAGCGTTTTGCCATTAGTAACTTTCCATCTACTTCCAAAATAAGGTAAACTGCAAAGTAAGGTCTAAATCTATCCATATTAAAAATTAACTTATCCTATTTAAAGTCTAACAAAATAAAAATAATTTAAAAGAATAAAATGAAAAACATAAGAGATATAATGAGCAATACGATTCAAGAATATAAAGAACAAAAAATTTATCTTGAAGCAAATCTAATCCTTACTTCACTCCTAACTCAGATATCAGAAGAAACAATTAGCATTATAACAAATGATGCTCAAAATAGAATTAATAAATTAATCAATTATGGAGTTCAAAATCCGGACCCTAAAACACAAACAGAAAAAGCATTAAAAGAATACTTGTTTTATTCATCAAAACAAATTACATATTCTAAATATATCGATCTCTGTAAAGAATCAGGCAACACACCAAAAATACCTTATCATTTTAACAATAAAAGAGCCATCCACTCAAGAACCTATTATTTTATAGAAAAAGATCTCGAAATAGGAGGAAGTATATTATATGCAAGCAACCCAGCTACAATTATAAGATTCGAAAATTCTGCAGCAATCTATATAAAAATGGATAAAGACAACAAAAATTACACTATAAAAGATTATAAATTTAGCTCAGTCGAAAAAGTATAAACTTAAACCCGAGTTAAATAACAAGCAAAAGCAGACAGAGTAACCCCACAAGTTATTTTCTTATTTCGAATTAAGTCTTTAATCTCTTCTAAAGTATACCAAAAAGTCTCACTGACTTCATCTTTATCATACTCTTGCCTTTCTATTGGGTGATCTAATTCACCACTAAAAACATATATTTTTTGAGTCATCATAGAATTTGTTGGATAAAACTCACCCAAAAAAGATAAATTATAAGCTTCAAATCCGGTTTCTTCTCTAAACTCTCTTTTCGCGGCAATCATTGGCTCTTCATTTGGATCAATGCCACCAGCTGGTAATTCAAGAGAATCTTCAGTCCCCTGTACATAACGAATACATGAAACTAAAGCTATCTGAGCTTGAGCATTTTTTATTATACTAACAACCGAATCAGACGGAGTCTGTAAAACATGATGCTCATATGTATTACCGGAATGAGTTGTAATTTTATCTCTATGAACATTAATAAACTTAGATTCATAAACAGTTTTTCGTTCAATAAATTTAGGTAATTTATTCATATTAGCTATTATTAGTTTTATTTTCTATTATCTCTTGCAGATCCTTCATATTTTTAGGAAATTCTTGATTTAAATCAACATTTAATTTTTGAGATAAAACCAAAACCACCCATAAAACATCGCAAAGTTCATGTGCAATTTTATCATCTAAATTGTCAGTAGTTTTTGGCCTATTTCCTTGCTTTTCTTGAACCAATCTTATTAAATCACCTACATCAACCGATAAACCAAGCATTAATTGATTAACATCCCACTTTTGACCATAATTTTGTTCTTCAAATCTCTCAAAAGATTCTCTTGTTGAAATAGCCATTTTATATAAATCCTTAAAATTCATGCATATTGATTAAACACAAACATAAGGTATACAAAGCAAAAAAAAAGTCAAATCAGCGAATTCTTTTATCTATTCTATACAAACGTGTCTTCTTTAAAAAACCTTCTTTTAAAATAGTAAAAAAAGCAAAAATTAAATCTTTAAAATTTCCATTACTAGACACCAAAGGTTTACCCTCAATTGTTGTAATAATATTAAAATCATAATCTAAATCACCAGTTTTAGTCTGTTTAATAAGTGTGCAATTACCGATATCTGAAAAAACATGAGCATCTGATGCAAAAACTTTAATATATTTTTCTAAATAACCTTTATGCTCAAAATCAAGAGTGTTTTCAATCAAAAAATTTAACCTTTTTAATAAAAAATTAAAACGCAATTTTTTTAAAATAAAATTTAAATATAAAAAGGAATAATTTGAACTTTCTAGCATAATCCCATCAAAATATAATTCATCTAATTTTTCTAAATCCATTACTCGCAAAATACCCGTAGATGATGGAGTAGAAGGATGTGGAACAATTAACTTTAAATCGCTATCACTTTTTACCAAATTAAAAACTTCCTCAACAGATAATAAAAAAGGGTTCAAAAGATCTTGTCTACCAAATACGCTAGAAGGATTCTTCGAAAAAACAATCAGATCAATGCCCTCAGACGTTATATACTCAAGACCTGGTAATAAAATAGTATTATGATTTGCTGGTCTATATTTAATCATATTTTGATAAGCCTTAACAGGACGCCTAAAAACATGTTCCGTACAAACTACAAAATCTAATGCTTCTAAAGTGAATTTATCCCATAACTTTAAAGCTCTTTTCTTAGTTAAAAAACTCGAAATATAAGTAAAATTAGGATGAAAATGATAATCTACTTTAATCATAAAATTTAAATTACAAAATTATACTATCAAATAAACAAAAAAAGTATAGTTTTTAAAAAATTTGTAATAAAAAGAAAACAAAAAACACGTTCAAAGTACTAAAATTTATCGCAACTCATGCAGCCAAAGTAGAAACATACAACTTCATAATGGGATAGTTAAAAACTCTCCCAAATAAAATTATGCAATAATTCCAAAGATTTTACCAAGTTAATATCTTGAATTAAAACACCCGAAGAATTTTTATAATTAACAAACAAAACCTTATCATCATAAATAATAATATCAGACTTAAAAGGCAACTGAGAATAATTTAACGCCTTATATTCATAATTTGGATTTGAAATTTCACTTAAAGCTTTTAACAAAACCTTACTTTTACAATTTACCAAAATCTCTCGCACATTTTGCGTAGATTTTTGTAAATTATCCAAAAAAGACTTATAAAAATCTAAGTGATTCTTGCTAACTTCATAAGGATTATAAAATGCTAAATATGATTTATTCAAAACAATATCAGCTACTACTTTATCAATTTCTGTATTAAAATAATATCTTACGTTAACTTTAGATGAATCTATTTTATAAATTTTATCAAGATCAGGAACTATAGAAACAAAATCGTCTTTTAATTTCAATAACTTATCTTTCTTTTTATCTAAAATATTCTGCAATTCATAAGGCGAAACAGCATAAAATTTATTTACCTTCGAATCTAAATCTAAATACAACAATCTTTTAGAAACCAAGTCATCCACAATCTTATAACAATTAACTCTAGGAATTCCAGATCTTTCAGAAATCTCAGAAATTTTCAATCCATTACTGGAAATCACTTTAAAAAACACATCAATCTCTTGCTCATTACAAGATAAGTCTTTAAGAACTTGGCTCAGAATTTTTCTATGTTTCACTTTCGTGTAATTTAAAAATAAATAAATATCCTTAGTTAAAATTAGTATCGAGAGTAAAATTACAAAACACAATTTCAACTTAGATCATTATATTATAACACACTTTCTAAGTTTTTAAAACCGTGACAAAAATTTATAAAATAAAAAAAGAAATTTGTTTAATTCTCAAAAAAATAGTGATAAAATATTAACAACATTTAACTAATCAAAATGAAAACTTTTAAAAATCTTTTAATTATATTTGTCCTGGTTATAGCTGGAAGCTATATAGGTGGGACTTATAACACTCTGAAAACTCAAGAAAACGAAATCGAAAGAACTTTAGCCGAAATTGAAAACAATCTTCAATCAAGATTTGATACTCTTTCTGGTTCCGCAGAATCAGCAAAACTTTCTGCTGATCTAGAAAAAGAAATTTTCACCCAAATTGCTAAATACAGATCAGGAATCAAAGAGGCAGATTCTAAAAACGAAATGGTTCAAGCTCTAAGTAGAGCTAATACAGGATTTAGAGGAATTTTAGCTACCTTTGAAAATTATCCACAAGTAAAATCAACTCAACTTTTTGCTCAACTTCAAACCGATGTTTCAGGGTCTGAAAACAGATTAAGAATAGCCAGAAAAGATTTTAATGATGCATCAAACCAATTCAACAATATTATTGATACGATACCTACAAACTTGATTGCAATGATATTTGGATTTACAAATGTTGAACTTTTTGAAGCCGATCAAGAAGCTAGCAAAAGACCAAGCTTAACTGATATAGTAGATGAAAATTAAAAAATTATTTATTACATTCCTATGCTGCATTAGCTTTAGTATTCCAACCTTTGCAGCTTTAGAAATCCCAAATCCAAGTGGGTATATAAATGATTATGCAAATATAATAGATAATCAAACACAGGAAAAATTAGAATCTGCACTTCAAAGCATAAAAATTAATCAAGGAATAGAAATTTCAGTTCTAACTATAGATTCACTGCAAGACTATCCAATTGATACGTATGCGAATCAAACCTTTAGACAATGGGGTATTGGAAATAAAGAAAACGATTCAGGAATTTTATATTTAATTGCACCCTTTCAAAGACAATCAAGAATTGAACTAGGATATGGAATTGAAAAAATCCTAACTGACTACGAAACAAAATTAATCCAAGAACTTGCAAATCCTTATTTTCAAGAAGAAAAATACAGCTACGGAATTGCACTAGTATTAGATGAATTAATTCTATCTATAGAAGGTGAAAACTATATCCCTAAATACAAAAGAAGCTCAACAGAGAATTTTATTTTTGCGGGGATAATTTGGTTTACTATGATCTTCATTCCAATGCTTTTTTTTACAAACAAAAAAGAAGCTAGATACCGCTCATCAATTCTCACAACTCAAACATTTGCAATACCAATAAGCTATCTTACATATTCCGAAAATATTTTTTGGGCCTTTCCCCTCCTATATTTAATTGGAGTAACGACGTATTACATTCACATGGCAATCAAAAAAGGCTACATTAAACCTGGAAACACTAATGGAAGTTCATCAAATAACTCATCAGGTCCATTTTCTGGTGGATCATCTGGAAGCTCTTTTGGAGGATTTTCTGGAGGTTCTTCTGGTGGTGGTGGATCATCAAACAGCTGGTAAACAAAAAACTATTGAACTTCATCAGAAGTATTAGTTAAAAAAGGAAATCTTGAAAAATATTCTCCACCAGCATTTAATCTTACCTTATTTACACTAGGTAAATAAGCATTATTTATATTCAAAACTCTAGGCGTAACATCATAACCTAAAACCACATCACCAACCCAATTCAAATCTACTCTGTCTTGAAGAGTTACATCCTGGCCATCCAGTCTTAAACTTAATGAATTAAAATCCATAGTAATTATTTCAGATTCACCTAAAGTTCCCAATAAAACAGAATCCACATCATAACATTTAACTGACGCAAAATTACTTCCACAAGAAAGCTTCTTAACATTTCTAAATGTTCCATAATTAAATTGATCAGCTTCAATCTCACAAGGTGATACAAAGTTATCATCACTCATTTCAAAATGTACTCTACGACCAGCATAAGAACATCTATCAGAGCTTTTAACATTTAAACTATCAATATTCCCAGGAGCCTTATAATTTCCACCTTCAAATCCATAAGGACACAACAATTCAATAAAAACTGCATTCGAACTATCAGAAAAAAAACGTTTTTCTCCCTTATACATAGTTAACATGCTTAAATCAAATGGGTTAAAAAAACCACTAACCTCTAAATTTTGTAAAAGCTTAATATCCTTTAAAGAATCTATCAAAAAAACTGGGAAATCCACAGAACATTCTAAAGATGAGTTAAATACAAATAACTTATTTTTATTATTAGTTTCAGATAAAACCTTTAATATTTTAGATATAATCGCAGATTTATTCTCTTCAGTAATTAAAATATCACCAGGATATTCAATACCATTTATAAAACCTTCTTCAAATGGAGCTTTAGTTCTTTTATAAATTAAGTTTAAATGAGTACCTCCCAATTGATGAGATTTATTAAAGTACCAACTATTTTTATTTGTATTATTCATATACATATCAATTAAATCATGTCTTAATTATACTCGGTTAAGTAAATAAATAAACAAATCACATTGAACAATAAATTAACATGTTTTATTAAGCATTTTTTGTAGTAAAAAAATTACAAATAAAAACAAAAACATCTTAATTGACAAAAATCAAAGCACAAACTAAACTTTATACATATTTAACTAGCTTCTACAATGCTTGATATAAAATTTATTCGTGAAAACACGGATTTAATAATTAAAAATTGCGAAGATCGTAGAACAAAAGTAGACATTCATGGTTTACTTAAACTAGACGATCAAAGAAAAACACATCAACAATTATTAGACTCTAAAAGATCCGAATTAAAATCAAGCTCCAAATCCAAACCAACTCCAGAAAAAATTGCTAAACTTAAACAACTAAGCCAGTCAATTAAAAAGCTAGAGGAAGAAGAAAGACAAATTCTAGAAAAATTCCACGAAGAACTATCAAAAGTTCCAAACTTAACCCATAAGGATTCTCCGATTGGTGAAGAAGCAGACTTTAAGGTTTTACATAAAAACATGGAACCTAAAGAATTCGATTTTACTCCTAAAGACCACTTAGAACTTTTTGAAAACAAAGGTCTGGTTGACTTTGAAAGAGGTTCAAAAGTAGCAGGTCACAAAACCTACTTTTCAAAAAATCAATTAGTTCATTTAAACAACGCCTTAATCCAATACGGAATCTCTATCTTAGAAAAAAATGGGATCACCGATATTTACGAAACTCCAGATTTTGCATATAAATCAATGCTCCAAAACGCAGGATTCAACCCACGTGGAGACTCAGATGAAATCTACAACATAGAAGGAGAAGAACTTTCACTTATCGCAACCTCAGAAATCACAATGTTAGGTTACTACTCAAACGAAGTAGTAGATTTATCCAAAGGACCAAAAATCTTTGCAGCTATTTCAAAATGCTTCCGTAAAGAAGCTGGATCTTACGGTAGAACTTCTAAAGGTCTTTACAGAGTTCACCAATTTTCTAAACTTGAAATCTTTGCAATCTGCAAACCACAAGACTCTGAAAAAGTGCATGAACAAATCAAAAACATTGAACTTGAAATAGTCGATGGTCTTGAAATCCCTTATCAATTAATTGACATTGCTTCAGCCGATCTTGGTGGGTCAGCATACAGAAAATATGATATTGAAAGCTACATGATCATGAAAGGTGACGAGCAAAAACAAGGAGACTACGGAGAAATAACTTCAACTTCAAATTGCTTAGATTATCAAGCACGCCGTGCAAACATTAAATATGTAGATGAGAATGGCAAAAAACAATTCGCACATACCTTAAACGGAACTGCAATTGTTACTTCTAGGCTTCCTATTGCCTTAGCTGAAAACCACCAAGATAAGGATGGAAATATTCATATACCAAAAGCCTTACAACCATTCTTAAACTTCACACAAATCTAAAAAAAGCCCTCATACAAAGAGGGCTTTCTTATTAAAAAAACTATTGATTAAAACCAATCACAAAAGGTCTATTAGATTGATAATTAGGCAACTTAATCTCTTGCCCATTAGCACCAATAACATTTAAATAACCAGGAAGTATAGCACATGAATTCTCAGCTAATTCATTCAAATTATTTACAGTCACAAACTCACTTAAAAATCTTTCTGCTTGAAAGTCCAATCCACCAATAAATCCAAAAGAAAAAGAATAATCAGTTTGAACTGGCGAACTAAACTCAAGTTGCCCATTTACATATCCAGCAATAGCAGATACTGACACAATATTAAATGCACAATATTTACTTGTACTACCAAATTGTCCATTATTAATAATTAAAGAAGAACTTTCCAAAGCTCTAAATTCATCTAAAGTTTCATCAAACTGGAATAAATTAGCAAAAAGATTAAAATCAATATCAGTATATAAAATAATACTATAAATTAACCTATCTACATCTACAGTTCTAAGATCAGGTAGAAAAATTTCATATATTGAAAATTTAGGTTCAAATGGTTCATATATAAAATGATTTGAAGTCCCATCAATAGCTAAATTTAAATCTAAAGGTCCTAAAATTTTTATTGAATTAGGTAAATCAACATGATCAACTATTCCATTTTCATCTGTATCAAGGTAAATCGCATCGTGTAAATGTCTACCTTTAAGATAAATAGATACTCTATCCCCATCACCTACAAAAGAAGAACCCCTAAATTCAAGTTCATATTTAAAACCAACGGATTGCTCAAATCTTCTTTTAAAATCACTAAAGTTTAACTCAAATTTTTGATCACAATCTGCACTTACAAACAAATTCATAACATGAGTAAATTCATTTTTAAAATAAAAATACCTAGCATTCGACAATCTCTCAAATGAAAGTGAAAAATCAGAACAAACCTCAGGTGTTACATAAATATCAGATTCAACTTCAATAGTTCCAAAATCAACTCCTGCATAATCAGAGTCCAAAACCATAGAGTCAACAATCAGACCAAAATCAAGATTCACCTCTTGATCAACTACAAATTCATCATCGGAATTTAAAATTAAGGAATCTGAAATTTCATTCCCCATATCCTGGGCCATAATAACAACAGTATTATCAGAATTCAAAGACTTAGAATCATCACAAGCTCCAAATAAAAATGGTAATGATAAAGAAGATACCATTAAGCTTCTTTTAATTTTTTTAAACATAATATTAAGTTATCTTACAAAGATACTTAACATTTTTACAAATTCTGTCAATATAACTTCACAAATTTATAATCTTAGACCGAATATAAGTAGCAACTTTATTTATATCATATACTTCAATTCTAGAATCATTAACTGAAGCAATTCTCTTATAAGTACTATGAACAATATTTCCCCAAATAAAACATCCAGAGGAATCTTCAAGTAAAAAAGGACAGTCATAAAAAGAAGACATATTTATCAGAAAATCTTTTTCCTTCTTCTTTAAAAAAATTTCAACACCTTCCTTCATATAATAAAATTAAATCTATTAAAATTATAGCAAAAATGAATCAGAAAAAAAGATTGACTTTTTGTCTATATCAACTAAAATAGTCTTGCTAAAATTACCAACAAACGAGTCTTAGTTGAGAATAGACGTTGCAGGTTTTAGGTTAATAAAAACAATAACCCTTAACCATGAGCGCGACTTCGCCAAAAAAATCGAAGCAAATACTCGACGAATCAATCTTTTGTCCATCCAAAGATGGTCTAGGGCAAAGACGGTTTTTTACCGAAAATGATTTAGACAGTCATCCGCTTCCAAATCTGATTGAAAATCAAATTCAATCTTTTGAGTGGTTCATTTCAGAAGGTCTTAAAGAACTTCTAGATGAAATCAACCCAATTAGTGATTTTTCAGGGAAAAAACTGGAAATTCAATTCACTTCTCATGAAATGGGAGAACCAAAATACGACCCAAAAACATGTAGAAGAAAAAATTTAACATATGAAGCACCACTTAAAGTGCACGTACAGTTAATTAATAAAGAAACAGGTGAAATCAAAGAACAAGATGTTTTCTTAGGTTCAATACCTTTAATGACAGATAAAGCTACTTTTATCGTTAACGGTATCGAAAGAGTTGTTGTAACTCAAATCGTAAGATCACCAGGGGTATTCTTTTCTCAAACCATGAATTCTCCATACTATGGAGCTAAAATCATCCCAAAAAGAGGTGCATGGCTTGAAATCGAAACTGACAAAAAAGGTATCCTGAATGTAAAAATAGATAGAAAAAGAAAAATTCCAGTAACATCTTTATTAAGAGTTATGGGATGGGAAACCGATGAAGATATTATGAAAACTTTTGCAGGTGAAATTGCAGATGATAAAGTAAACTTCATTTTAAACACATTAGAAAAAGATCCTGCTAAAACAGTAGACCAAGCTTACCAGCTTATTTACAAAAGAATTAGACCAGGAGATTTAGCAACTGTTGAAAATGCTAAAACAGCTATCCAAGAAATGTTTTTTGATTCTAAAAAATACGATATGGGTAATGTTGCTAGATATAAAATAAATAACAAATTTGGAATTGATGTTGAAAACATCAAAGCTAACCATACTTTTCAAAAATCTGATTTAGAACTTATTATCAAAGAAATTTTTGAATTAAATTATGAAAATTCAGAACCAGATGATATTGATGATCTTTCAAACAGAAGAATCAGAGCCGTTGGAGAACAAGTAATTAATAAATTCAGAGTTGGTTTACTTAGAACTGAAAGAATTGCAAAAGACAGAATGACAGTAATGGATGCAGAGACTGTTACCCCAACTCAACTTGTAAACTCAAGACCAATTACTGCTGCTTTAAGAGAATTTTTTGCAAGTTCACAACTTTCACAGTTCATGGACCAAACTAATCCTCTTTCTGAGCTTGCTCATAAAAGAAGAATTTCAGCAATGGGTCCAGGTGGTTTAACCAGAGAAAGAGCCTCATTTGATGTTCGGGATGTGCATGCAACTCACTACGGAAGAATTTGCCCAATTACTACTCCAGAAGGACCAAATATTGGTCTAGTAGTACAACTTGCAACTCATGCAAAAATCGATGAATATGGATTTTTAAATTCTCCTTATCAAGTTGTTAAACAAACTGTGAACAATAAAAAAGAAGATCTAATAGGAAGAACTACTTCTATAGATATTCTTGATGATAAAGGTAAAGTTGTAGCTAAAAAAGGTAAGATAATTGACACGAAAATAGCAAGCAAAATAACTAAATTGAAAGCAAAAGAAATTACAGTTAAAGCTTACGTTACTGAAGAAATAGAAAGAATCTCAGCTGATAGAGATAAAAAAGTTGTAATTGCACAAGCTGGAATTCAAACTAATACACTAGGAGAATTTGAATTCAAAAATGTTCCAGCTAGAAAGCATGGAGAACCAGTAATGGCACATATTAGAGATGTTACCCACATTGATATTGCTCCAAAACAAATTATTTCTGTATCAACAAGTTTGATTCCATTTGTAGAGCATAACGATTCAACTCGTGCATCTATGGGTTCAAACATGCTGCGGCAAGCAGTACCTCTTGTTACACCTCAAAGACCAGTAGTTGGTACTGGTATGGAAGGTGTAGCTGGTAGAAATTCTTCTCACGTTTTATTAGCTGAACAAGATGGACAAGTTTCATTTGTTGACGCTTCTAAAATTGAAGTGATTTATAAAAACGGTAAAAAAATCACTTATGAACTTCAAAACTTTGGAAGATCAAATGAAGGTACTTGCTTACACCAAAGACCAAAAGTTAAATCAGGACAAAAAATCACTAAAGGTGATATCTTAGCAGATGGATCATCGATCGATGAAGGAGATTTAGCTTTAGGTGCTAACTTAGTTACAGCTTATATCCCATGGGAAGGTTATAACTTTGAGGATGCGGTAGTTATTTCAGATAGACTTGTTAAAGACGGTGTATTTGATTCAATCCACATCGAAAATTACTCAATTGATATTAGAGATACAAAATTAGGACCTGAATTAGTTACAAAGGACATCCCTAATGTAGGTGAAACTAAATTAAAAGACTTAGATGAAAATGGTATTATCAGATTAGGGGCTTCTGTTAAAGAAGGGGCTATCTTAGTTGGTAAAATTACTCCAAAAGGAGAAACCGAACTAACTGCTGAAGAAAGACTTCTAAGAGCAATTTTTGGAGATAAAGCTCGAGATGTAAAAGACACATCACTTAAAATGCCAGGAGGATCATATGGTAAAGTTGTAGATATTCAAATCTTTGATAGAAAAGAAGGTGATGAGCTTCCAACGGGAGTATTAAGACAAATTCAAGTATCTATTGCGCAAACAAGAAAAATCCAAATTGGTGATAAAGTTGCTGGACGACATGGTAACAAAGGGGTAATTTCACTTATTGTTCCTCAAGAGGATATGCCTTACCTACCAGACGGAACTCCTGTAGATATTTGTCTTAACCCACTTGGTGTAGTATCTCGTATGAACATCGGACAAATTTTAGAAACTCATATTGGATTTGCAGCTCATAAACTTGGTATTCATGTAGCAACTCCTGCCCTTAATGGAATTGAATACTCTAAAATTCAAGAATTATACAAAAAAGCTGGAATGGACAATGATGGAAAAGTACAACTTTTTGATGGTAAAACTGGTGAAGCCTACCAACACAGAACAACAGTTGGTATTTCATACATCTTAAAACTTTACCACTTAGTAGAAGATAAGATCCATGCTAGATCAATCGGACCATACTCTCTAGTTACTCAACAGCCACTTGGAGGTAAAGCTCAACATGGTGGACAAAGGTTTGGGGAAATGGAAGTTTGGGCTCTTGAAGCATACGGAGCAGCTCACACTCTACAAGAAATGATTACAATCAAATCAGATGATATCTACGGAAGATCTAAAGCATATGAAGCGATTATTAAAGATGAAAGAATTAAAAGACCAAGAACTCCAGAATCTTTCAATGTATTATTAAAAGAACTTCAAGGTCTAGGACTTAATGTAGAATTAATCAATGATTCATTAGCGGTAGATGAAAGCGCTGAAGATTTCTATACAGAAACTGATGAAGATATATCAAGCGATGTAGCTAAAGAAATCGAATCTGAAACACACGAAACACAAGAAGAACTTCAAATTGATGGACAAGTAGAACAGGATTTAGAAAGTCAATTAGCTGAAGAAATTCAAAATCAACTTACTGATCTAGACGATCAACTAAACTAAAAATTAAAAATTTATTTATATGGTTAATAAAATTGAACACTTAAACGATTTTGACGCAATTTCTCTTGCTGTGGCTTCACCTGAACAAATTCTATCATGGTCACACGGAGAAATTCGTAAACCGGAAACAATCAACTATAGAACACAAAAACCTGAAAGAGACGGTTTGTTCTGTGAAAAGATTTTTGGTCCAACCAAAAATTATGAATGTTACTGTGGAAAATACAAAAGAATCAGATACAAAGGTGTAATCTGTGAAAAATGTGGTGTAGAAGTTACAAAATCAAGCGTTAGACGTGAAAGAATGGGACACATTAAATTAGCGGTTCCTGTAACTCACATTTGGTTTTTAAGATCAACTCCATCAAGAATTGGATTGATTTTAAATCAACCAGTAAAACAAATAGAGCAAGTAGTATACTTTGCATCATACTTGGTTACTCAAGTTAATATAGAAAATATTGATGAAGCTTTAAAAACTTTAGAGCAAGAACACAAAGCTCTTAAAGAAAAAATCCAAAGTGATTATCAAAAAGAACTACAAAGCTTAGTAGAAGCTAAAGGTTCAAAGCAAGATGAATTAAGAATTGAATCAGAACTTGCTATGAAACTTGAAAATCTAGAAAAACAAACTTCTCAAACTAAAAACAATCTTCAAAACTTAGAAAAAGGAATCATCCTTTCAGAGTTAGAATACAGAGAAATGTCTCTACAATTTGGACACTTATTTAAAGCCCAAACTGGTGCAGAAGCAATTAATGATTATATTGCTAGCTTAGACTTTGATGAAGAAATTAAATTAATTCATTCGCAATTAGAAACAGCGACTGCTATAAAAGAAACTAAACTTCTAAAAAGATTAAAACTTTTTGAAAGTCTGAAAAAATCAGGAATTCAAGCTGAATGGATGGTTTTAAAAATCTTACCAGTTATCCCACCAGATTTAAGACCAATGGTACAACTTGACGGTGGAAGGTTTGCAGCTTCAGATCTTAATGATTTATATAGAAGAGTTATCAATAGAAATAATCGTCTTAAAAAACTTCTTTCAATTGGTGCTCCAGAAGTAATATGCAGAAATGAAAAAAGAATGCTTCAAGAAGCAGTAGATACATTAATTAATATATCTGCAAGACAATCTAGAAGTTCATACTCTGCAAACAACAAAAGAAAATTAAAATCTCTATCAGATTTCCTTAAAGGTAAACAAGGACGTTTCCGTCAAAACCTTTTAGGTAAACGTGTAGACTACTCTGGACGTTCTGTAATTGTTGGGGGGCCTACTCTTAAATTAAATGAATGTGGTTTACCTAAGAAAATGGCGTTAACTTTATTTAAACCATTTGTACTTGGTAAATTAATTAGAGATGGATACGCTCACAACATCAAATCAGCAGAAAAATTAATTCAAGCTGGAAATAAAGAGGTTTGGGATATCCTAGATCACGTAACACAAGGTAAATTTGTATTACTTAATCGTGCTCCAACCCTTCATAGACTTGGTATTCAAGCCTTCCAGCCTAAATTAATTGAAGGTAACGCAATTAGAATTCATCCATTAGTTTGTGCAGCCTTTAATGCCGATTTCGATGGGGATCAAATGGCAGTTCACTTACCACTAAGTGTACCTGCTCAAAAAGAAGCTGCGGAATTAATCCAATCTTCTAGAAACCTTCTAAAACCATCAAGTGGTGCTCCTATTATTTCTCCATCTCAAGATATTATTCTAGGATGTTACTTCTTAACTAAAGTAACTACTGGAAAAGCTGGACAAGGAATGTTATTTGGTGACGTTAACGAAGTATTAGCAGCAGTTGAACTAGGAAAATTAGATATTCAATCCCCTATTAAAATTAATTACATGGGAGAGTTAAGAGAATCTACAGCTGGTAAAATTATTTTTAATGAAAGCATTCCAGAAGGTTTAAGATATATCGATACTGTAATGTCATCAAAAAACTTAGAAAAACTAATTGCAGACTGTTTTGAAAAATTCGGAATCGAACAAACTGCTGAATTAGCAGATACTTTAAAAGAAATTGGGTACAAATATGTATCTAAATCAGGTCTTTCAATTGCAGCTTCAGATCTTCAAATTCCAGATGCTAAAAACAAACAACTTGAAGACGCTACCCAAGAAGTAAAACAAGTTTATAAATATTATCAAAAAGGTCTAATTACAGATGAAGAAAGATATCACCAAACCTGTGAAATTTGGTCTCAATGTAAAAGCCAAATTACAGAAATGTTAATTAAACAATACGATGATGAAAACCATATTCACTATATGGTGGAATCAGGAGCCAGAGGTAAATGGGGTAACGTTACTCAGCTAGCTGGGATGAAAGGACTTGTAATTAATCCATCTGGTAAAACAATTGAACTTCCAATTAAATCAAACCTTAAAGAAGGGTTTACAATTCTAGAATACTTTATTGCTACACATGGTGGACGTAAAGGTAAATCAGATACAGCCCTTAAAACTGCTGAAGCGGGTCACTTAACAAGAAGACTTGTAGATGCTACACAAGATTTGATTGTAAATATGAACGACTGTGGAACAGAAAAATTCCATATTATTAGATACTCAGAAACTGAAAAAATTGGTATGAAATTACCAATCAGAATCTTTGGTAGAGTTGCTGCTCAAAATATAGTTGATCAAAATGGTGAAATAATTGTTGCTAAAGACGAAATCATCACAACTAAAAAAGCAAATCTAATCAACGAACTTAAAATTGAAGAAATTCCAGTAAGATCCCCATTAACATGTGAATCTGTAGGTGGAGTTTGTCAAAAATGTTATGGATATGATCTTGGTGACAACCAACTAGTTAAAATTGGTGCAGCTGCAGGTATTATTGCAGCACAATCAATTGGTGAACCAGCAACACAGCTTACAATGCGTACATTCCACATGGGTGGTGTAGCCGGTGAATCAGATATGACGCAAGGTCTAACTAGAATTGAAGAAATATTTGAAGCCAGAAATCCAAAGTCACCTGCAATTTTATCAGGAATTGACGGTGAAGTTGAAATTACTTCGGAAGATCAATCTACAAAAATTATTGTTACTTCAAACGGTCCAGTAGAATCAGTATACGACCTTCCGGAAAACTTCTTACCTGAAGTTAAAGCTGGAGATAAAGTTAAAAACAAACAAATTCTAGCAAAAACAACTTCAACAGGAAGAGTTGTAAGAAGTGAAGACGAAGGTGAAGTAACATATGCAGACAACTACGTTATAAAAGTTCAAACTTTTGATAGCGTTGAAAAAACTTACTTAGTTTCCAAAGGTAAAACGGTTTACGTTAAAAACGGAGAATCAGTTACTAAAGGACAGGTTCTAACATCTGGATCTTCAAACCTTAAAGAACTTAGAAATCTATCAGGAACTTATACAACTCTAAAATATATTATTGAAGAAATTCAAAAAATATATTCCTCACAGGGTCAATCTATAAATGATAAACATGTAGAAATTGTTGCAAGACAAATGTTATCTAAAGTAAGAATCACCGATCCAGGAGAATCTAAATTAGTAACTGGTCAAATCATGGATAGAATCCTGGTAGAAAATATGAAAAAACAACTTAAAGCTGAAGGCAAAAAACCAATAATGTTCGAAAAATTATTACTTGGACTTACTAAAACTGCACTTCATACAAGTTCATGGCTATCTGCAGCGTCATTCCAAGAAACAATTAAGATTCTTGTGGAAGCTGCTACAACTAAACAAGTAGACCACCTTAAAGGTCTTAAAGAGAATGTAATCATTGGTAAGTTAATACCTGCTGGTGAAACATTCCGAAAAAATCAAGAGCTGAACGAATAAAAGACTTGCACTTTTTGAAAAAATTCAGTATTTTAACGCCAAATCAATTTAATATTATAAAAAATGCCTACTATTTCTCAGCTAGTTCGAAAGGCTAGAAGAAAAAATAAGAAAAAATCAAAATCTCCAGATCTTGGATTTACTATAAACACACTTAGAAACAATAAAAGAGTTTCTATGAATTCTCCACAAAAAAGAGGTGTTTGTGTACAAGTTAAAACTATGACACCTAAAAAACCTAACTCTGCGCTACGTAAAGTAGCCAGAGTAAGACTTACTAACGGAAGAGAAGTTAACGCTTACATTGGTGGTGAAGGACACAATCTTCAAGAACACTCTGTTGTATTAATCAGAGGTGGTAGAGTTAAAGATCTTCCAGGGGTAAGATACCACGTTGTTAGAAGTAACTTAGATTGCCAAGGGGTTGAAAAAAGAAACCAAGGTAGATCTAAATACGGAACGAAAAAACCTAAAGCAGCTTAATAACTATATATATGAATAAAGTAAAATTTGTCGCGAAAGGTAATACTGATTTAATTGAAAAATTTATCAATTACCTAATGCATCAAGGAAAAAAAACTGTAGCTAGAACAGTTCTTAACGATTGTTTTGCAATCATCGAGAAAAAAACTGGTAAAAAAGGAAAAGAAGTTTTCAGCGAAGCATTAGAAAACGTAAAACCTTCTCTTGAAGTAAGAGCTAAAAGAATTGGTGGATCTGTATATCAAATCCCAATGGAAGTAAAACCTTTCAGACAGTTTCAATTAGCATCTAGATGGATTCTAGCTGCGGCAAGAGGTAAAAAAGGTGCTCCAATGGCAGATAGATTAGCAAACGAATTAATCCAAGCATCTAATAACGAAGGAACTTCTGTTAAGAAAAAAGAAGACTCACACAGAATGGCTCAAGCTAATAAAGCTTTTGCTCACTTCGCTAAATACTAATATAAATTTAACCTAACAAAAAAATCATGAGCGCTGATTTAAACAAATTAAGAAATATTGGGATTATTGCCCACATTGATGCAGGTAAGACTACAACTTCTGAAAGAGTTCTTTTCTATACTGGTGTATCTCACAAAATTGGTGAAGTACATGACGGTGCAGCAACTATGGACTGGATGGAACAAGAAAAAGAAAGAGGTATTACAATTACTTCTGCCGCTACAAGAGTGAACTGGAACTACAATCAAACGCAATATGATATAAATATTATTGATACGCCAGGA
>PBFJ01000010.1 GCA_002718715.1 bacterium
AGATCCGAGTTACGTTCCAGGATTAGGCTTATTTGTTGAGAATCCTAGAGATTTCAAGGCTGCTCTTGATAAAGCTAAAAAAGAAAGAGATACAAGAAAGAAAAATAAATATAGAGATGATTTAATCGACAGATTAAAAAATCTAAAATTACCAGATTTCAAATATGATTTAGGTGATTTAAACTTAACTCCATCTGAAGAAAAAGAAGTAGAGGAATCAAGAGCTGATGAGCCGATGGGGCAAGCTCAACCTTCAAATGAAATTAAGGAAAGAAAGGATTATAAACTTCCAGTTCCTTACTTTAAATATAATATAAAAACTGGTCTGATTGATGTAGTTTTATACTCGCCAAAATCTAAAGATTTTGATGAATATATTTTTGATATATCTAGAGATCCTGAATTTTCACAAATTCATCATGATTCAGATGGTGAAATTGTAAAAAATAAACGTTCTGATAAACAATCTGCAACATCTAAATTTGATAAAGAAATTTTATGTAAAGAGTATACTACTATAGTATATGGATCTGCAGCAATTAGAATTGATGGTAAGGTTAATGATAAATCTCATAGTGAAACTGCTAAATTTAAAGTTCCTGCTTTAAATATGAAATCAGCTGCTGATCGTAAAAAAATGTGTGGTTACCAAGAAACTACTACTGTTACTGATCAAGTTGATCAAGATAGAACAGCCCCAGAAACAGAAAATAGATTTGCTCCGGAAGATGAATTAACTAAAAAAGTTAAAGTTAAATTTGATGTTAAGGTTAATAGACCAATTGATGGTAAAGATGCTGAAGTTTTAAAACCTGCATTAAATTGGGCATTTGATCTAACAAGAGATTTAGTTAATTTATTACCAAATATTGATAAAGATCAACAAGAAGATATTTATGAGAAAACAAATGACTCTCGTGATGATTTAGTTGATAGAATTCAAGATGCCTATCCAGGAAAATGGCCAGGGTTTAAGAAGATATTTGTTGATTTAAGAGAATCTGTTGAAGTTACTGCTGACGTTACTCCTGACGAAGCAAATGATACTAATTTAGATGACGCTGCAAATGGATTATTTGATGTTAATTTTGATTACACTTTGATGTTAAGATTGGCTAAAAAAGTAAATTGGAGAGAAATTCCAACATACGCGCCATCAGTTATTCAAGAAGTGGCAGAACAAGAAGAAGAAGCTGAAGCTGAAGCTCAAGAAGAAGCTGAAACTCCTGTTGATAGATTAACAACAATTGCAGACGTTGAAATTCCTGAAGTTGCTTTAGAAGTAGAACCACTTGATGAGATTGAAGAATTAATTCTTGAAGAAGATGAAGTTTCTACTGAACAAGAAGAAACTATTGACGAAATTCAAACTGAAGTTGATGAAAACTTAGTTGATAATATCAATAATCTTTGGGATTATTCTTATGAATATGAAATTCCAGAATTTGATTTTACTGTATGTCAAAGAAATTATGATCCAGTAGCTGATGGAACTTTTATTGATCTAGCTTACGACTCATCAAATATTGAAAGTTTAGCTGCTCATTGCCTAAAAGCTAATAATATAATTGGTGGATATCCAGATGGAACTTTTAGAAAAGATAAAGAAGTAAATAGAGCAGAAGCTGCTAAATTCTTAATGGTTTCAAAATTTATTAACATTGACAATGTTATGGCTGAGTTTAATATGGAACCATTTGTTGAAAAATTTCCTGATGTTCCAGCTGGACAATGGTATACAGAATTTGTAACTGTAGCTAATCGAACAGGTGTAATTAAAGGATATTCTGATGGGACTTATAAACCAGGTAATACTGTAAATACTGCAGAATTCTTTAAGATGTTATTAGCTGCAAATCCAACTAATTTATCGGACTCTCAATTAGATTTCTTACAATATGAATATGAATCTCCATTGGTTGATAGTGGACAGTGGTACTCACCATATTTCTACGTTGTTGATAAGGAAAACTTATTAGAAAGTAGAGAAGGCCATGAAGTTTCTATAGATCCATCAGCTCCAATGACTCGTGGAGAAGTTGCTGTTGCAATCTTTAAATATTTAAGAGATGTTACTCCAGATAGTGAACTTTTAATACGTCGTTAAGACTATTTATGTATTGATTGTATTCAATAAATCTAGGCCTAGCTTATGCTAGGCCTTTTTTCATTGCCTTTTTAGTCTTCAAGGTGTAGTTTTATAAAAAAGTATTATGGCTAGAAAAAAGTTAATTAGATTTAAAAAAGCGTTAGAGTTTAATAATGTTTTTGCTTTAGAAAAATTAACAGATTTTAAATTTGCTAATCAATTTTCTAAAAAAGTATTAGAAATTGGTTGTGGACACGGTCTTTTTTCTTATGAATATGCTAAAGAGAATCCGGATACTTTTGTTTTGGGGGTTGATGTTAAATTAGATAGAATTTTTAAAGGGGCAAATCTTGCACAAAATGATGGTTTAACTAATCTTTATTTTTTTCGATGTCCAGTAGCTTTTTTAATAGATCATTTAAAAAACATAGATTTTGATGAAATCTGGATTACTTTTCCTGATCCTCATTCTAAGCTTTCAGGTATTAAAAAAAGGTTAATTTTTGATTTTTATTTAAAGATATATAAGGATTTATTAAATGATGATGGGAGTGTCTATTTAAAAACCGATTCTGTTTTAATGTATAATTATGCATTGTTTCAAATTCAAAAATTCAATTTAGAATTCGTAGATTTTACTTTTTTAAATGAATATCCTAAGCCTTTTGATTATAAAACTATTTTTGAAATGAAATATCTTAAATTAGGTAAAAGGATAAAAAGGTTGAAATTTAATTTAAAAGGATTTATTCTTAAATAGTTTTAATTTGTCAATATGAAGAATTATATAAATCAAAATCAAGAAAGATTCTTAGATGAACTTTCTAAGTTTTTAGCTTTTAAATCTATATCAGCTGATTCTGCTTTTAAAAGTGAGTGTTTAGAGTGTGCAGATTACTTAGTTGAGTTTTTTAATTCTATCGATATGGATACACAGTTAATTCCTACTAAAGGTATACCTGTAGTTTACGCTGAGAAAATAATAGATGAAAATTTCCCTACTGTTTTAATTTATGGCCATTACGATGTTCAACCTGCTTTTAAAGAGGATGGATGGGATTCAGATCCTTTTGATATGGTAATTAAAAATAAAAAAATTTATGCTCGGGGAGCTGCGGATGATAAAGGACAGGTTTTTATGCATATGAAAGTTTTAGAATTTATGTCTCAAAATAATTCTTGGCCATTAAATATTAAAGTTTTTCTAGAAGGTGAAGAAGAAGTTGGGTCTACAAATCTCGAGGACTTTATTTTAGAAAACAAGTCTTTATTAGAATCAGATTTTATTTTAATAAGTGATACTTCAATAATTTCAAACTCTCAGCCATCAATCACAGCTGGTGTTAGAGGTATGACCGCTATGGAACTTACTGTAAAAGGCCCTAAAGTAGATGTTCACTCTGGAGTTTATGGTGGAATAATGGATAACCCAATCAATGTTTTATCCCATATTATTGCAAAAGTTAAAGATTCAGATGGAAGAATTTTAATTCCAGGTTTTTATGATGATGTAATTGAGTATAATGAGTCTCAAAGAGCACAGTTTCAAGAGGTTTTCTCTAAGATGCCATCTAAAGATGATTTATGTTCAGAATTTGGTTTAAATGATTTATTGGCAGAGCCTGGTTTTAGTCCCTATGAGGGGGGTTCGATACGACCTACGTTTGATGTTGTTGGTATAACCGGTGGGTATCAAGGAGAGGGGATGAAAATTATTATTCCTAATCAAGCTTCCGCAAAGTTTACTTTTAGACTTGTAGCTAATCAGGATCCTAAAAAAGTGCAAAAACAAATTGTTGATTATATTAATTCGATAGCGCCTAAGACTTTGACTTTGGAGTTTGATTTCTCAGAAAATTCAGGAGCAGCTTATGCAACTAATTTAGATTCTGTTTATTATAAAGTTGCTGCTAAAGCAATGGAAGATTCGTTTGGGACTAAATGTCTACCTGTGATGTGTGGAGGTTCTATTCCTGTAGCTTCTATGCTTAAAAAGCATTTAAATAAGGAAACAATTTTTCTTGGTTTTGGTTTAGAGGAAGATAATATTCATTCTCCAAATGAGAGTTATGGTATTTTTAATATGAATATTGGTATAGAAACTATATTTAACTATCTAAATTCAATAGCTAGTCAATCTAATTAACTTGCTTTTAAAAAATTTAAAATTATATTGCTATTGTTAATCAAACTTTATGCAAGTTGTTATTTTTGTTTCAAATGATAATTTATCTGATTTATTGTTAAGTAAGTTAAGACTTTTGTTTACTAGCTTTAAATTGGTAAATATTGATGACACTGTTAATGTTTTTGATTTGGAAAACAAATTTTCTAAAAATAAGACTTATTTCTTAGACTTGTGTAATTGTGTTAAATCCAAAGAATTATTAGCCTTTCTGTCTTCAACTTTAACCTCAACTTGTTATGATCTTAAGTATTTATTTAGATCATATTTTCACTTTAAATATGAAGGTAAATTCTTTGATTTGTTGAAACTTAATTCATTGAGAAAGATTACTAGTCATGAAATAAAAATATATAATCGTTCGGTTGATCATACAATTGAATTTTTAAAAGGTTTTCCTATTTTATTTAAATCGTATGATAAAAATATTCAGTCAAAAATTGCACTTAATAGGCAGTCTTTTGATGATTTATTTAGGTATTTTTTAGACTCTGATCATGGTTTTGTTTTAACTCAGAATAACGATAATCAAGACTTTTTAGAATGCGTTTTTAAAGATAAAAAACTTGTATGTGTTTATACTGAGAATCACTTGGTATCTGATGCAATTTTAAATAAAAGTATTAAAAGTAATTTAAACATAATATCAAGTCATCTTCCAATGGGTATTCTTACTTTTAGATTAGTTAAGACTGACGAAGATTATTATTTTTCTGAGTTTAACTTTGGCCTAAAACCAAAATTTATAGAACTATCTGAAGTTTCAGATATTGCTAAACTTATTAATTTAGAATTATTATGAAGTTATTATTAGTTTATAATCCAACTACATATGGATACCAAGATAGATTAGACTTATATGAAAAAGCTGCTGAAGAACGAGGAGTTCAAATGGTTCCGATTTCTTTTTTTGATTTTAATGACTCGCTAAAAATTAAAACATTAAATTCTTCTCCACATTATTTAACAAGATTAGGATATCCTTCACGACATAAGTTAATTGAAATTCTTAATGAAAATTCTATAAGTGAATTTGATAGTTTTTTTGATTTTTTTTCTTGTGATTCATCTTTTGATTATAATTTAAAAAGATTAGGAATAAACGGACTTAAAACTATTTCAAAGAAATTATTTAAATCCTATCATTTATGTCTTAAATCAGTTGTTGAGTACCTTGGGGGCTTTCCAATTATTATCAAAAGAACAGGTTTATCAAAAGGGGAAGGTGTTTTTAAGGTGGATAGTCTTGATCAGTTGGAACATATGGTGAATTTATTTGATGTCGAAAATTATAATTATTCTTTTAAGGAATTTTATCCTCATCATTCGCAAGGTAGGTATATTACAGTTGATAAAGAATTTGTAGGGGGGCATTTAAATATAGTAGGAGAGGATTTTCGCTCTAATGTTGGGGATAATTCTATTAGGAAAAGACAAAATTATGAATTTGACCAAGAAGTAAAAGATTACGTTAAAGTTATTGATTCTCAGTTAGTATCTAATTTTTCTGGATATGATATTTTATTTGGTAATGATGACACTTTTTTGGCTTGTGAGAAAAATGCTCCATGTAACTTTGTTATGACCCAGAAAATGACAGGAATAGATATTGCTGGAAGTTTGTTAGATAGTTTAATAAGTAAGAAAAAAATGTTATAATTTTTTTGTAATATTTTCTTATGATTAAAAATTCATATTTTGCAGCTGGATGTTTTTGGGGAGTAGAGGATAAGTTTCAAAAACTAGAAGGTGTCAAAGAAGCAATTTCCGGATATAGTGCTGGTAAAACTCTAAATCCTACTTACAAACAAGTTTGTAAGGGTGATACAGGTCATGCTGAGACTGTTAAAGTGATATATGATGATGAGAAAATTTCTTTTAATAGATTGTGTGAATTTTTCTTTGATATGCATAACCCATGTCAGATTAACGGACAAGGTGTTAATATTGGTTCAAACTATCGCTCTATTGCTTTTTATGAAACTATTGAAGAATTTGAAATTCTTGAAAATGTGAAAAAGATTAAGCAAAATACTTTGAAAGTAAAAATTGTAACAGAAATTCTTCCTTTTAAAAGTTTCTTTGAAGCTGAGGAATATCATCAAGATTATTATAGTAAATAAAATTAAAAATGTTTCATTATCCAATAGAATTTAAGTTAGAAATTAAAAACATAGAAAATAATAGTATGGTTTTTTCAGACTTAAATTCCTTTAACTTGAGTGCTGATATACCAAAAGTTTTTGGAGGAAAAGAAAGATCTTTGTCTCCCGAAGATTATTATTTATTTGCAATGATTTCTTGTTTCTTTACAACTTTTTTAAAGCTTTCTGAAGATAAAGATCTCAAGTATAATATTAAAAATATTACTGCAAAATCAGTTGTAGATCGAGGGGAAGATTCTAAGCCATTTGTAAAAAAAGTTTTTTTAAGCTTTAATTATTCAACAGATAATTCTAAAAATTTTATAAGATTAATAAATTTTACAAAAGATAACTGTTTTATTTTAAATTCAGTTAAAACTGAATTTGTTTTAGATTTTAACGAAGATTCCTATGAAAATATTTAAGAATATCTATAATTTCTTTTATGAAATTAAAGAGTATCAAGTCAGAAATACAATTATTTTTTTAATAACTTTATGTTTAAGTTTGTTTTTGGCTCTTAGTTCTAACTACAAGCAGCAGCAAACTATTGATGCTTTAGAGTCTAAAATCTTAAATCAGCAAAATGAAATAAACGAAAGACTTAGTGAATATAATAGTTTAACAGAATCTAGCTTTCCTGATTTAAAAGATACTTTTGATCAAGCCTTTTCAGCCCTTGAAGATAGGTTGGTTTCCTCTCAAATTACATTTGCTAAAAATTTAATTGATTCAAGTGTATTTTTAGAAAGTTGTTCTTTAACTTTGAATAAATTAAATAAAACAATGTTTGTTTATAAGGTTTATTTAGGCGATAGTTTTGTTGGTGATGTTATTCCTTTAAATTATCTAGGTCTTGATCTTGAAAAAGAACTTTATAATTGTGGATTTAAGGAGTTTGAATCTGTTTTTGTAAACCAAAAATATTCATTAATGGTTAATAAATGTTTTAAAGATTTAAATTCTCAAGAAAAAGTTTGTGAAAAATTTAAGGATTTAATATATCTTCCTATCTAATTCTAGATTTAGTCTTCTTTCTATCTCTTGGATTATAAAATTAGACCTATTTTCAATTGTATTAAAATCTACAATAACTATTTCATTGTTATGTTCTTTATAACTATCCATTAGGTGACTTTCTAGTTCTTGGGCAAGTTGAGCTGATTCTTTTCTCTCATCATCTTGTGTAAATATTCCTTCTTCAAATGGAAAAAAGAATATTAAATCATATTTTAATGTTCTACATATTTGAATTGTGTTGGGTTCTAGACATTCAAATTTTTTAGAATATGCGTATGTATCTATAGGAGATCTATCGTAAATTTTTATATTTAAGCCTTGTCTTGTTTTTAGTAAATTTTTGTTATCTAAATAATCGTTAAGTCTTGCATTTACAACTTCTCTATCAAATTCTTGAGCGTTTTCCCAAGGTAATACATCTGATCCAGTTTCGATAGATTTTTTTATAATTTCTCTTGATATTTCTTGATAGAAGTTAATGTTTTCTAATTTACTTTTTAAATCTTCAAATGAAGTTGTTTTTCCAGCTGAAGGTGGACCTGTGAAAACTATATTGATTTTCATTTTAATTAATCAAATGTTAAAATATACGTCAATTATACTTATTTGAATCTGAGTTTCAATATGATAATTTAAAATTAAATTATAATTTAATTTTAAAAATGAATTCTCATTTAAAATATTTAAGCTTAGAAGAGTTTCAAAATGCAGATGATACTCAAAAAAAAATAATTGCAGATAGTTTTATAGATGGTTTAAGAATGTATGGTTTTGCTATTATAAAAGATACTATTTTTAATTCAGATTTAGAATCAAACTTATATAAGTCTGCAAATGAATTTTTTGATTCTGATAATCAACTAAAAGAAGCTTATAACTTTCCAGAACTTTTTGGTCAAAGAGGATATACCAAGCCTTTAGTTGAGACAGCTCAGGGATCAAGTACTCCTGATTTAAAAGAATTTTATCAGTATGGAAGATCTCCAGAGGGTATATATACAACAGATTTAGGTTATTATGAAAATCCTAAGTTAGTTGACTTTGCTGAATTTGAAATTCATTTAAAGGAAATTTATAAAGTTTTAAATACAGTGTCATTGCAGGTTTTAGAGGTTGTAAGTTTAGGACTTGGTCTAGATTTTGAATTTTTCCAAAAATATACAGATTATGGAAATTCAATTTTTCGTGTTTTGAAATATTTTTCTTATAATGATTTAGATCTTATATCTGAAAACAATTTTGATGCTATTCCTAAATGGGCTGAAGCCCATACTGATATTAATTTAATTACATTATTAATTGGTTCAACTCAGCAAGGATTGCAGATTTATAGTGAAGGTAAATGGTTGGATTATATTGCAAAACCAGGAGAATTAGCTATGAATGTTGGGGATATGCTTTCAAGAATGACTGGAAATTATTTGCCATCCACAATGCATAGAGTGATCTGTCCCGAGAACTTTTACGGAACTAGGCTCTCGGCCCCTTTCTTTTTGCATCCATCCTATAATATGCCACTTGGAGTTCATCCTGAATTGAATGAAAAATTTCATATACAAAGCTTTGATCCTATTTTAGCTGGTGATTTTTTAAACCAGAGGTTAATTGAAATTGGTTTAAAGAATTAATTTATTTAAAGTCTGAAAGTCATGATTTATTTTATTGAACATAAATGCTGTTGTGATAATTAATTCAGACTTTGAATTTTCATAGCATAAAAAGAATTCATTTGTAGCATCTATTCGAGAGTTTGTTATTAAGGTTGGAATTTTAAAATTTATGCTTAAGTTTTGATAATATTTTTCTTTTATGTATAAACATATAAAGTCTTCTAAGGTAAGATTTGTTATATTATGATGAAGGGTAGAGGAGTGCACTTCAAAGGGAGTTTTTGATGAATGAATTAAAGGTTCTTTGTTTAGCATTGAAACTTCAAAGATTCCCTCTATTTCGTTAATTAAATCAAGTTTACTTGTTTGATGAATCGGGCTTTGTGTGTTGTAACTTGGATAGTAAGTTATTTGTCCATTTAAATCGTTAAAGGTATTAATTCCAAACCTGGCATCTAGAGTAATTTGTCCTTGTGAATTGATTTCAAGAATTATTTCTTCTAAAGATTTTCCTAACGGCGTAATAATTAATTCTGGTAAAGAAAATTGTTTTAATGAATGTCTAATATACCTTATTTGTCTTTTAAAATCTTTTATTATTTGTTTGTAATTTGGTAATCTTTGCGATTTTCTGTATGCTCCTTTGCAAACTCCAGTATTTTGGATTAAGTTAAATTCATTATATAGGTCAAAAGTTTGGCTTATATTATGTTTTAAATTTTCAGATAAATTTCTTATTACCATTTTTTTATTTCATTAGATTTAAAATGCAAGTGCTTGGATGTGAGTATTTAAATTTAAATTTAAGATCTTGAAGTTTTTTTGGTTCTACCTCAATACTATTGGTAATTTCTTTTGAGAAATCTTTAAATACAAAATTTAATAAAAAATAAGGTATGTGAATGTGGAAAAATGGATGTTTAACTCTTTCTATCAATTTAAAAATTTCAGAAGAATTTAATTTTTCTGGACTTACAGCGTTTATTATACCTTTGTATTCTTGGTTTTTAATTGCTTGAATGTAGATATCACACAAGTCTTCAATGTGAATAAAAGGTATAATTTGTTTTTCTTTAAATATTTGAAGTGATATTAGAAATTTGTAAGGTTTTAGAATTGTTTCAAATAAACCACCTCCTTTTGCAAATACATAAGCTTGTCTAAAACACACGTTTCTAGTTCCGTTGCATTTTAAAACTGGTTCTTCCCAGTCTTTTACTAAATGAGCAATAAATCTATCGTCAGTTGGAGAGTTCTCATCGTTTTTCTTTGAGTTTTTCTTGTAAACAGAAACACCACTTGCCGAAATTAAAACGTGTGGTTTTTTTTCTAATTTTTCTATTGTGTTAACAATTTTCTGATTGCTCTTAACACGGCTGTTGTAGATTAGTTTTTTATTCTTTTCTGTCCATCTTTTATTAATTGGATGTCCAATTAAGTTAATTACAGCTTTGGCATCTTCAATTAGGTCAGAATTAAGATTACTCTTTAATACATTTATTTTTTTGAATTTATAATTTTGGTCCTTGAATTCGAGTTTATGTAGATCTATATTTACGACTTTAAATCCTTCGATTAGTAATTTTGGAATTAAATTTCTTCCAATAAGTCCTGATCCTCCAAGTATGATTATTTTTTTTCTCATGTTTTTGTCATTTTGTTGTATTATATATTTTATTTAGTCTTTTTCAAGTTTCATGAATCTTGTATACTTCAAATATATAATAAAAAGTTAAATGACTCTTAAAAAAATTGTAAAAAAATTATGTGATTTCCCTAAAGGAATTTTAGCTGCTGATGAGGGTATCGGCACAATTAAAAAGCGTTTTGATATGATAGACGTTGAAAACACTCAAGAAAATAGAACTGAATATCGTAAGCTTTTATTTTCAACTCCAAATCTTGATAATTATATTTCAGGTGTAATTACTTATAGTGAAACTTTTGATCAAAGACTTGATGATGATACTCGTTTAATTGATTTATTATTGGAGAAAAATATTTTAGTTGGTATTAAACTTGATTCTGGATTAAGTGATACTATAGACAATCAAAAGCTTTGTAATCCTACTGAAAATTTAGAGGAAAAGATTAATTACTATTTTAAAAACGGAGCTAGTTTTGCTAAGTGGAGAGCTTTATTTGTTATATCAGAAAATACTCCAACACAAGAAAATATAGAAAAAAATGCAGAAATTCTAGCTGATTATGCACTAAAGTGTACTCAAAATGGATTGGTTCCAATTGTTGAGCCAGAGATTTTATTAAAAGGAAGTTTTGATTCCACTAAAATGAAATCTGTAACTAAATTGATATTAGATATTGTTATACAAAAATTAAATAATGTTGGAGTTGATTTAGCAGAAATTGTTTTAAAACCAAGTTTTGTAAGGAAGGGGTTAGATTTAAGTGCCGATCCAAATCAAACAGCTTTAGATACAGTTGAAATTTTTAATAATGTCTTGCCAGAAAACTTAGGTGGTATTTCTTTTTTGAGCGGAGGTATGAATTCCCAAGAAGCAATTAATACTATTGTTAGTTTTAATAAATTAAATTTTCATATAAATGGTACTTTCTGTTTTGGAAGAGCTCTTCAGACTAGATGTCTACAAAGTTGGAAAGGTAAGAGTGAAAATTTTGAATATGCTCAAAAATCTTTTCTTGAAACTCTTAAGTCTTTTATGTAAAAAACTTGACTTTTTGCTTTTAATTATATATTTTAATTTCTTATAAATGAAATTATGAAAAAATTGCTTAGTATAGGTTTATTGTTACTATCTTGTACTTCTGAAACTCCTCCTGATTTCACATTGGATTCAGGAGTTGTATGTGATCAAATTGATAATTTAAATGAGGAGCTGAATGAATGCCTTTCTAAATCTTGTTATTATCAAGTCCCGATTGATATGGAAGTGCCAGGTGATATGGAAGTGCCAGGTGATATGAATGTGCCAGGTGATATGAATGTGCCAGGTGATATGAATGTGCCAGGTGATATGGAAGTGCCAGGTGATATGATTGTGCCAGGTGATATGAATGTGCCAGGTGATATGATTGTGCCAGGTGATATGGATACTGTTGATTATTCATTGAATAATTGTGATCCTGATCTTGAAGCAGTTATTGAGACTTGTTTAGATATTTTTTCAAGTATTAATGATTGTAAAAATGGGTTTCCAAAGAGAGATCGAGGGTTAGATTTATCTCCAATTCCGCCCGAAACACAGGATATGAATTAATATATAAATAATTATTTGACTATGACTATTAAAGACATTAATGCTATTAGCATAATTAAGATTCCCAAAAAAATTAAATCTTTATTATCGCTTTTAAATATTTCAATTATGTTTGTAGCTTGTGCTGAGTCAACTGGTTCAGAAGTTGTTTCATACTCTGTAACAGATTGTCAGTCTGCTCGAATTTCTTTAGAAAGATGTATAACATCTAATAGTCAAATGTCTGAATATGGATTTGAATATGAGACCAATTGTGTTAGCGAAATAAAGAGGGTTGAACATTTTTGTGATTTTTCTATGGATACTAGTTTAGATATGGATCAATTAGTTGATGAGCCAGATGCGAGATTGAGTATTATAGATGCCACCGTTTTCAATAGTGACATGGAAGTGCCAAGTGACATGGAAGTGCCAAGTGATATGGAAGTACTACCAGATGACATGGAAGTGCAAGGAGACATGGAAGTGCAAGGAGACATGGAAGTGCAAGGAGACATGGGAGTACTACCAGATGACATGGAAGTGCAAGGAGACATGGGAGTACCAGATGACATGGGAGCACCAGATGACATGGAAGTACTACCGGATGACATGGAAGTACAAGGTGAACCAATTCCACCAAATGTAACTCAAGATATTGATGATCTAGTTGATTTCCTTAACAATGAATGCTTTGATAATTTTCCTGTTTTAAGACGAAGGACACAATCTTTAAGAAATACAATTAGGCAAGTTTTAGAGAATGAAATTCCTGTTTTAGTTAGAGACTGTAATGAATTTATGAATTTTTCTTCTTTTGTTGCAAACTCTTTTGAAGAGCATACTCGCAATGGTTGTCTTTCTTATAGTAATTTTAAATTTTTATCAACTAGTTTAAGTAGTCTACCAGAAGCTGGTAATCGGTATAACTTTGCTTTTGTTGTAAATAATGATTTGGTTGAAATTTATATATTAGATAATATAAATGTTTTTGTGACTTTTTTTGATGCAAATTCAATTCGGACAGAAGTATCTTTTAATACATGTGAGTAATTTATTTTTTCTATAATAGTCACCCGTTAATAGTCGAAACAACCTTTAATGAATGTCAATAATGCTTAAGCTTCTTGAAAAAGGGGCTTTTTTTTTGCTTTGAATCTTGTATACTTTTTGTAAAAGAAGTTATAGTTTAGTCTGGTAAAAAAAGATTTTAATTTTGAAATATGTATTTAGTTTTGGATAATATTCGTTCCGCTCATAATGTTGGGACAATTTTTAGGACTTCAGATGCTTTAAGTGTTGAGCATTTGTATTTAGGTGGTATATGTCCTGGACCTTTAGATAAATATGGGCTTAGAAATAATAAATTATGTAAGGTTTCTTTGGGTTCTGAAAACACTGTTGCATATTCTCATGAATCTGATTTAGATGCTTTAATTTCACAGTTGATTGATGAAGGTTATTTAATTGTTTCTTTAGAGATAAATGAAGACAGTTATGATATTTATGATTTTTTAAAAAATTCACCTGAAATTAATTTAGATAAATTAGTTTTAGTTTTAGGTAATGAGGTGGAGGGGATTTCAAAATCAATTTTAGAAAAAAGCCACCACGTAGTCCATTTGCCTATGGGTGGTTTGAAAGAATCTTTAAATGTGTCTGTGGCTTATTCTATTGCTGCTTACACAATTAACTTTTTTTCTTACTTAGATAGGTAACTATTCTTATTTTAGAATAGTGTTTGAAAGATTTACATTAATAAATTGGGTTTTCACTATCCAACTGTCTCGAGTATCTTCTGCACTACAATCTTCATAATCCCATGGTCCAAATACCGTCTTATACGTTTGGGCTCCTTCGAATTGTGTTCCTGATAAATCGCAGTTGATAAATTCTGAATAAATGATTTTGCTATCTTTAAAATTACTTTTTTGAATTACACAATTTTTAAATTTAAAACCTTTAAGATCTTGACTGGATAAATTAATTTGAGAAAGATTTAGGCCTTCAAACTCAATTGGAGATTTTAAATGACTAACAAAATCTTCATTGATTTCAATATTCATATGGTGTTCATGGAAAGGTGTAATAATAGGTTTATCTAGTGGTGCACATTGCAGTTTTGAAAATATACAATTTATGATTAAAAAAGTATCCGTACTTTGATTTAATGCAATTTTTGATTTTATAAATTTACAGTCAATTAGATGTGTTTGATGGGTGGTATGAAATATCTCTAGATCGGTTTCTGTGAAATCACATGTTATATGAGTTCCTAGTGTAGAATATTTTAAATTGGATTTTTTAAATGTACATCTTATAAAGATACAGTTTGTAAGATCTACTCCTTCTAGATTTGAAAAATTAAAATTGCAATCTTCAAAAATAGTTTGTTTGGTAAATTCGACCTCTTGAAAATCTAAATTTGATAAATCCAATTCAGTGTTTTTTGAGCCCTCTAATATTTCAGATACGGAATTGTCAAAATGTTGTATTTTTAATATTGATGCTTCTTCCGATGGTAATTGTTGGCTGGGAATTTTAATTGTATTTGAATACTTCATGATATTTATTTTTAAACTTACACAACCTTACATGTTTTATTTTTTTTGTCAAGACTTTGACTGATTCAAAAAAAAACCCTTGTTATAGGGCTTAGTTTTTTGTAGTTTTAATAATTTTTTATTTTAGTACGTAAAGTCTTTCAATTAATTGGAGAGGGGAATCATAGTTGAATGTTCCGTGCATAAATTGAATGTTGTTTAAGACATGTTGGTCTAATTTTTTCTCTAGGGTTTTATGCATATGAGCTGGAAGAAATAAAATTAGTTTATCGAATGTTCCTTGGTTGTAATGAAAGTTAATTTTTTCAGCTAAGAAATTACAATAGTGTTTTTCATCATGATCTTTATTGTGATTGTTTTCTCTTGAAGTATTAGCATATCCATTAAAATGATCAGTTTTAGAATGTCCTTCATTATCTGAGTAATGGTTTTCTTCTAGTTCTTGGCAAATCCAGTTATCCATAATTTTTAAATGATTGGCATGTCCTAGGAATACTCTTGAATGGTAATTGGTAATTTGTAGAATTAATGTAGTTTCTTCAAATCTTCTAATGTGACTTGGTAATTGTATATCTTTATGCATTTTATAAGGGTTAAATTATTATGTTAAGGTTGCTGAAATAGTAAAGCTTAATAGTAAAATAAACATTGATACTAAAAAAACTCCATAGTTTTCTGCAAAATTTTTAATCTTAGCTTTGATTTTGTAAAACTTCATTTAAAATGTTTAAATCTAATTATTATAATCCAGCTGAAGAGTTTTGTCAATACTCAAGTTTGCTATTTTCTACAAATCTACGTAAAATTTCAGTATATAAATTTCTTTATGAAAGTAATTGCAAGTAATAAAAAGGCTAGGTTCGACTTTGATGTCTTAGAAGAAATTGAAGCAGGTATTATTTTAACTGGTGCAGAAGTTAAGTCTTTAAGACAAGCTCGTGTTTCTTTTAAAAATTCTTATGCTTTAATTATGGAAGATAAGGTAGTTTTAAAATATTTGCATATTTCTCCCTACAAATTTGCTGATAATAAAAGTTATGACGAAACAAGGGAGAGAATTTTGCTTTTAAATAAAAAAGAAATTGCAAAACTTGAAAATAAATTAAATACAGCAGGGTTAACTCTTGTTCCTTTAAGTTTATATTTTAAAAAAGGACTTGTTAAAGTTAATTTAGGTTTAGTTCGCGGGAGAAAATCTCATGATAAAAGAGCTGTTTTAAAAGAAAGAACACAAAATTTAGAGGCTAAAAAAGCCATGAAGTATTATTAATAAATTATTTATGTTTTCTGAAAAAATTTTTAGAACTTATGATATCCGTGGTAAAGCTATGGGTGATGAAATAGAAATGGATGCGGAGTTTGCATTAAACTTTGGTAAAGCTTGTGCTAGTTTTTTATTAAAAAAAGGTTCTAAGTCTTTAGTTTGCGGTAGAGATGTTAGACTAACTTCTCAAGAGTTTCAGGATCACTTTATAAAAGGAGCATTATCTACTGGTATAAATGTGACTAACATTGGAATTTGTCCTTCCCCAATGCTTTATTTTGCCTCGTCTCAGGATGAGTTTGATTGCGGGGTTTGTATTACAGCTTCTCATAATCCGTACATTTACAATGGATTTAAAGTTGTCGGAAATAATGCTCATTCAATTTTTGGTGAAGATTTGCAAATTATGAAAAAAATGATTCAAGATCAAGATTTTATTGTTGGTTCTGGAGAATATAATGAAATGGATGTTTCAGATCGCTATTTTGATTTTATAAATTCTAAAGTTACTATACATAAAAAAATAAAAATTGTAGTTGATACTGCAAATGCTGTTTTAGGACCATTTTTAGATAAAATGTTTGTGAATCCAAATATTGAAATAGTTAAGCTTTATGATGAGGTTGATGGTACTTTTCCAAATAAAGCTCCAAATCCACAATATGCTAAAAATATGCTAGCTTTATCCCAGAAAGTGAAGGAAGTAGGAGCTGATTTTGGTATTGGTTTTGATGGTGATGCTGATAGAGTTGGAGCTGTAGATGAAAATGGAAAATTTTATAGTTTGGACTTTTTAGTTGCAATATTTGCTCGTGATTTTTTAAGTCGTAATCCTGGAAGTAAAGTTGTTTTTGATGCAAAGTGTTCCAAAGTTTTAGAGAATGATATTAAAGAAAATGGTGGTATTCCAGTTAGATATAAAACTGGACATTCTTTGATTGAGCAATATATGCACCAAGAAAATATTAAATTTGGAGGGGAGATGTCTGGGCACTATTTTTTTGGTGAAGGTTATTTTGGTTTTGACGATGCAATGTATGCGGCTTTAAAACTTTGTGAAATCTATTCACAAGATGATAAAACTTATTCTGAGTTCTTTTCTGGTTTTAGACAAATGTTTAATACCCCTGAGTTTAGATATGCTGTAGATTCTGATAAAAAACCTATTTATGTCACTAATTCTAAAGAATTTTTTGAATCAAAAGGTGCAACTGTAAAAGACATTGACGGCTCTTTTGTAGAGTTTGATGATTTTTCTTGGGGAACTTTTAGAGCTTCAAATACCGAGGATAAAATAAGTATGAGAATTGAATCTGATAGTAAAGAAACCTTTAATAGAATTATTGATCTTTATATCGAGTTTTTTGAACAAGAAGGTATTCCTTATGTAAATGAGATTTCAAGCATGAAATTGTAGTTTGCTTTGAAATATGTTATAATAAATTGAATTAAAGAGTTTTATGTTAAAAAATGTTTATATTGGTGCTGACAGTAAGGGATATGTTTTAAAAAATCAGATTATTGACTTCCTAAAAGAAAATTATAGTGAACTTCACATTGTCGATCTTGGAGTTTTTAGGATTGAAGAGCAAATTGAAATTCCTGTTTTAGCCCGAGAAGTAGGTGAAAAAGTTGTTCAAAATAAACCAGCAGTTGGAATTTTGATTGATTCTATTGGTTCTGATTTATGTGATTATTCAAAATTGATGGATGGATTACACCCTGTTTTATGTGAGAATCTTAAAGAGACAGAGCTGGATGATTCTTTAAGAAAAAATATATTATGTGTGGCTTCAAACTGTACTCCAATTGAATCTGCTACTAAAATTGTTAATAATTTTGTAGAAAAAAAATTAAATAATTAAGATGCGAAAAGTAGGAATTTCTATTTTGGGTTTAGAAATAAGTCAAATTCAATCAAAAATAATTGAATTTGAAAAATTTGAGTTTGATTCTTGGCATCTAGATGTAATGGATCTTAATTTTGTTCCTAATTTATCCTATGGATTAGATTTTTTAAATTCTTTAAATTTTTCTAAGTCCTGTGAATTACATTTAATGGTAAATAAGCCTTCAATTTTATGTGAACAAATTTTACACAAATTTGAGAATTTAAGAAAAAATCTTAAAGCTATCTATATACATGTTGAAATTGAACCTCAAGAAATTGAAAAATGTTTAGAGTTTGATCTGCCAATTGCTTTAGCTGTTAATCCTGATACGAAAATTTCTGTATATGATAAGTTTCTAAAATTAGTAGATAAAGTTTTGATTATGACTGTTTTTCCTGGTTTTTCAGGTCAAAAATTCATAGTATCTGCTTTAGATAAAGTTGATGAAATTAAGGTTGTTAATCCAAAAATTGAGTTTTGTGTAGATGGTGGGGTTAACGATGAGTCAATAAAACATATTCCGAAGGATTTAAGTGTTGTTTCTGCCTCTTTTTTACAAAGGTCAAAAGATATTCAGGCTGATTTAGATTTATTAATTTAGAACTTTATTTCTAAAATTTTTTTGATATAATCTATGCATGGAAAAAATTATTGATTATATACAGAATTTTTCGGAAATCTTTTCACTTGAATGGTTTGTATTTTTAGGTGGTATTGTAGAAGAAGTGATTGCACCGATTCCAAGTCCTGTGATTATGACTTTTGCAGGTAGTACTTTGTCTGCAATGGAAGTAGGTTATTGGTATTTAATTCTAATTGGATTTTTAGGTGCAATTGGTAAGACTATTGGTTCTTTAGTTTTATATTTTATAGGATTTAAGTTAGAAGATATTTTTATTCATAAATATGGAAATTATTTTGGATTATCTGAAAAATTATTTCTGACTTATTCTGATAAAATTAATAATTTAAGATATGGAATTTTTTGGATATCTGTCTTGAGAGCTTTGCCTTTTATTCCATCTGCGCCTTTTTCAGGTATTTTTGGTATTTTAAAATATGATATTCGTAAGTTTTTTATCGGAACGATGATTGGTAATATAATTAGAGATACCTTTTATGTTTTAATTGGATATTACTCTTTAAAAAATTTAGATTATATTCTTGATGGATTTTTTGGATTAGATAAAATTTTCACTTTGTTAGTAGTTGCTTTTTGTTTTGTTTTGTTGTATAAGTTAAGAAGTTTTTACATTAAAAAACATTCTTAATTTATTTCAAGTTATGTCATTATCAATACCCAACTCAGTTTTTCCATCTGCCCTTTCAAACAAAAAAGATTATTCCTTGGTGATTCCTGATGTTCATGGTTCTGTTTTATCTCTTAATGAAACTCTTTTTAATACTGAGAAGTTTGTTTTTGAAGAAGGATTTAATCTAAATGATATTATTTTTCTTGGTGATTTTGTAGATAGGGGAAGATATTCTATGGAAGTTATAGAGCAAGTTTTAGATCTTCGTAGAAATTATAATGTTATAACTTTAATGGGTAATCATGAAGCTATTATGTTGAGAGCCTTGGTGACTAAAGATTTTAATAATATTTTTGCTTGGATTTTTAATGGAGGTTTTAAAACTTTAGTTTCCTTAGCAAAACATATCTGTCCGCTATTTGAAAGCTTATTACTTGAAATGAGTAAAATTTTTAAAACTGGATTTAAAAGATCTCATAAAGATAGTTTTTTTGATTTTTTTGTTCAAAATTACTCTGATTTTGTTTCAATGTTTGATGAAATTTTAGCAGATCCAAAAATTATAAGTTTTTTAAGTCATCTTCAATTGAGCCATTATGAAGATGGAAATCTTTTTATACATGGAGGGATTGATTCTAATTTTATTGAATCTCGGTCTTTTACTGTTGAAAATTGGCTTGAGGAGATGAGTTTAGAATTTTCTAATGCTTTGCAAATGGCACTTGATGGAGATTTTACTTTGTTTAATTCTTATGACACAGTTTCAAAGTCGAGTGGAGGTACGCAAAAAGCTTCACCATTTTGGTTTAGAAATAAAGATTTTACTGGCTTAAGTCAGGTCGAGTTATTAATTACAGAGGATTACTTTAAGGTTGCTGGAATTGATAGGTTGATTGTTGGTCATTGCGTAGTAGATGAAATTAAAAGATTTAAGTTTCCAGGAGGGACTAGTGTATGGTTTACAGATGTAGGAATGTCGGAAGCCTATTCTACTTTTTTTGAACAGGGAGGAATTTTAATACCTAAAAAACTATCTTCGACTAAAAGTAAGGTTTTTGAGTCTGAAGTTTATTATATAGATTCTTTTGGTTTTTACTCTAGCTTAACTAACGTAGTTGCTTTAGAGAGTTGATTTATTTTTTAAAATGGTACACCCAGAGGGATTCGAACCCCCAACCCTCGGTTCCGAAGACCGATGCTCTATCCAGTTGAGCTATAGGTGCACTTTTGTATGACAATTATATTAAGCTTCTTGATTTTTTGCAAGGGTATCTAGGAAGTAAGTAGTGGTTGATGTTATTTGTTCAGTGTTTGAGATTTGTGAGATTTGCTTTGATAGTTCTGTAAATTCTTCAAAAGTTAAACTTGTTATGGTTTTTCGATAAGGGTATTTACGATTTCTTCCATAGTTAAGTTTTTTTTCTTGGGATAGATTTTTTAAGCTGCATTCGATTATATACCCATATATTAAGCTTTCAGGTACTTCTAAATCTAAGACGTTTCTTCTAAAGATTTCGTGTCTAATACTGAGGTTAAAGTAGCTTTCTGTAAAAATTGTTTTATCTATCAGATTAGGTTTCATAAATTTAAATTCTAATAGATTTGGGTTTGAAATTATTAAAATTTGTTTTCTAGAGTATGCAAGGTTTTGGTTGATGTCTTGAATGATATATGGGATTTCTTCAAGGTAATTTTCTAGATAATTATATAAATACGTAAAACTTTGATTATACATGTTTATCGAAAAGCTACTTGTAGTTAGTGCTTGATATGGTTGGTTATCAATGAACTCACTGCAGATTTTTTGTTCTTGTTCAAGGTTTGTTCTAATTAGTTTTCGGTATGGATTATGAGAGATTTGGTCTATTGGAGGGTTGAATGGTATGACAGTTTTTTTTAATTTATAAAAATAATTTAAAAATTCAGAGCTGTGAGTAGACTCTATGTTTGATGGTGAGATAACACCTTTACTAAGTTCTCTGTATTGGCGAATTAATTCTTGTGTAGTCTTTGAGTCGTAAACTAATATTACATCTGAACTTGAAATGTATTCTTGGATTTGAGGGTTTATAAGCGACTTTCTTTGATTGTAAACTAAATTTGTAACTTTGTTTAACATGTGAGTTTTTATATTCCAGATCAGTATGATTTAATTTGGAAAAATTTACTAGCTTACTTGTTTAATATTCATTTGATTAAATTTAATTTATTTTATTTCTTAATAATATGACTTATAAATTAATATCACATAACTTAATTAAGTGATTTTTAGTGTTTCATACTTATGAATATATGGTGCACCCGACAGGATTTGAACCTGTGACCTTTGGCTCCGCAAGCCACTGCTCTATCCAGCTGAGCTACGGGTGCATAAGCCTAGTTTGGCTTAAATTTCAAGAAAATACAAGATTATTTTGGATCTGCTTCCTGGATTATATTAAAACCGCTTTGTAGGTATTTTTGAGCTAAAACAAAAGATGCTTGTTTTTGTCTTGGGTATCTTTTCTCAAATTCTTTGGTAATGATGGTTGATTTGTTCCATCCAAACCAATGATCTTGGTGTTCTAAATGGAGTTTTTGGATATCTGTAAATGAAAATGAGTTGATAATATGATTCCGTGTTTGGTTTAACCAAGGAGATTCTAGTTTAAAATTTTCAGTTGGGAAGTCAATTTCATTCATGCCTAAATTCAGTAGTGTATGAAATAATACTAATTTTAAATAATCTAAATTATTTAGTGTATAATCTTCATTTTCTAGTTTTTTATTTGTGAACTTTCTATAGGTCTCGGTTCTAAAGTCTAAAGTAAAAGGTTTTTGAATATATGTTTGAGTGTTTTCTCTTTCAGTATACCATCTATATAAGGAGTCTGTGATTTGTGGTGATTCGCCTTGGGTTAGATAACAAATATTAGAAGGGTTTTGGCTTAAAATTTTATTGGAAATATCTGTAATGTCCTGCATGACTTGCATTTCAATTCCTTGTTTGTAGCTTACAAAAGATTCAAAAGCTTTTTTAGAGGCTTGAATTGTTTCTTCTAAAGTTCCAAAGTAAAACATGTCTTCAGCTTCAGTGAAGGATTCTAGGCTTGGGATTAGTGTGTCTCTTAAGTGTGCTTGGTAAGATGTGTCTTCGATTGCAACGAAATAGGCTGGTTTATTTTTTCTTTTATATACACTTTGTAAAATAGCTTTGTGAGTAGATGGAAAGTTACTTGGAATCATTTCAGGTTTGATTTGTCGGTTTTTAACCATGTTTAATACTCCTTGAATTTCATGATTCATAAAAGGAAACTGAAAAACTACATGTTCGGATTGATCGATTGCTTGTCTTTGTACTTTGGTTAATCCAGATTCGTTGGTTGCTTCTAGAATTTTAACTTTAGTTTTGTGTTTTTTTCTTTTTGGCATTTTTAATTTTTATTTTTTTTATTTAATAAGTCATGTTTTTATATTTGGCAAGAAAAATGGGTTTTTTGGCTTTGAATTTGCATATTTAAATGGTTTTGTTATAATTTTTTAAAAAAAATATGTTTGAATTAGTCTCAAAATACAAACCCAGTGGGGATCAGCCTCAAGCCATTGAGGATATATATGGAAAACTAGAAAAGGGTAATCGTTTTACTACCTTGCTTGGTGCTACAGGTACCGGTAAAACCTTTACAATGGCAAATGTTATTACTAAATTGCAAAAGCCAACTTTGGTTTTGGCTCATAATAAAACTTTAGCTGCGCAATTAGCATCTGAACTGCAGGATTTTTTCCCAAATAATGCAGTAAATTACTTTGTGTCTTATTATGATTATTATCAGCCAGAGGCTTATATTGCAGCTACAGATACTTTCATAGAAAAAGATTCTTCAATTAATGAAGAAATTAACAAATTTCGGCATGCTGCAACGGTGAATCTTTTAACACGTAAGGATGTAATTATTGTGGCTACTGTAAGTTGTATTTATGGACTTGGATCGGTAGAGGATTATCAAAATGTAAGTATTACTCTTAAAAAAGGGGAAGAAAGAAATCGAGATAAATTACTTCGACATTTAACAGATATGCAATATACTCGTAGCCAATTAGAGTTTAAGCAGTCGATGTTTCATGTGCTTGGAGATGTGGTAGAAATTTTCCCTCCAAATTCTGATAATATTATTTCTTTAGATTTTTTTGGTGATGAAATCGAAACAATTCGTGAAACTGATTCTTTTACAGGAGAAGTAATACGTGAATTAGATGAAGTAACAATTTTTCCGGCTAAACATGCTGTGACAACTAATGAGAAAATAAAAGCTGCTGTGGGTAAAATCAGAGAAGATATGGAGATTCGTTACGAGGAGCTCAAAAAAATTGGAAAAGTGATTGAAGCTGAAAGAATTAAAACTAGAACTGAATACGATATTGAAATGTTACTAGAGACTGGGTATTGTTCAGGAATTGAAAATTATGTTAGGTATTTTAATCAGAGAGAGGCGGGGAGTCAGCCGGCAACTTTAATTGATTATTTTCCAGATGATTTTTTAATGGTAATTGATGAGTCCCATATTACTGTTCCGCAATTTGGAGCTATGTATGAAGGAAATCGTTCTAGAAAAGTCAATCTTATTGAGCATGGTTTTAGACTTCCTTCTTGCCAAGACAACCGTCCGCTTAATTTTACGGAATTTGAAGGTCATATGAAGCAAACGGTATTTGTATCTGCAACTCCAGGTAAATATGAAAAAGCCAATACTGATCCAGTTGATATTATAGAGCAAATAATTCGGCCTACTGGATTATTAGATCCTGTAATTGAAGTTCGTTCAACCAAAGGTCAAATTGATGATGTATATAGGCAAGTTTTAAAAGTTGTAGAAAAGAAAGAGAGAGCATTGATTACAACTTTAACTAAAAAATCGGCAGAAGCTTTAACTGATTACATGCTTAAAAAAGGTGTAAGTGTTAAATATCTGCATAGTGATGTGGATACAATTGAAAGAATTGAAGTTTTAAGAGAACTTAGAGAGGGGAAAATTGATGTGATTATCGGAATTAATCTTTTAAGAGAAGGTCTGGATTTACCAGAGGTTTCTTTTGTAGGAATTTTGGATGCCGACAAGCGTGGTTTTTTAAGATCGGAGTCAGCATTAATCCAAACAATTGGTAGAGCGGCCAGAAATATTAATGGTTTTGTTGTGATGTATGGTGATGAAATTACACCAGCTATGGAATCATCAATCGCTGAAACTCAAAGAAGGCGTGAGATTCAGGAGGCTCATAATAAAAAACATGGTATTACTCCACAAAGTATTAAAAAAGCTATTAAAGATATTTCTCAGACTTCTAAAAAAGGTGAAAGAGACTCAGAAGAAGTTCATAAATATGATAATAAAAATGTTCGAGAAAAAGATCAAAAAAGATTGGTTACAGAACTTGAAGCTCAAATGGATTTTGCATCTAGAAATTTACAATTTGAAAAGGCAGCCGAGCTTCGAGATGAGATTGATTTTTTGAAACAAAAATTTAATTTAAAGTAATTTAATTTTATGGAATTTAAAAATTATAAACCTGAGAACGGAAAACTTTTAAAAATTTATGTAGAGTTTTCTGGTATTAAAATTGAACAATTTAAACTGCGCGGAGATTTTTTTATGCATCCTGAAAGCAGCTTAGAAATACTTGAAGAGTTTATGTTAAATTTGGATATGAGTAAAAATTTTACTCAGGATTTAGAAAGGTTTTTAACGGATAATCAAATCCAAGTTTTTGGCTTTAAACCACAAGATTTATATGATTTTTTAACTATGCAATATGAAAGCTAAATTTTTAAATACCGGTTTTAATAGTGCAAGTTTTAACTTTGCATGTGATGAAGTTTTACTGGATTATGTATCTAAAACCGGAATTCCAGTTTTACGATTCTATGGTTTTAAACCTACAAGTTGTACTATTGGTTATTTCCAAGGAATGGAACTTGAGATAGATACCCAAAAGGCTAATCAAGTTGGAGTTGAATGTGTGCGAAGGATTACTGGTGGGGGAGCTGTGATGCACGATCGAAATCAATTTACTTATACATTGATTCTTCCTGAAAAACTACTTAGTAAAAACATTTTAGAAAGCTATGAACAAATTTGTTACTCAATTATTTCTGGATTGAAGAGATTAAATTTGGATGCAGAATTTGCACCCTTGAATGACATTGTTTTAAATAATCAAAAAATTTCTGGTAATGCTCAAACTCGAAAAAAAGGCTGCGTTTTACAACATGGAACTTTGCTTTTGGATGTGGATGTTGATTTGATGTTTTCTTTATTAAAAGTTCCAGATGAAAAAATGAAATATAAATTAATTCAAAGTGTAAAAAAACGTGTGACTGGAATTAATCAGCATTTAGAAAAACCAATTTCATTTGATGAGATTTCAAAAATTCTTAAACAAGAATTTCTTAAAAATTTTAATTTCTCTGAATTTCAGGATTTAGATATTGCCAATTTTAATTCTAATATTGAAAAGCTTCAATCTGAAAAATATTCTTCAGATGATTGGAATTTGAAGTATTGATTTATTTAGAAAAATTTTATCGGTCTTGAATTTGGCATTTATTTAGAGTCTTACAATCAATATTAAATTCTTATGATAATTATTTTTTGATTATTTGAATTTTAATTTTTTCTCTTTATCTTTTAAATAATTGTAGCTAAACATTTAAACTAATTAATCTAATTTTGCATTTTTACTATATTGTGTTATAATGTTATATTATATTATAAAGTAACCAATGAGAGTGTATAATTCAAATAGATTAGATGTTGCCTCAATTTCTAACGTAAATTCCCAAAGATTACCAGTAGAGTTAAATTCATCAGTAAGAAACCAATTTAAGACTATCGATAAAAATTTTGATGGCACTATTTCTATATCTAAATGTCAAGAAATTTTATCTGGTATAAAAGAACAGGGTTGGTCATTAAATACTCCATATTCAAATGCTTACTTATTATGCATACAATTTCTGATGAATAATGTGATGAAAGATAACCTTTTATCTTTATTAGATTTGGATGGTAATCTTGATCCTTATACAATTTGTTCTATCATAAGGTTTCAAAAAAAGGTTAAATCTGAACTTAATCCTGGATTTGCTTCTCAAATAGAGGTAAATGGTATACCTGATCCTATTACAATTTATGCTATGATAAGTTTTAATAATGGTTTTTCCGAATTAAAAGAATACCTAAGATCTTTATTAGTTAGGTCTCATGGAGATAGTACTGAAGAATCAGATACAGAGGATGAATCTGTCGAGGTAAGTAGTACTGAAGAATCAGATACAGAGGATGAATCTGTCGAGGTAAGTAGTCCTCAACCTAGTCAAAATCAGACTGTTGTGAGGGAAAGAATTGTAGCAATGGAACCTGTAATTGAAGATAGTATTGATGCTAATACAAATACTAATACTAATACAAATACTAATACTAATACAAATACTAATACAAATACTAATACTAATACAGATACTAATACAAATACAGAACCTTTATCATCTGAGGGTGATAGATCTGTTAGATCTTCCGAGGAATCTTCCAATGTAGAAGTAAATGGTACTGAAATTACAGTTGATGATGCTAATTTGATGGATTCAAATGTTTCGACTACTGAACTTAATTTGACCTTAGATAGCGTTATTGAATCTATTGATTATAACAATATAGAGCACTTGGATTTAAGTAATTTAAATTCATATTTTGTTTATTTGAAAAAACAGGTTGAGTTAAATAATTGTACATTGGAACAGGTAAGGTCTCTTGTTGTACCTAATTTAGATTATGCTCTTGGTATGTATTACAGTATTAAATTTGAGAGACGTTTAAGGCAGATTGCTAATCGTTGTAGAGTTAATAATCGTTATTGTCAAAAATATAAAAGTTTATACTCAAATTTTATTAAGGCTAAAAGATTTCAATCTAAACATGAGGCTGTGTTGAATTGCTTTTTTAGAACTTTTAGTTCTTTGTCGGGTAATGAAACTTCTTATGTTTTTAGTGAAAGATCTACTGGAAATTATGGTAGGGGGCGTGAACTTGAGCATGCTCATGGTGATGCGTTAGATGTGTTTTTTCAGCCTCGTAAAGTAGTTAGGGGACGCCAAATCGGTCCTGAATTACTTGCTTATCAATCTGGAATTGTCTTGGCAGTTGGTAATAATTGGAGTGGTAGACAAAGAACTAATTATAATGGTCAAGGCTTAAGTCCAAAGGCTGGAAATGGATTAATTATTTATAATCCGGTTACAAATATTTATCAATATTATTCACATATGCACTTGGTTTCTGTTGTTCCAGGTCAAATTGTAAGAGCAGGTACAGTCTTAGGTTTAGTTGGTAATACAGGTGGTAGGCCTAATAAAGCAGTTAACAAACATGTTCATTTTGAACTTCACCGAAATGGATTAAGTTTTGATAATCATACTCTGGTTCGTTTGTTAGATGAACAAAAGCAAAGAATGAATGGTATTGAACTGTCCTTTTTGTCTGATAATAATGATTCTGATCATCAAGGTGATGGTGATGACCATGACCATGACCATGATCATTTGTAATTGATAAGTGCGAAATATTTACAATGTTTCAGGATTTTTGTATTGATTTGAAGTAAATAGCTATCTTGAATTTAAGGAATATATCAAAGTCGAACTCTATTAAACTTTAAAGTCTGAAGATATTCTTGCACTTGGTGGGATGACTATTACTTTGGGTGATTAATTTTCATGAAGTATTAACTTTTAAATTAGGTTTGCTATAATTTAGGCAAATCTAATTTTTTTTTTATGCATTATGATGTACTAGTAATTGGAGCTGGTCCCGGAGGAGTTGAATGTAGCCGTATTTTAGGGAGAAATGGAAAAAAGGTTGGTCTTGTTGAGTATCGACAGATTGGTGGTACTTGTTTGAATCGTGGCTGTATTCCAGCGAAAACTATGTTGTATTCTGCAGAAATGTTTCGACATGCTAAACGTCTGCATGAGTTTGGGATTGATTTAAAAGATACAACTCCTGTTTTAGATTTTCCAAAAATGATTGCTAAAAGACAAGAGGTTATGGATAAACTCCGCAATGGGTATCAAAGAGTGACCCAGAATGATAAGGTTGAGTTTATAGAAGGTTTTGCAAAGTTTATAGATCAAAATACTATTGAGGTAGATGGACAGCGTTACACGGCTGATAAATTTGTATTAGCTACGGGTGCTAATTCGAGAAAGTTTCCAGGCTTCAAAGACGATGATAAACGATTTTTAATTTCAGATAATATTTTTGAAATGACACAAATGCCAGAATCAATTTTGATTGTGGGTGGAGGACCTGTTGGAGTTGAGTTTGCAACTTTTTTTCATGAATTTGGAGTGAAAGTAACAATCGTTGATTTAGCTGATAATTTCTTAAATTTTTACGATTCGGATCTTGGTAAATATTTGATTTCTCAATATCGAAAAGCTGGAATAGATATTCATTTAGAAACTGTAATCGATTCAATTAATGATTTAGATTCTGGAAAATTAGAATTCAATTTAAAAAATGGTGAAAAACTAGAAGCTGATTGTGTTTTAAGTGCAATTGGTGTTGTTCCAAATTTAGAATATTTAAGTGCTTTAAATTTAGAAACGATTCGAGGAAGAGTAAAAGTTAATGATGATTTAAAAACAAATTTAGAGCATATTTTTGCTATTGGAGATGTAATTGGAAAATCAGGATCAGCTTATGGTGCTGAAAGAGAAGGACTTTTTGTAGCACATGAAATTTTGGGTGAATATGCAGATTTTTATAAGGTTGATTACGAATTTTTTCCAGACCCAGTCTTTTGTCATCCAGAAGTTGGAACTGTCGGCTTGTCTGAAAAAGAAGTGATTGAAAAAGGTATAGAGTATGTAAAAGCAAAAGCTTTTTATTTAGCTAACGGAAAAGCTCTTTTAAAAGGATCTTCGAGTGGTTTTGTGAAAATTATTGCAAATAAAAAAACTGGTGAGATTTTGGGTTGCCATATAATTGGAAATTCAGCTACTGAGTTAATGCATATGATGACGATTCCTGTGATGTATCGAATGAAAATTTCAGATTTGCGTCGCCAGGTCTTTGGACACCCTGTTGTGACTGAAGTCTTAAAAGACGCAATTACAGCTTGTTATTTAGAACTTCAAAAATGTTAAAAAGACAACTTTATATTTTAAACTTAAAAGCCGCAAAACGAAGGTTGATAGCCTTAGTTAGTCCTTTTGCGTTAGTATTGTTATTTGCTTTTATTAGTTTTTTGTATTCTTTGGGATTAAAAGCAGCTTTAGTTGAATATTTTATGCTTTTTTTATTTTATTTATGTTTTTTAAGTGTTCCGGTAAGCTTATTTTATGTGGCAACTTCCATATTATTAAGAAAGAGATTAAAAGACGAGTCACTAGAAATTTGGAATCCAAAGGGTTCAAAGTTTCCAAAAGACTACCAAAAGTTAAATTTTGGAGCTTTTGGATTAAATATTTTTTGGGGAGCTTACTACGGTAATTTAGCAACTTTTTTGATTTTTTTTCCGGTCGTTAATTTGTTGCTGGTTTTATATTTAATGTTAAGAGGGAATTTAGTTTTGTTTAAAAGTTTTGCTTTTGAAACTGAAAATCAATTTAAGGATTCCCTTAAAGTCTGGAATAAATATGGAAAAATTTTTGGCTTTTTGACTATTATGTTCCTTTTGTATGTGAATTTGCTTTATGTTCAGTTGCTTAATTCGTAGAGTTTGTAATCACCGCTTGACAAATTTACATTAATATGTTAAGTTAAGTGTACGTTAAATATTGAACTTGAAATATACACTTAAAAACAAGCGTTATGTATTCTGTGAAGAATTAGATTATGGAGACAGGTATTCATCTGAGATTCCTTTTAATTTAGACTATGACGTTTATTCATATGAAATAGATGATTGTATGAAGGATGTTGTAGATCAAATAGTAAAGAATGCTAGAAATTTTGTTTTTTCTGAGCTTCATTTGAAAAATATTCAAAAATTAAAAGCAGCGTATGATTTTGATGATTCTTTAGTTATTGATTACTTTAAGTTTTTATATGTTTTTCAAAATATGATTTCAGATTTTGGTTTTAAAATGTCGAAAGAAAATATAAGACTTAAGTTTTTAAATGCTAACAGGGATGCTAATTTATCTGATGTTTTTAATAATTCGGTAGCAATGTGTACAGAGTTTGCAGTTTTAGGTTATTTATTAATGAAAAATATTGGTGTGGAGGCTTCATTGATTGCATCAAGAGCCTCGTGGGGAAAAAGAGTTGGATATCATACGCTTTTATATATCAAAGATTTTGAAAAATTTTGGGATGTCGGGAATTGTTTCTCAGTGAAGGGTAATTTTTTTCCTTCTATTTATGACAATGTAAGCACTCAAGTAAATTATCAGAATAATCAAATGGTGCTAAGACGAATGCCAAAGGCTGGTGATGTCTCAACAAAGTTAATGCTTGATTTTAATTAATATAAATAATTTTAAAAAATATGAATAAAGTAACAACACAATATAAATCAACAAAGTTTAATGGATTTTTATTCTCAGATTTTTATGCTGGAGAATATTATCCAACTAGTTTTGATGGTAATATAGGTTATGAAATTGATTCAGACTATATTAGTATTGTGCAGGATTTAACTAGAAAAGTTATAGGAAACACATTAAGTGAAAAGGAAGAAAGAATTCTTGAATATTTTGTTTCTTCTTATGATGAAAAGCATTTAGATAAAGATCTTTTTGAAGTAATATTTAATATTCAATCGGTACTTAGAAAATATGTTAAAAGAGGAGATGATTTGAAAAGAAGTATGTTTGCTGCTCATAATATTGGTTTTAAAGCATCTCATATTTATAAAGAAGAAGTTGGAATGTGTTCCGAGTTTTCATTGTTGGGACATTTTCTTTTAAGAAATTTAGGTATTTCTTCTTCTATTATAGGTAGTTTAATGAAAACTGAAGCTAAACCTAAATTAGAACGTCATGCTATGTTGTATTTAGGTGAGTACAATCAGCCTATTGTTTTTGATATTTTTAATCCGGTTTTCGGTGGGGGGGCAGCTTTACCAAGTGTTTATATTTCACATTCAACTGACTTTGATTTGGAGGAAACTCTTTTTAATCCAGAAGGGGGAGAAGCAAAAATGCAAAGAATGCCTAATTTTAACCACCCCTCATTTCCAAAGAAAATGACGATTTATACCGATAGGTATCAATCTTAGCTAACTGAAATATAATTTGAAATTAAGTTTTGGATTTCTCTTCCATATCTTTGACTTATTAGTCTATCATCTAAACTTGATAGGCTTTTTAAGTTATATTTTGAGCTTAAGAAGTAGCTTAATTTAATTAAGTTTGAGCTGCATTCTGGGATTAAAACTTCCATGAATTCGTTGTCGGCTTTTTTCTTAATGTAATCAAAATAGAAGTGCGAGATTGTATGAAAAGGCAGGCTGGTAATAAAAGCTTTATCGATTGATGGGAAATCAGGAGCAAACTTTTGTAAGAACTGGTAAGTACAAAGTAGCACTATTGGTGATTCTTGGGCATCAATATAAGATAATATTTTACTTTTAGATCCACTTTCATCTTGCCCAAGTAAGTTAATGCCTTGTTCTTTTAGTTTAGTTTGTAGATTTTGAAAAATTGAACGGATATGATCCTTAGAATTAGCAATGATTACCGTATTTTGAAAGTTCTCGTTAAGGATTTCATTGTAAATAATATTTGAGACATTGGCTTTATAATTTGGGCTTTTAAAATGTGGAGCTTTGTGATGAGTTTGAATTTCAAAATTTGGATTGTCGGGAATAACAAAAAAGTGGGGAATCTTAATTTGATTGAAAATTGATTGAATTGTGATTTTATCAATTTTAGGCATTTTAACTATTTGTAGATTGAAATAATCTTTATAGCCCATGTAAATTTGCTCACTGTTGCTAAAGAAATCAATATTACCGGTAATGTCTTTTAAATCTTGGATTTGAAACATATCCAATTGAACTTTTTGATAAGGCTCAAGTCCTAAACCATTTTTCTGAAGAATTGCTAAGACTTGCTCTTGTTGATCTTTAGCTGGATAAATTTTTTCGGTAATAGCATTTAAATAACCTTCGGCTAAAAATGGATCAAAATCTAAAAAAGCTTCGTGATCATTTGGAATTAAATTTAAATGATTTAAATAAAAGAATGTCTCAAAATCACAAACATAAGGAAGGTTGTGGTTTTGCGGAATAGATTTAAATTCTTCTAAAAAATTATTAAATACTGCCATTTCATCCATTCTGAAATTCACATTTAAAGTATGTAAAATTTTGTTTTCTTGATATTTAATTAAAACTTTTAAAAGGCTTAATTTTTCCGATAGTTCAAGTTCTTGATTGTTTTCTAGCTCATGACTGATTTTTTCAATATTGAAAAATTGAAGTTTTTTAGGAATAAAGGTGAAGTCTTTATTTATATCTTTAAGTGTATTGATGTTTTTTACTAAAATTTGTTTTTCTGAAAAGCTTTCTGGAAGATTAAAAATATGTTCTCCTTTAGGATTATTTGAATCACTGCTTTGAATTTCTATATTTTGAGTTTCAGGATTTTTAAAGTTGTTAAAAATTTCTTGGGAATCATTTTTAAAGATTTCTTCGTAGGCTGTGTTTTTAAGATGATTCGAAATACAATTTAAGATTTCTGGTTGAAAATTGCTTAGTTTTTTTTGTAATATCCAAAACAGTTCAATATTGGCTTTAACATCATCCATGGCCCTGTGGGAAGGGGAGTAGGTTTGATTATATTTTGCACACAGTATTTCTAGGGAAAAGCTATCTTCGGTTTCTAGTAACATGTGAGAAAGTGGTAAACTATCAATTTCTAAATTATGAATGTGGGCTCCGTTAGCATTTAAAAATCCAAGATCGAATTGAATATTGTGTCCTAGAATTGGTAAATCTTGTATGAATTCTTTTAATTTTGGCAAAATTTCTTGAATTTCGGGTGCTCCTTGAGTCATTTCGTTAGAAATACCAGTTAAATTTTGTATTTTTTCAGAAATTGGTTCTTTGTGTGCCACAAAGGTTTGGTATTCTTCAATAATTTCGGAATCATTAAAACGGCAGGCTGCAATTTCAATAATTTCATCTTTGTCTTTATCTAATCCTGTACACTCAATATCTAAGCAAATGTATTCCATGTTTTATATTTAATTTAGGCTTATTCTATAGGTTATGGATTTGAATATCAATGACTTTACCTAGGTGCCTAAAAGTGGCGCACTTATATGATGCAAAGTTTATAAATGATTGAATAAATTCAAACAATCTTGAAGAGATAAATTTTCAGGTCTTTTTTTTAGTGTATCTTCTGGAATTTGACTAAGATCTTTCTTAAGAGGTTTTAAGTTGTTTTTGATAGTTTTTCTTGGGTTTGAATAAAGAATTTTTAGGAAAGATGAGAATCTTCAATTAATTTTATAATTTTGATGTTTTTGTATATTCAGGCTAGAATTTTGTTTAGTTTGTAAAATTATCCATCATTAATCTTTTGAAAATTAATTGATCAAGATTTTTTAATGACTCTCTTTTTACTATATCTGTTGCGTTAATTTGTTCTTTAATACTTTCAATCATTTTTGTAAAATCTACTTCTTGACCAATGCTTGATTGGTCAGAATATTTTCCTGATACGAATATTTTCCCTTCGCTAGTTAAAACAATGGCTTGCCGGCTTATTATTTTACCTTTATGTTTTGCATATAAAACTTGAGTGTTTGCACTTATTGCATATGCTAATGGATATGCATTTCTTCCGCTATTAATATTAAAGCATGTTTTTTGAACATAGTTTCCCATTTGAAAAACTTCATATGGATTTATTTCGTGTTCTATTGATATTTCTTCGCCGTTTATAGTTTGTGTTATTTTTTGAACTCCGTTTAACCATTTGTCCATATTAATACCTTTTGCAATCATTTTTTTTATAAACTTTTTATTGTATGGGTTTTCTTCATTAAAAATTTGACTTGAATCATTTAATAGACTTTTTATAAATAATTTTTTTATTTCATCTTGATCTAATCCCTCCAATAGTAATTGATAAAATTTAAGTTCTAATATATTTGTTATGTTTGGATATTTTTTAAGTTTATCTAATTCTTCCTGAGTTAGTTGATTATTAAATAAATTTAAATTTATTTGATTTATTTCTTCTAAAAATTGTTTTTCTTTTATTTCTTGAATTACAAACTCATTTATTTTAGTTTTTATTTTTTGATTTATTGTATGTAGTCTGTTTTCTGTAATTTCGTTTCGATTTTCTTTATATTGAAAAATTAAATTTTTTCTTTTCAAGAGCATTCCATTTAATTCATTGATAGTTTTTGATTTACAATCTTCATTGTAAACATCAACATTTATTATATTGGATAAATCTGTAATATCAAAGTTTAGATTGTCTAATTCTTTAAATAATGAGCTTAGATTTAATAAATTATCTTGTATTTGATATAAGTTTTTAACTCTAAACTCGGTAAGAAATTTTAATGTAAGACCAGGATTGAGTTGTGAACTGTTAATTAGTATTTTTTGTAGATCTTTTTTATCATTTAAATGTTTTAAATTGATTTGGATTTGTTTTAAATCGTTTTCATTAGTAATTTTTACTGTATTTTTAATTAATTTATCAAAATTATAATTACTTCCAATCAAATTATATATTATTCCTGTGTGAGAAGTTTTAATTTGTTTTTCATATTTTTGAATAGTTTTAAATTCTTTATCACTGCATGATATCAATAATTCTTGATAATAATCCTTGATCCGGTCATTTTTTAATGATTTTTTCCTGTTTTGTATTTTATTGTAAAATTCTTCTAAGTTGTGTTTTAAGTCTTCTATTGATAAATTTTTTGCTATTGCTTTATGATTTAATTTTAAAAACTCAGTATATTCTGTTTTTTTATTTTTTATTCCTTCCAGTATTGCTTCAAAAATAATATTGTGTTTTTCAAAATCTTCTAAATTGTTAAAATGCTGGTCACGTATGTTCCAATATGTATCTATATCTATATCTAAAATATTGCTTAGAGTTTGGTTCATTTTTTTTATGCAATTCAACCAATCTGTAGGATCATCGATTTTATTTTCACAGTGAAATATTTTAGATATAAAATCTCTCATATAGAAATGCCAAAAAGTTGTATCTATTTTTTTTGAGCTTTCTAAGTATTCTTGACTGCAATTCATTACTAATTCAAATTTTGGTATGTTTTTAATAATGACGTCAGTTGTTAGTGTATTTAATTTTGGAAATTCTTCTTTGAATTTATCTCGATAGTCAATAAACTTTTTAAAAAAGGGTAGGTGTTCAGTGTTTATCTTACTGTCTACGTAATTATTTAATGGTTCATCTATTTTTTCTATGGCTTCTTTTAGTTCAACCGGTAGTTCTTTTTCAAAAACTCTTTTTGGTGGTGTAAAAAATCCATCGAAATCAAATTCTGAACTTGATTCAGTATCTATTATTCGATTTTCTAGATCTGAGTCTTGTGAGTCTGACTCTATTTCTTTAAAAAATTCATCAATATCAAATTCATACTCGAGGTTTGTTTCTAGATCCGAATCATCCTTTTGATTTTCTGAAAGTGTTTCTAGATCTGAGTCTTGTGAATCTGATTCTATTGTGAGATCTGATTTTTGAGTTTTATTATTTTCTTCTATTTTTTGTTTAAGTTTATTTCTTGCTCTTTCTAGATATTCTTTTTGAATATTTTCTGGTTCAATGTTTTTCTTAAATTCAAAAATTTCTTTTAGTAATTTAATTGGGTCTAGATTTTCATCTTCTAAAATTTTTTTTAAATTTTCTTTATGGTATGTTTCAATCCAACTGTTGAATGCTAAGTTTTTCTTATCATTTTTTATAAAGTGTAAAATACTTAAAAAATTAGTAAATTGAGTGTGAGTATTAATTTCTATGTTTCCTATTACATTTTGAATATCTTTTTTTTCATATCTATTTAAGTTTTCTAAGGTTGAATTTAAATAATATAAATAGCTACTATAGTCTCTATGATTTGATTTATCGAGTAATAGATCTTTTATCAGAAAATCGTATTCAATAAGATTCTGAAGATTCTGTCCAAATGTAGGTTCTATAAAAGAATAGTAGATTGCTGTTATGTTTTTGTAGTTAATATCAGTATCAACATCTTTTAGTGTTTTAATTAAATTTAGTGAGTTTTCCAGAATTTTAATTTTATTATCATCGTATAATTGTCCTTCAAGATTGTATTTGGAAATTTCAAATAAGTAGTTTATTAAATGTATCCAATCTTCTGTATTCTCATATTGATCCAGATTAGATTTGATATAATTTGGATACTTTTCATTTTTTAAGCTTTCAATATTGCTTTTTATGAAATTTATTATTTTTATTAAATTTCCTTCGTTTTTTAAAAGTAAGAATCTACTTAAGTTATTCTCTTTACGGAGTATGCCTATGTCTTTTATTTTTTTGTAAGTTTTTCTACTAATTTCCGTTTCTATTTCTGTATTACTTTTAAATCTTTCTGCTTGAGAGTTTAATTTCTCATTATTTTTATTAAAACCTCTGTTTGATAATTCTGTCATTATACACTTTAAATCTTTTTATTTTACCATTTTTCGGTAAAATTGTAAAGAATGTGTTATCCTTTTTAAGTAGTTATGTTAGATTTAAGTAAAGTTTAATGCAGTCAATAAGAGACAGATTTTCTGGCCTTTTTTTAAGAGTATCTTCTGGAATTTGATTAAGATCTTTTTTAAGAGGTTTTAAGTTGTTTTTGATAGTTTTGCGGGGGTTTGAGTAAAGAATTTTTAGGAAAGACCAGAATTTTTTAAATTCGATATCTTTTGGAATTTTTGGATTGGGGGTGATTTTAATAATTGCTGAATCAACTTTTGGAGCCGGGTCAAAATCTTTGGACGGAACCGTGAAAAGGTATTCTACATCTGCAACGCAGGAAATTGAGGTTTGTAGTAAATTTGATTTTTTGGTGGTAGTTAGTTTTTCAGCAAATTCTTTTTGAACCATTAAAATCATAAATTCTGGCATTGGCCAAGAATTAATATAACTTTGCATTAAGTAATGATTCAAAATCGGGGAAGTAATATAGTAGGGGATATTTGCAATTAATTTATATTTATCTGGTAAATTACGAATATCAAAATTTAAAGAGTCTTCAAATTTCACATTATAGTCTTTTAAAAATGGCATTAAAGTGTCATCGATTTCAAGGCCTAAATAGTTATCGGTTTTTTGATTAATTAGTTGTGTTAAATTAGCTGTACCTGGACCAATTTCAAGTACAAAATCTTCTGCTTGGATTTGTGAGTTTTGAATTATTTTATTTAAGACGTCTTGGTTAGTTAAGAAGTTTTGACCAAAATGTTTTTTGGCCTGAGTGGTTTTAATTTTCAATTTAAATTTTTACTTTATTTAAGCTTAAAATACATTGTTTTATGGTTAAATGCTAGTTAATATAAATATAATCTAATAATACTTTATGGAATTTCCTAATTTGAAAACTCAAAGGTTAGTTTTAAATCAATTTGATTCAAGTGATGCTGAAAAAATAGCAACTTATTTAGATGATGTTGATATGTCGAAGTTTGTTTCGAATATACCTTTTCCATATTCTTTAGAGAATGCAAGCACTTTTATTAATTCATGTCGCGAACAATTTTTAATAAAAAAATCTATTACTTTTGCAATTCGTGAAAAGTCTTCCCAGATTTTAGTTGGATCTATTGCTATTCAAATAAAGTCTAAGCATAAACGTGGAGTCTTAGGTTATTGGATTGCAAAAGATTATTGGGGAAGAGGATTTGCAACTGAGTCTTTAGAAAAAGTTTTAGAATTTGCTTTTGATGATTTAAAGTTGAATAAATTAGAAGCTGTTCATCGTACTGAAAATTTAGCATCTGGTAAAGTAATGCGAAAGGTTGGTATGGTTAAAGAAGGTGAGTTGAAACAGCATTGTTTTAAAAATGATAAATTTTGGGATGTTGTAACTATGGGAATTTGTAGAGATGAATATTTAAAGAAAAACCAAGTTTAAGCTTGGTTTTCATTGAAAATGTTAAGTTTCTTTGCAAATCATGATAAGTTTAATTTGGGATTGCTTTCCACTTTTTATTTTAATTTTAGATTTTTCGACTTTATAGTGATTTGATAAAAATTCTATAAGCTCTTTGTTTGCCTTGCCTTTTTCTGGCAAGGATTTAATTTTTACTTTATATGTAATTTTATCTTCCATTAATTGAATTGAGTTTATAGAAGAGTTTGGAATGACTTTAACTCGGATGAGCATTTTTGTGTTTTACAATAAGATTAGCTTAACATAGATTAATAAAATATAATATTAGATGAATTGCTTTCATATAATGCATGGTAACCTGAATTTCTAACTAAAGTTAAAACTTCGAATTGTTTATCTTCTTCAATGTTTAGGATTTTAAAAACTTTACTTTGATTATTTATTTCTTCAATTTCAAGTTCAATTCCTAGGCGTTCTTTAATAATGTTTTGAATTTTTACTTGTGGTTCATTTTCTGGCTTTGTGTTGATACAATTGATAATTCTTTGTCTGCTGTCTGTTATTGTTCTGTAGCAAATTGAATCAAGGCCGTAGTGTGCTGTGTTAGGTTTAGGTAAATGGTCTTCTTGATGCACAACTGCTGGTCTATAGGTGGGCCCAAATATAGGAACACAGCCTTGGATCATTGTAGCTGCTATTAATGTTTTTAAAGGATGTAAGGTTTTCATTTTTTAATTATTATTTTTTGTTGCTATTAGTTGTTTTTCGCTTAGGTTTACATTATAACCATATCTTTCGAATGTATTGCTAATAGTGCTTTTTTCTAATGGATTTAAATCATAATGATTGCATACCAGCCCTCTTACGAAATATCCTGAAAAATCTGCAGTGGTACATTCAATGTGATCTGATAGATTTTGGTTTTCTATGTTAGAATAGATGGATATAAGATCAATATTTAAGTCACTATTTTCTCCTAACGTGAATTCTATGTTTTCATCTTGAGTTGTGGCAAATTGAATTTCTGCTCCTCTGATCACGTTTCTTACGCAATTGTTAATTTCTTGCAGAGGAATAGTTATCTGAGCAATATCTTGAATTGTAAATAATCCATTATATCTTTGTCTTGGATTTGGTTTTCTATTGATGATTTTATATGAGGTATTAGTACTTATCTCACATGTATTGTTGATTGATTGGTTAAGTTCTCTTAGAACAGGCTTGTTTGAAACCTGAGACCTTATGCTTGAGTGTTTTGCCATTCCACCACAACCTGCTTGATTTAGAGCTCCTAATAGAAGTCCGGCTGTTAAAATTGTTTTTTTCATATTTAATTGGTTATTTTGAAATTGTAAGAGTGTTGGTTTGATGGTTGAGGATTACTTGAACATTAAATCTTCTACTTAGATTATTTATTGTGTTTAATGTTTCAATTGTTCGATAGCTAGTTTCTGTTAATTTTATGTGGTAAGTGTTAGCTGATTCTCGATCTTTACGAACTGAAATAACTCCATGCAAATTTGCTGAAGAGTTTGCGATTTGTTTAAGGATGTTTTTACTATAATCAAAGCAGAATTCCTGATTATTAACATCAATGCATCTCTTTGTACCAAAAAGTTTTTCGATTATACATTCAAGTGTGTAAGTGATTAATAAAACTCCAGTTTGCTCTGCTTGTTTTCTATTAGTTGGTATTCTGTTAATATTTTGAGTTGTTTTGTCTTTTATACATTGACAACCTGTAATTGTTGAAATGCTTAAGGCAATTGTTGTCAGCAGATTAGTAATCTGTGAAGGTTGATTAATTTGATATTTTTCTATATTCATTTTATTCCTATTAAAAAGTCTTCTTTGATGTGGATTGTATAATTTTTATTTTCTAAAAATTCTCTTAAATTGGCTACTTCTTCCAGTGTAAGATTTGGAGTCATGCTTCTGCAAACGACTATGTTTGTTTCTTGGTTGAACTGACATTCAAATTTGTCTGATAAATCGTTTGAGATCAAGAAACTGTTGATTTCAAGCTGACTTTGCGTTCTTTTAAAGTCTTCAGGAGATACATAAAGACTGGTTAATGGAGGTACTGATCTTCTTGTATGAAAGCTCATGATTGAGCTTTGTTGTGGACTGAATGTATAGCTAGGCTGGTAGCGTGATTCATGACTTTTTTGGTAGCTAAAAGCTGAAAGACTATGTGTGTTATCCTGAGGTCTTACTTGAATTTGAGTTTGAATGTTTCTTGAAACCTGTGCAATACAATCTTGTGGTGATAGATGTTGGTTTCTGCAAAGCTTTTGAATACTAAGATCAACTCTAACGTTAGGTAAATTTTGGCGAGTACTTGAACAAGCAGTTTCTAAAAGCGAACTTGCAATTAAAGCTCCTAAAACAAAGTTATTTTTTTTCATAGAAATTGTTTAATTGTTTATTTAATAAACAATTGCTTGCTTAATTACAAACATTTTGATTTTTACTTATGTCTACTTTGTGGCTAATTTACTTGTATAATTAAAAAACACCCGTTGTTGTGTTGTGTTTTTTGTTATTACTGTAAATATTTTATATATTGTTTATATTTGCAGTGTATTATTTTGAAAGTTTAGGGACCTATGATCTGTATAAGTTTCAAGTTCATTTAAGCTTGGTATTTTATACTTGCTTGTAATTTCTTCTATGTCATCAAAGTGGCTTAGGTTATCTTGCTGAACATGAAAGTGTTTTTGGTTAATATACATTGCTAAATGTGAGATTGCTCTGGTTTCATTACCACAAAAAAGAAGATCACCATTTTGGGGGCTTTGAATGATTTGGATTTCCTGACTTTGAATTAAGACTTTTGGTATTGAGCCTATCCTTAAATTTTGACTAGCTAGTAGATTTGAGTAGTTGCCTATATATGAATGTTTTAATATCCAGCGTATAGAAGTTACGCAATCTGCTATTTCTGGAGCTAGTTCAAGAATGCAAGGTTTGTGATATTTTTGAAAATTTTCTCTAAATTTATGAATGCTTGATGCAAGTTTTATTTGATCAAATTTTCCAGGTAGTCTTAAATAGTATGGATTGAAATTTTCGGAGTTATTTATAAAAAAAAACTAAGATTTTAAAGATCTTAGTTTTTGGAGTTTATTATCTTTTTCTTGATCTTCTTCTATCTCTTCCGCCTCCACCTCTTCTATCTGATCCTCTTTCGGAGCTTCTTCTTCGTGATCCGCCACCAGATCTTCGGCCTCTTCTAAATCCACCTCTAGCTCTAGAGCTTCTTTTGTTTCTGTTGATAGGTAGGAATTCAGTATGTGATACTTCTTGGTAAGCTTTTTGAATTAGCTTTAAAAGTAGTTCTTCAGGTTCAAATTCTTCTAAAAGTTCATCTTTTAAATCTTCATAAAATCTAGATCTTGCTTGCATTTTATCAAGTTCTTCTTTGATTTTATTGTAATAAAATTTCTTTAAATCATTTGCTTGAGGTGGTTTGATTACTTCAAATTCGATTTGATTGATTTTAGAAATTTGTTTGTATTGACTATATTCTTCACAACTAACTAAAGTAATCGCAGTTCCAGTGTTACCAGCTCTTCCTGTTCTACCAACTCTATGCACATAGCTTTCAGCGTTTTCTGGAAGGTGATAGTTAACTACGTAGTTAAGGTTTTGAACGTCAATACCTCTAGCTGCAACATCAGTTGCAATTAAGATATTAATTTTTTGTTTTTTGAATTTATCTAAAACTTTTTCTCTTCTATTTTGTGGAATATCTCCATGAATACAATCTGCTTTATAGTTTCTTTTTACTAAGTTTTCTTTAAGTCTTTCAACTTCTACTTTAGTTCTACAAAATACAATACCGTAAAAGAATTTGGCTTGTTCTATTATAAAACAAAGAGCATCTAATTTTTGATGTTCTTGAACTTCTAGAGATTTTTGTTCTGAAAGTGAAGTTACTTTTTTTTCTGATTTAACTTCAATAAACTGATGTTTAGGAACGTACTTTTGAATTAAATTTTGAATTTTTCTAGGAATAGTTGCAGAAAATAAAAATCTAGTACAGTTATCTGGAACATGATCTAAGATTTGGTTGATTTCTTCTAAAAATCCCATATTCATCATTTCGTCAGCTTCATCAAAAACAATGTGTTTTAAATCATCTAGCTTTAGAGTTTTCTTTTTAAGGTGATCAATAATTCTTCCTGGAGTACCAACTATTATTTGGTCACCCATTTTAAGACTTTTGTTTTGTTTTTCATAGCTTTGACCACCATAAATAGGGGATACAAAGACTTTCATTTCACCTTTTAAACTTCTAAGCTCATCACAAACTTGCGAAGCTAGTTCTCTTGTTGGGCATAAAATTAATGCTTGAACTTTTTTAAGTTTTTCATCCGTTTTATTTAAAATAGGTAATCCAAAAGCAGCTGTTTTACCAGTTCCAGTTTGAGCTTTCCCAACAATATTAATATTGTTTTCAAGAGCAAGATTTAAGGTTTCCTCTTGAATTTCGGTTGGAGATTCAAAGCCTTTTTTAGCTATTGCAGCTTGAATTTGAGGCTTCAAATTATACTCCATAAATTTTTTTGACATAAGGTAGGTTATAAAATACCGGTTAAAGGTATCTTCTACCTTCAATAATGTGCCACAAAACTACTGTATTTTTCCTTTTTTGTCAAATTATAAATTATAAATCGTAAATATTTCCAATTACGACTGGAATACTTGAAATTTCCGGACAATCTGAAAAAGTTTCACATTTTCCTCTTCTTAATTCGTATAGAAAATCATAAAAATTATAATATGTATGAGCGATGATGTCTTTATTTTCTTCGTTAAGAGTATTGTATTCAATAGTTTCTCCTTTATAAGACATACTTGCAATTCTTACAAGCCCTGCAGCAGAACCTGTTAAAAAAGCACCTTGGAAGTTATGCATGTCTTCCCATGTGATATGGTTTAGCTCTTGAACAATTATTCCCATTTGATAGGCCATTTTTAAAACTGTATCTCTAGTGAATCCAGGTAAGATTGTTCCTCTGTTTAAGGATGGTGTTGTAAGTGTTAAGTTGTTGTTAGGATTAGAGATAAAAAATATATTTCCTGCTGCGTCTTCTTCTAAAACCTCAATTAATTTATTTGTGTTTGGATCAATGCTTTCTCCGAAGTAGTATACATCGTTAAATTTTCTATTTGGATAATCACTGATTAGTCCTTGTTTAGCTATCATTTTATGTGTAAAAGTAGGTCCATAGTTTGATGAAACTTTTTGATCACCCATTCCGTGTTTAAAGCTTCTTCGGGTGTTAGGTAAAGCCACTAAGTCAATTACACTTTCACGATTAGCAAAATAATCTCCAAAAGGAAAGACTTGAACTGAAAATAAATATTCAGTTGCTGGAGCTACACCAGTTCCTCCGTTAATTCCTTGAATATGAGGTCTAACATACATTTTTGTATTAGAACCTGCACTTGGTAGATAATCTTTGTTTGCGATTAATACATGTTTAATACTTTCAAAAAATTGTTCTTCGGATACAGGTGGCATACCAATCGAAATGCACGTACTTTGTAGTCTCCTTGCATTGTCATATGGTCTAGAAACTACAATATCTCCGTTTTCGGCTATCATTGCAGCTAAGCCTTCAAATCCACTTTGAGCGTATTGATTGCTTGAGTGTAGGCTTGGCATTAAATGCATTCCATCTGGGTATATTTTTGAAGGGCTCCATTGCCAAACGTTATCGATTTTCTGACAAATAGATATAACCTGTGAACTCGTGCTTAAATTTGAAAATTTAGCTTGGTTTATTTCATCTTGGGTTAAAACTTCAGGTTTTTTTGTAATTATTGAGAAGTTCTGGCTTGGAAATTTAGTAAATCTGTAGATTTCAAATCTATCTCCATTTATTTTAATTGGTTGAAAAGCCCTATGGATAGAGTCTAAACAGTATGTTCCATACGGATTTTGATCTCTAAATCCTGTGATGTTAATTCCATTGATTTGTAGTTCTTGTGCACTAATTTGCTTTAAGTAAGTTTCAGGAGAGCATGTATAAAACTCTTGAATTTCTCCATTTAATAATTTTGTTATTAATTTTTCTTGATTAAAAATTTCTGATTGAATTCTGTCTTGATCTTTAATCTTTGGGATTAAGTCTTTTAAATCTTTGAAGCTAGGAAAATCATAATTTCCTTCGGTAAAGCTTACATTTCCAATAGGTTGAATTTTTTTGATAAATGTCATAACAAATTTTTTTACTAGAACTTAAAATACAATACACGGTTTTGTATAGCAAATGCTTGACAAAAATAAGCTTGACTGATAATTTTGGCTGAGTTTAATTATAATATTTTGAATCCATTAAATTATAGAGAGTTTATTGTAAATACAAATAATTTACACAAATCTTTATTAAGACATTTACTTACAAATTATCCAGAGATAAGTGTTTATCATTTACCGAATAATATATTTAGACTTGAAAAAGAAGATATTCAATTTGATTTAAAATTTGTTACGAAAGAAGGAGTTAATCATGTTCAGTTGCAGGTTGTTGATTCAATAGCCGATAAATTCAATGAATATTTAGATTCTTCTGCACCTCAAGCTTTTATGTACGTTTATCCTAAGCAAGACCCTTTGAATTTTAAGGTTCTGGAGTTTATATATGAAACTAAAAATGATCAAATTATTTTTCATAATTTATTATCTTTGATAATCGATAAAAATTTTGAAATTCAAGAAAAATTTTTTGATGATGTAAGTAATGAAGTATATAATCAAATCTTATCTCTTCTGGGCTATTCATCGATTGCTTCAGCTTCAGTTTTTATTTTATTTTATGAAATGATTGATAAATATAATGTAAATAATGTCCTATTTTTAATAGGAATTCATTTTATTATTTTTAATTCATGGAAAATTGTTGATAAGAAAATCTATTTTAAGGATAAAATTTAGTTTTTTAGATTTTCCTTTTGCCAATTTTTAATATTGCCATGATGTCCACTTAAAAGGACATCCGGTACTTTTAAGTCTTGGAAGCTTTCAGGTTTTGTATAGACTGGATGCTTTTTCTTTCCGTCAAGGTTTTCGCCAAATGATTCATTTTGATGAGATTCTTGATTTCCTAAAACTCCAGGTATTAATCTTGTTACTCCTTCTATGATACACAGACTTGGTAGTTCACCACCGCATAAGATAAAGTCACCAAGTGAAATCTCTTCATCCACACATAAATCAATAGCTCTTTGGTCTAATCCCTCGTAGCGGCCACATATTAAGGTTATATTAGCTTTTTTTGATAAATCTAATAGTTTTCTTTGGTTTATAGTTTTTCCTCTAG
>PBFJ01000011.1 GCA_002718715.1 bacterium
TGGCACAAAGCTTGGATCTTTATCAACTCTTGATTCCTCAACTTCTTTTTCTTCAGATGGAGTTAAGTTTAAATCACCTAAATCATATTTGAAATCTGGTAATTTTGGATTTTTTAATCTGTCGATTAAATCATCTCTATATTTATTTTTCTTTCTTGTATCTCTTTCTTTTTTAGCCTTATCAAAAGCAGCTTTTAGATCTCTTGGACTTCTCACTCTTAAATCTAATCCTGGCACAAAGCTTGGGTCTTTATCATAAGTATTTACATTTTCTCCCTTACAAACTGAAGATGAAAATCTTTCTACAGGCGTAGGGACATCTACGGTAACCATAGCAGATTCATAATAAACTTTTGAACCTTTCTTAAGTGCAAAACTAATTTTTAAAGGTTGTAATTCAGGTTCTTCACAATAAGCTTTTCTAAAGCTAGAACCTAACTCAGTTAAATTTGTATTAATAACTAAATTTTTCTCTAAAAGATTATTAGTCCCTGGATGTACTTTTGTAGAAGAATTTGATTTCCTTAATAAGGATTGAGGCCTTACAAAGTTTGTACTTGGATTACCACCAACTGAAAAACGATAATTTAACGCAACAGAATCATAATCAACATAATCACCATTTACGGGTTCAAATGGAGCTATTAGTCTAACCTCAGCTTTATCTTTAAAAGTAAACACTGCATAAGGATTTAAAAACTTAACCCTTGAAGCAGCAACAGGTAATTTAAACTTTGGATTAAGGGGTACTATCAAGTCCTTATTATAAAGATTTGGATTTAATAAATTAGGATTTAATCGATTTGTATTATTATTAACACCAGGATCATTCACCTGTGGAGTATTTTGATCAGGAGTACCTTGATCTGTTCCACAATCTGGATTAAAGGCAGTAACATTACGATAACAGTCGTCGATTTGATTTCCTTGATTTGGATTTTCAGGAATTATATTAAATCTTGCACAAAATTCCTTTCTAGGTTCAGAACTTTCATAACTAAATGCAGGAACAGTTGCATTAACACTTGTTGAAACTCTAGCCACTGATCTTTGGGAATCTTTATTTAATACGGCAAGTCTTGCAGCTACATATTGAGTATCATAAGTACACATTAACTTTTTGGAAAATTCTATATTTCCAAAATTGTGTCTCATTGCAAATTGATAAGCTCTTGCAGACGCAGAAGAATCCCATGTGTAAGATGACACATCGTTAACTTTTTGATTCATTCCTGAGCTTGATAAAGCCGAATTAGAATAAACGTCTTGAGAATTATCAGTAAGATATAATTTATATCTTAACCTTGAATAATCCGAATACTGTTGAACAGCACGATTAGAAACCACAACTCTTGGAGAATTGTTTTCAATCCTCAATTCAATTGAAGGATTTAAACTAATGCTTCCAACAGAAGAAGTTTGCGCCACTGCAGGCAATACATTCGTAGAAAGCATTGCAGCAAGAAGCATGAAACTTAAAAGCTTATTATACATAGCTTTTAATCCTTTCTGTTTCATTTTAAAGGGTTAAATACAAATATAAAATATCAGACTTAAAAAAAATATATAAGCTAAAGGAATGATTTAATATAACAAGAAATTAAAAATGTTGATTAATTAACTAATCAAACCATGTTTTTTTATACTAGAAAGAAAAAAAATCCCTCTTTCATAAAAATTTTTATAAAAATTATAACTTGCTCCCCCAGGTGAAAATAAAACAGTTCCGGATTTTAAATCTAAATCAACTATATAAGTAATTAAATCCTGTAGGTTTTCAAATGATTTGAATTCAAAAGGAAAATCTATTGTGTTTAAATCAGGTAAAACTAAAACATGCTTGATATTTAAATCTATAATTAAATTATTAAGTTGACTATAGTCATAACCTCGATTTTGACCACCTAAAATCAAAACCTCTAAATCATCTTTAAAGTTTTTAACCGCGGCAATTGTAGACTCTGGAGTTATTGATGCTGAGTCATTTACAAACCGAATACCATCTTTAGATACAAAAACCTCTTGCCTACAAGGTAATTTTTTGAAGTTTTTCAGACCTTCCAATATGAATTTTATTGGAATGTTTAAATTTAACAAACAACTTATAGCTCCAATAAAATTGTTTAAAATCTCTGTACCAAGATCTAAACCAATATCATAAATATTATTATCAACAAGTAACTTACCATCAAAAAATTTAACATTAGCATCCGCAAAAGAAATGTAATCTATCTTATTAGAATCTAAATAGTTTTTAACATCTTGATTAAAATCATTAACATACAATTTGTTACAAACTTTAAAAAAGTTAAACTTTGCTTTTTTATAATTCTCGAAACTTCCATGAGTATCCATGTGGTCCGGGAAAAAACTAGTAAAAACTCCATAATCAATTTCTCCTTGAAAACTCTCAAGCATATAAGAAGATATTTCAAATACAAAATAATCAACATCCGCATTTATATAATCCAAAATAGGATTACCAATATTTCCTACTAACTGAGATTTGAATCCTGATTTTTTAAGAACATTATCTATAAAAGTTACCGTTGATGATTTACCCTTTGTTCCAGAAACTGCTATTACTGGTTTTTTATTAATTGCAAAAAACAAATTCACATTGCTTGAAAATTCAACACCTTTCTTTGAAGCTTCTAACAAAGCAGGTGTATTTGCAGGAACTCCAGCTGATTTAAAAACTAATTCCAAATCAAAAACTGAATCTAAGTATGTTTTCCCAAGCAACATAGAAACATTTAAAAAGGTATCTGGATATTCCAAAGAAATATCTCTATCCATAATATAGACTTCACCCTGAAAATTAATTTTTTCCAAATAATTCAAAATACTTCTACCTTCTCGAGCAAATCCAATAATTCCTATTTTATTATACTTATTTAAATTCATCTTTGATTTTTAAATACCATTCACTATTAAAAGTATAACTATTTTGAAGCTGAAAAAAACTATCTACATCAAAATCAGCAATCTTTTCTATAAAACTTAAAACGAAATCGCTATCTTTCCAATCAGGATGATTTTTCAATAAAACAAAGGCCGCTTTAGATTCATCAAAAGTCCCCACACACTCAAAAGGTTTTTTATCAGCCAAACCACATAACTCAAGGTAAACTAACTCTAAGGACTTATTTTCAAATAAGTTTTCTTTAAAAATTTCTATTAAAGCCTTTTTAGAAAGAAAAGGAGACAAAATCAAAAAAACAAAGGCACACTTTTCACATTCTCCACAAAAATTCTTAGATTTTATATTTTTATTAGAATCAAAATGAAAATTACGGTTACAAGAAGAAAAAACACTAAAATAATCCTGAGCATTTTGAGCAAAAATTTCAGCAATCTTTAACTCATAAAAAGGTCTTAATAAACTAAAATAATTAAGTTTCGAATGTATAAACTTCTGAATATAAGAATTAATTCTTTCTTCAAACTCTAGACCTTTTGAAAACTGATGATTAATTTTATTCCCTTGATAAGAAAGATTTGCCTCATCCGCAGAAAATTCATTAGATAAAATAATATTATTATAACCTTTCATTAAGGAAACAAGCACTTTTATAAAAGCCAAAATTCCGGTAATAGGAACATGACCATTAAAAGTTTCATCTTTTAAATTATATTCCATTAATCTTGAATCTAAACTTCTTTTAACCTCATAAAAAGTATTCCCATTAATTTTAGCTGTTTCATCTTTAATCCTATCACTCTTAACAGCAAACAAATCATAATCTAAATTTAACCTATCAAGCAAAATAGAACTTACAATAGAATCTTTACCTCCTCCCCAAGCTAACAAGCTTTTATCAAGAAAGTTACCTCTCAAAGGTTCACAATCATAATCTTTGGCATACTTAGTGAAATCAGGAATGTTCTTTTCAAAATCTAGACGATTTGTATAAATAAATTCACTTAAACCATTTTTATAGAAAAAATTAAGAAAATCAGCCTGTTCTTTATTAATTACTAAATCACACAAATCAATTTCAGCACAAGCATAAAGCTTATAATAACTAATTCCAGAAACTAAAAATAAAATTTTAAAAGCTTCATATAAATCATCATAATTAAAATCAGCAGATTTAAATTCAGAAAAATCCAAACTTTCTTTAAAGTTAAAATCTAACCCCGAATAAGAATATTCCATTTTTAAAATAAAAGTTTGACGATTGAATTTAAAATCAATAAATTGAAAAATCATTTTTTTAAAATTTTAGTATAAAAAAGACAAAAAAACAACTAATTATGTAAATGAAAAGCCATTTTTAGACCTATAACTTTTTCTTTTAATTCTTCTACAAAATTATAATCCATTAAATCTGAATGCTCTAAAATTTTTTCAATAAGATTAACTTCATTAGTAACTGCAACCCTACCACCATCAGAAAGAAGTCTCATAACTCTCTTTGAATCTAAATAACATACCAAATAAGTCTTAAACTTATTCTCAAAATTATAATCTGCAAGCTTCTTAGCTACTATAGCATCATATCTTTCTAACTTAGAATAGAAAATTAAAAATTTAAAAAACTCTAAAAGCGCATAGAAATTATAACGATCACCAAAATTAGAAAATCTACTTACAACAACCAAATAAGATCTTAAAGATCTTATATCACGGATTTTATCAATAACATTATTAGAGAAAACAAACATTGAAGACTTATAATTTTTTAAATCTTCCTTAAAAGCAAAAATAATATCTAAAAAATCAACAACTTTAGGCTTTGGAAACTTAAACAAAATTAAAATCTGCGTAAAATAATCTTTCACACTGGCTAAGGTTTCATCAAGAGGATAAAAATCAGCAAGTTCAACAACTGAAACAAACAAATTAGTCAATTCAGATTTCACTTCTAAATAAACATTATAGTCATAAATAAGTCCAAAAAAATTAATAAATTTATCAAAAAGAGCATTTATTTTCCCACTTAAAGATTCTAATTCAATCTCATAAACTAAAGATTTTTGTTGATCTAAATTTATAAGTGAGATATCCAACTCTTTTCCTGTTTCCACAAAAGATATAGACCTTCTAAATAAATCAAATTCAAATTGATCAGGACTACAAAAAGAATCGCTTTGAGTATCATAATAACCAACCTTTTCTATAAAACTTCGTGCCATTACAAATTTTTTTTGAACTTCAAATTCCTCTCTCAAATACATTTGATTTTCATAATCAACAGAATCAACAGCAATACTTTCCTTTAAATTAATATCTAAATAACCATCTAAAACTCCTAAAATTTTACATCGAAAAACTATCCTAGCAATTTCTATAAAATAATAACCATCTCCCATCCCCCTTCTTTCTAAATCTAGCTGGGGACTTATTTCATAAGAATTTAAATTTTCAGTTTCAAATTGATAATTCAAGATATAAATTTAAATGTAATAAAAATATACACCCATTAGATAAATGTTATTACAATTTTATATAGCCAAAAAATTAATTTATCTAAAAACTATAGTCTTATTTAGTTTAAAACCCTTTAAAAATTTAAGATACTGATTTCTATAATAGCCCAATATGTTGATAACCGGAATATCATTTATATTAAAAACTTCTTTATTTGAAATCAAAGCATCCAAAGAAGATAAACTATATAAAGACTGATAAAGTTTTTTAAAAAAAACAAGTTCAGAGTAAACATCACGTAAATGCAAAGCAGCTTGAAAATGCAGCTCTTTTTTAACATCAACTAAAAGAGATTGAATCAAAAGATCAATTGTTAAATTACAAAAAAGCGGATTTTCAATAATTATCGACTCCATCAACTCTAATACATCTTTGGTTAACAAGCTATAATCAAAAGATCTAGATTCAGAGTCATCTCTTGATAATGAATAAATCATCATAACAACTACATCATCAGGCAAATGAAATTCATTATTCACATCTGTAAGAATATCATAAAGAACATTATCACTTGCAGACAAAGGATTAACGAGAATCTTACTCTTTAAAACAGAAAAAAAATTAGCATAACCAACATATGCAATCAAATTCAAAAAACCATTTTCAGCAAAATGAGAATAAAGACTTCTAATGACGTCTAACTGATTTAAACGCAACTCACCAACTTGCAACAGTTCAAGATTAGACTGATGTTTATCAATAATACTATTTACCTTACTGGATTCAAATGAAATATGCACAAATATGTTTTAATTTAAAAGAAAACTAGCAAACTAGATCATAAAAATAAAGAAAATAAACTTAAAACTAATTAAAAAATTGCGTAGTAATATTTTTAAACTCAATCAAAAAATTAATATCAGTATAAGAATTATGCTCCATACTTACGTAAAAACCTTCCTCATTTTTGTCTGTCAAAATGCTTGGTTCAAAAAAAACCTTATGTTTTAAATTAAAAAACTTTTTAGTTTCAAACATATTTCGAGAACACTTAAACTCTAACCCATTAACTACAAAATTAAAAATATTTCTATGGGGAGCCATTTGATAAATTACTATTTCTCCAAAATCTTCTGATCTAAAAAATCTAATAAATATCGGCTTAATTAATTTTTTATAATCATAAGGAACTCTCAAAGCTCCTTCTTTAGAATTCGGAATTAAATCTGGATATATACAAACAGCATCAACTGGAGAATTCAATATAAGGTATCCTTTAGACACATCCAATCTAAAAGAATAACGAACAGCAGGAGTTTCGCCAGCCAGAACATGACAATAAGATCTAATGAAATCATACGGAACATCAAAAATGTTATCAAATACAATCTTTATAGGTTCATCTGGATTTGAAACTGATGAATCATCATAACACGCATCACTACAGCTTAACAAACTCAAAAGCTTCCCAGAAGTTCTATCATACAAACGATATTTACCCTCTACAAACAAAATATTATAATCAGAAATCTCAGTAGATATAATCATACTAGGATTAAAATCTAACCAAGAATCCTCTCTTGCATTTACTTCAGAACAATTCCGATCTACCTCTTTTTTTTCAACAACCGAAAGAGGTGTGTTTCTAACAAAACTTCGAGGATTAAAGTCAGAGTACCTATCTTTAAAATAAGCATACTCAACCGCACATAATCTAGAAATAAAAGAAGAAAAAGATAAATGAATTTGCGCAGATTTACAATTAGGATCAACTAAAGTTACCATATCAAGTTTAGAAGAAAATGATTTCCAATAATAAGCATGCTCAGTTCGAATTTTTATCGACTTTAAAGTTATTGTATCACTCACGTGATAATCTTCAAAAAATGAAACAATACAAATATAATTATCTGGAGCAAACTCAAACTCCTTAGAGATTTCCAGTAATTCATAAACTCTAAAGTCCCTATCCCTAAGTTCAGAATAAGTAAGCTCTCCTTTTTTATATTTTTTGTAGCTTCCATAAGAACTTAAGGTAAATTGCATTCTACCTAGATCATTGGCAATATTTTTAAAAAGGAAAAACAAAACTGAAACAGAATAAAACCCATCAGCTATTTCCATAGTGTCTTTTTTACTTACTTCCGAGGGACAATCATATCTTTCCCTGTTACTTCTAATAAAAGGGTCCATAGCCTTCAACAAACCATATATAAAATAAACATAATATTGATGACGCGCATTTAGAAAAAGAGAATTAAACAAAGCACCTTCAGATTTATAGAGTCTTTCGTAAAAAGTATTTCTAATATCAAAAATTTCTGGACTTTCAGATACATCACGAGTAGGCCTTTTAAATTCCCAAGTAAAGTATTCAACTCTCCTTAAAACATCTTGAACAATTAAAATACCCCAAGGCTTATCTAAAATAGCTTTCAAACAAGCAACCTCCCAACAATTACCAAATCTATCCTGATTAAAATCAGTAGGACTTAAAGAATGTATCTTAGTATCCAGAAAAGGATCTTTTAAAACATTAGCCACTAAAGGATAAAAATATTTTGGAATAAAACTCAAATCACCTTTGGTAACATCCAATTTAGGAGTAAAATCAGTAGGCTGGATAGCACGCTGTCCTTCATCTGTAATAGGTAAAGAAAAAACATTCTCAGAATCAATTTCATGCTCAAGCATTGCCATAGGTTCAGTAAGAATATTTTCCAAAGAAATATCTTCTTCCTCAATTTTAGGAGCTATTGGCTCTGTAGGCTTTTCTTCATAAGAAGTATCTTCCTTCTCAAATTTGGGTACTATTGGCTCTGTAGGCTTTTCTTCTTTTTTTGGACTACTTCCCGAGGGAACTAAACGGTCACCAAAACCATATTTATTGTAAATTGACATTTTTTTAAAATTTTAACATGTTTTTTTAAAAAGTCAATGTTGTTTTTCCAAAGATTGATTTAAAATAGCATCAACAGCATCTCTAACTTCTGATTCCAACGGTTCATTATCCTTCTTTTTAAAATCATCTTCCTCGTAGGAACCTTTAGAAGTGTTTTTAAGAACACTTAGAAAAGCACCCCAATTTAAATCCTCAAACATATATATATCTTAATAACAAGAATATAATATCAAAACAAGAAAAATAATTAAACTTCAATCTTAAAAATATGCATTGAAGAATTTTTACTACTAAATAAATATAAATATTCATCTTTTATAGCCAAACAATAAGGCTTTAAAACACCAACTAAATTTGAAAAACTATCAATGAATTTTAATTTTTTAGAATCAGACTTATCTACAACACCTACACCGCCACCATTTTCCAACTCCAAAGGTAGAAATATATAATTATCTTTAAAATTAATCCGATTTGAGCGGGATAACTTTTTATCTAAAACTAAACCAATCTGACGTATATTAAGAGGGTCACTAATATCAAAAGAGGCAATTCCTCCATTTTCACCCCACAAAGCTGCATACAAAACACCATTTTCATCAACATCACAAACCATTTGCGAATAATAATTTTCTTGCAAAGAATTTACAACACATGGAGAATCTATATCTGAAATATCAATAACTATAAATTTTGAACTGTCAAAACCACCAAAATACACATAATTATCATTAATATAAACACCCTCAGCTCCAAAAACTCCAGTATTTAAGACTGACACCAACTTAGGTGAATCAAATTCAGTAATATCGACAATTATAAATGAATCCGAAGAACTGAAATCTGAAAAACTAAAACCACCTGTTAACAACACATAAACACGACCATCTCTTTTATAAATTTTAGAGTGCAAAACACTTTCTACTTCAGGAATATCATAATAAAATATTTTTTTTAAATTACTAGGATCAGAAACATCAAACAAAAAGATTCCACCTCTAGATATATCAGCAAATACCATAAAATTATCAAATCTATCCTGACCTTCGATTACTCTTTTTTCCTCCTCATCCCAATGTGATAAAATAAAAGGTGATTTTGGATTTGAAATATCAAAAGTAGTTATTCCACCTCCTCTTAAAGACAAATAAAGTATATTTGGATCAGAATTGTAAATAACTGATTTAACAACATAATTTAAATTAACAGTATCAGTTATTTTATTAATAAAATTTAAGCGCATAGTTTTATTTGATTATAAAAAAAAGGGCCGAAGCCCTTTTCAAATTATGAGTTTTTAATAAATCTTTTAAATAGTCTATTTTCTCTATTTAAGAATTTTTTTCTTTCACTTCTAGCAAATTCTAACATTTTTCTAGGATTTTTAGTGATAATTCTTAAAGCATGCATTGAAATTCTTGCATAAAATTTTTCCCCAGTTTCAGGATCAATAAAAGATTTTAACTGTAAATTAGGTACAAAAGTTCTTTTAGTTTTTCTATTTGAGTGAGAAACATTGTGACCTGACTTTGTCTTTTTACCTGTATAAGCACATTTTCTAGCCATTTTTTATAATTAAATACTGTACGGTGTTCCGTTTTTTTTAAACTTAGTAAATCAAATATACCAAAAAAAACAATTATTACAAGTAAAAAACACTAAAAATTGACAAAAATCAGTAAAAAAGGTAAAATAATATGATAAAAACAAAAAAATGGTAAATAAACCTAATCTGGATAATCTATTTAGCTTCCAGCCAACAGACTACTTACAAGAAAGAAAAAGCTTACATATGATAAAAAGATCAGAGTCCATAAGCTTGATAAGTCTAAAAATTTTAACAGGACTTGATAACACAACTCTAAAAAGAATCTTAAGCCTAACAAGTTTAGACCTAATCTACGAGGAAACATCAAAATTAAATCCTGGTGCATTTTGGGACAAAGATGATTTTTTAAAATTATACCTAGTCACAATGCGTAAAATCGACAGAATAACAGAAAAAGAACCAGAAGCTATAATTTTTGATTGCGACGGAACACTTGTAAATACTGAAGAAATAAATGATATTACCCTACACAAAATTGGAGCAAAGAGAAACATACCCTATAACGCTGTTGATAAAATTATAAATGCAACAAAAGGAATGATGTTCCGCGAGCCATTTTTCTCTACTATAAGAGAAATTAATAGGAATTTTATAACCGAACCTGATGACTTTAGACAAGAATACAGAGCTATAAGCAGAACACTAAAAAGAGAATTAGGTATTCAACCATCAACAGGAAGTACGAATATCATTCAATCAGGTATTGAATTTATAGTAGCATCAAATACTCCGAAAATTATAATGGAAGAAAATGCACGTGCACTTCAAATACCAAGTCATAAAATGTTATCAGCTCATGACCTTCCAGATAAAAAAGGGAAACCAAGCCCTAAATTATTTTTATTAGCAGCTGAAAAACTCAATTCTACACCTGATAAGACACTTGTTATAGAGGATAGCAAAACAGGAATTGAAGCAGGATTAAAAGGTGGGTTTGAAGTTATCATATTTAATAACGGATCAAATCAAGAAATTATCAGCCAATACCCAGAATTATTAAGCATATCTGATTTAAGCGTATTACAATACATTATTCGACATAAAGACATATTCAGTCAAGAAGAAGCAATTAAAAGAAAGGTTTTAGCAAACTTACAACGCACACTAAACGATAACAATTAAATTAAATTAAATTAAATTAAATTACATTAAATAAAAATTAATTAGATTTAAAAAAAAACAAAACTCTAGTAGAATAAATTTGAAAATAATAAATCTAAAATGGGAAATTTCAATTACTTAAGTTTTATAATTAGCATACTCCTTACACTTACCATTCATGAAGCCTCTCATGCATTAGCAGCATACATACTAGGAGACAAAACAGCTTACCATGAAGGAAGACTTTCTCTAAACCCATTTAAACATTTAGATTTATATGGAAGTTTAATGTTTTTGCTTGTTAATGTTGGATGGGGCAAACCAGTGCCTGTAAAACCTGAAAACTTTAAAAACCCGAAAATTGATCAAGCCATAGTTGCATTCGCAGGGCCATTATCAAACTTTATATTAGCCTTAATTATTACAATCTATATAAGTAAAGCTAACTCAACAAACAGTTTTTTATTTTTATTACGAGAAATAAATATAGCTCTATGTGCTTTCAATTTACTCCCAATCCCCCCCTTAGATGGATCTAAAGTACTAGCAATATTCATGGGAAACTATCAATACTACAAATATGAATTATTTTTACAAAAAAACCTTGCTTATATTCTAATGATATTTTTTATTGATATTCAATTTTTAGGACAAAATGGTATATTTTTAAATCTTTTAGGAATTATCACAAGCCTTATAAAGGCAATTTTGCTTAAAGTAGTTTAATTTTCCTACAAAAACATCTATAATAAAACTGTCTACTAAGTTCGAAAGCATCTGGTGATACATTCTAGTTTTTCATAATACTAAGGGAGATCAACATTTCTTATCCTCGTGGGGTTAAGGTGCGAACACCCACTTTACAAACGGAACAGACGTTCCTCCATTTGTAAAAACGGCTTAGTGGATTTTTAAATTTACTAAGTTAAAAAATTTATGCTTTGTCTTTATGTGAATAAGCTAATAGATTGGTATTTAAAATAAAAAACAAAGGTCCCATCATCATATATATTCCAGCCATTGCAATTGGACCATGAAAACAATTACATATAGCTAAAGGTGGATATGTAACAGTTGCTAAATTCTGAACACCAACATAGTGATAAAATAACCACTCTCCAAATAAAAGTAGCGAAACATAAAAAATACAATAAATTAAAAATTCTAACCTAAAATGCAAAGACCTAAAATTTAAAATATCCAAAATTCTATAAAAAATATAATAAGAAGCATACAATCCAATACCAAAAGATAAAAATGGAAAGATATCAAAAAGCTCAAAAACCTTAAAGCTAAAAGAATAATTATAAATATCAACAGAGAAAATAGTCCAGACTAAAGAAATACCAAAAGATAAAAACAAACTCTTCTTGTGATATTTATCATACATAAACAAGAACAACGTAAGAAAAAACAAAGAAAAAATCAAAAATTGAGTCTTAAATATAAAACTACCCAATACAAATAAGATTAAGAAAATTAAAGTCATGTATACTAATTAAAATCAAAAGAAATAAATTGAAATTGATTTAAGAATTTTTTAAAATTTTGAGAATCAAGAACTAAAGTTTGCGTATTAATATTAGGATGAAAAGCAACCAAACCAGCATCCAGAAGTTTTTGATCAACTATCAGTTCAACCATAGAATCTGTATCGAAAATTTTGCCAAATATAGATACGCTTCCAGGCTCAACATTTAAAAGACCTTTAAGATCATCGGCTTTTCCAAAAGAAAACTTCTTTCCTCCTAATTTTTTTCCAAATTCTTTTAAGTCCATCTTAGAATCTTGTGACATTGAAACTAAAAAATATTTTTTTGATTTTTTATCTTTCAAAAATAAATTCTTTGTTTGATGCCCAGGTACTTTAATACCTAAAGCTGTATCATCCCCCACCCTATGAATAGGAGGATGTTCATATAAATCGTAATCTATTTCTAGTTCTTTTAAAAAATTTAATATTTCATTCATAAAAAAATCATAAATCAAAAATTGATAATAATCAAATCATGATTTATAATTAAAGTTCGAAAAACAACAAGTATTTAAAAATTAAAAAAAATATCGTATAATAAAATCAAACTAACTAAAAAAAATGCAAAATATAAAAACTTGCTTTCAAAAATACTTTGTATTCTCTGATCGAGCATCTAGGAGTGAATACTGGTCCTTCTTCTTTTTCACTTTTATAATCACAATCATACTAGCTGCAATCAGCCTATATAACAGTTTCTTTGTTACAGTTGCAAATATATTCGGAATAATAACTTTTATTCCTGGTATCACTGTGATGGTAAGAAGGCTTCACGACACAAACAGAAGCGGATGGTGGTTTTTTATTAACCTAATTCCTATAATTGGAAACATTGCATTTATCGTATTCTTACTCCAAAAAAGCCACCCAGCTAAAAATCAATGGAATAACTAATATAAAAATGAATTTTTTAAAACCAAGCAAAAAAAAGATAATCTCTACTATAATTATCCTTCTTACTATGTTTGTTACTTCTTCATTACAAGAAGAAGTTGTAATATATACACTTGACAATAGTCCCATTGGAGAAAACATTGAAACTATATCAAATAATCTTTCTAATTTAACTGAAGAACAAAAGGCAGTAATGCAAGAAATTGTAGGAGATGAAGTTATGGAGTACTCACAAGAAATACAAAAAGAACTTGAAAGTGAAGATTTCAGCTTTATATTTCAAAGCTTAATATTTCCTTTTTTCAAAGAGGTAGGAAAAATATTTATTATAAACACAATTATCGAAATATCGATTATTTATATTAGTGTTTGTTACATATTAAGCTTTTCAATAAAAGGTAAAGCCTATAAAGAAAACCTTGAATAATCAAAAAATAATTAAACAAAAAAGACTTCTAAATTAGAAGTCTTTTACAGTTTTAAATATTGATTTTTGATAAAAATCTTTGAATAGATTGCAATCTTAACGATTGATCATTTCCGTCTATTACATAATTAGGCTTAGATTTAGATTCAGATTCTAAAAATCTAAAGATTTCAAGTAAAAAAGGTTTAGCAAATTCTGCAAATAAAGCTCTTCTGTAGAAAACTACAAAAGACTTAAAATTTACAGGCATCCAACCATATTTATCATAATGATTTAAATAATCTTCTAAAGTATTATATTTTAAATTTCTATCACTATTGGCTTGTTTACTTAACGGTCTAAGAGAACCATATCTTACTTTTTCATAAGTATCTAAATCAGAATTTGCTCTTTCAAAAGTTTTGTAAATTCTAATATCATGGTATCTATCAATATCTCCTCCATATAAAGAAACTGTATCTGAAGTTGTATTCAAGTGTAAAACAGACTTATCTCTTTTCAAAGTCATATGAATTCCATTATTTACTAACTCTTGTTTTTGGAAGTTAATATAATATAAATCTATTCTGTATAAACAATGAAAAACAAAAGAATATAAAGAACTGTCTAAAAATTCTCTATTAAAAAGATCTAATTCCGGAAATAAAATTTTAAATCTTACAAACTTATCTCTGAGCAATGGAGTTCCAAATGATGTTGTGTCTGAAAAAAAAATAGGAAGGCAATTTCTAAAATCACTAATTGCATCCAAAACTGTAAAATCACTTGCAACTTCAATGTTAGAATTTAAATCAAAATCTAGTAAGTTACTAGCTGCATCTGAAATTTCAGTAATTGCACTTTTAGACTTAAAAACATTTAAATCAACAACTAACCTAGGCTCTTGTTCGGAAATCAAAGGTAAAGAGGAATCTAGCAAAGGTGATTCAATTAAAGACATATGATCCCCAAGAAATCTTTTATATAATGAAGACATAAATTCTAATAATTTATTAGATAGATTACTTGGATGTTCGTTTACAAAATTTACTTTTTCTAACATTGTTTTAAATTACAGAGCTGTATGATAATACTTTTTTTAAAATTGTCAATATTGAATTAACTAGTTGGATCATATTCATCTGAGCTTTCTATTACGGTTAACTCAGAAGAGTTCTTTAAAAGAGCTCTACAAGTTTCTTGTGCCCGAGTAACCAAAACTTTTTTACCTACTGCCTGATATCTTTCTACAACAGAATTAATTGCCTCTAAACTTGATGTATCCATAATTTTTCCGTACTTTAAATCAATGATAATTTTTTCTGGATCATTTTGAACATCAAAAGAATTTTTAAAAGCTAGACTTGATCCAAAAAATAAAATTCCATTAATTTTATAAATCTTCTCTCCCCTTTTATTTAATGAAGTTCTAACTTCAATTTGCTTTCCTTTTTCCCAAGAAAAAACTAAAGCCGAAACAATTATCCCAATTACAACTGCTGTTGCTAAATCAAAAATAATTGTAGCCATACTTGTTAAAAGCACAACTACAATATCTGAAGTTGGAAGTTTACCTTTATATTTAAACGTTTCCCACTTAAAAGTCGAAACTACAACCATAAACATAAGCCCAACCAAACTTGCAAGTGGAATTGCATTAACAACCGGAGCTGCAAACATCAGAAATACTAAAAGTCCTAACCCTGCTGTAATTCCAGAAAGACGAGTTCGTCCTCCAGACTGAGTATTGATAATCGACTGACCAACCATGGCATCTCCACCCATTCCTCCAAAAAACCCAACTACTAAATTTCCAAGACCTTGTGCAAAATATTCTTTATTCATATGGCCTCTAGTACCTGTCATTTCATCTAAAACTCTTAAAGTTAAAGTAGCTTCGGTTAATCCAGCTAAAGAAGCTGTAACCGCAAATGGAAAAATAATTTTAAGACTTTCTAAACTCCAAACAAATTCAGGAATGTGAAAACTTGGAAGAGTTCCAACCAATAAACCACCAGCAAAATCTGCTACGGTTTGCAAATGATAAATGCCTTGGGTATCCAAAAATACAGCCACTAAAGTCATTAACCCTATCCCTGCTAAAGCCGAAGGAATCGCTTTTGTTAAACGTGGTAAAAAGTGAATAATCAACATTGTAATTGCAACAAAAAACAACATAATTCCAAAATCCATAAATGGAAGATAGCTTCCATCAACTTTAAAAAGCTCAAATTGAGATTTGAAAATCAAAATCGCAAGCCCATTCAAAAAACCAAGCACTACAGGATACGGAATAATTCTTGTATATTTACCAAGCTTAAAAACACTACACAAAACTTGTAAAACACCCATAAGTAAAACACACGCAAATAAATATTCATTCCCGTACTGAGCAATTAATGGAGCTAAAACTACAGCAATCGCCGCAGTTGAAGAACTAATCATTCCAGGTCTCCCGGTAAATACAGCCGCCACAAGTGCCATTAAAATTGCCGTTTGCAAACTCATTAATGGAGTAACCCCCGCAACAAAAGCAAAAGCAATCGCCTCTGGAACTAAAGCTAAGGCTACTGTTATACCTGCCAAAATATCAGCTCGAAAATATTTTTTATTTAGTTTAAAAGATTCTAGAATTTTTTGCACAATTATTTATTAAATTTTTAAATCCAAATCTACTAAACTTTTTAAGATTTGTCAAATTTAAAACTCTAGCTTAATATTTGTAATAAACTTGACATTTTTATAAAAACAAGTATAATAAGAGGTAATTTAACCAAAACAACCATGAGTAAATTATTACGAACAACTATATTTGCTACAGCTCTTAAACTAGCAGGATGTTCTATGCCGAAACAACAACCAGCAGAAACACAAGTATTAGAAACACAAGTATTAGAAACACAAGTAGCAAGAGTAATAAAATCAACAGAAGAACAAGCTTCAGCTGCATTAAACGATCAACCTGAAAGCCCAGCATCGGAAAAAGTTAGTCTTCGTTATTCACAATATAAATTAAACGAATTAATGGACTTATTAGATGTAAAAAAATTTAGCCAAATTGAGAATGCATCATCATACATTGTTTGTATAAAAAAACTTTTAAATGAAGCCCAAAAAAGAGGTATTGTTAATTTTGGAGAAGATTTAGCTCTAGACTCTGTTCTTTCAAACGATGACACAAAAGCGATTATCGCCTTTCAAAAGGCATTCAATAATTTACTTCCAGCAGGTCATAGAATTTCCGTGGATGGAAAAATTGGACCTGAAACAATTGGTGCATTACTCACCGTGGTATACGATCAATTTAAACGTGACAACGCAGAGTTAACATTGATAATATTCTTTGTATCATCACATAACAAAAAATACTATAAAGAACAAAGAGAAGAATGGGCAGCACAGGATAAGATAGATGAAGAAAACAGAAGATTTTTTGAAAGTCTGGACCGTGAGAAAGTAGAGACTTACACAAGACAAATTTTAAACTTAACCCCACAACGTGGTCCTATCGTTCTTCCAGATACCATGAATTCCGCTGAAGCAGGTATGGCATTATGGTACGTATGGAGTAGTACAGAAAATGAGCAACGTTTTAATGATTTAATTAGAGATAGCTTTGCAATTTCCAAAATAACGACATGTGAAAGGCTCACTAACGTTATATTAACAGAAGAACTAAAACGAAAAATTAAAGAAAAAATAATTCCATATCTGCAAGGGCTATATAGATGGGGAGATGCACCAGATTCACCTACCAATTTTTATAATTCATTAAATACTCAATAAACAATTAAAACCCTTCTTCAAAAAAGAGGGGTTTTTAAATTCTATAAAACTCAAACAAATTAGATTTAATTCAGTACTACAATTCTATCTAACTTTACATTTGAATTTTTACAAGTAAAATTAAATCATTAATAAAAGAACGTAAAATGCAAAACAAAGGACCCTGGAAAATCAAAAGCACTGAAATCAAATATAAAAATCCGTGGATTGAAGTTCGTGAAGATCAAGTAATCACACCCGCAAATACCAATGGAATTTATGGAGTTGTAAATCAACTAGATGGAATTTGTGTAATTTCGATCGATGAAAATAAAAACCTAAGACTAGTTAAGGAATTTAAATTTGCAGCCAACAATTATTCAATCGAAGGAGTTTGCGGTGGAATAGAAGAAGGTCATACAATTCAAGAAACTGTGCATAAAGAACTAAAAGAAGAACTGGGAATCAAAGCAAAGAAAATTACTTACATAGGTGAATTTGATGGATTTACTTCAATCATAGAATGCAAAATGCACCTTTATATTGCCGAAGATCTAACTTTTGAAGACACTGAACATGAAGAAACTGAAGTAATAGAACCAATTACACTGAGCTTAGATGAAGCCTATCAAAAAGTTCAATCAGGAGAAATTTACCATATGCCAACTGTGATTTTAATTCAGCATCTATACATTCAAAACTTAAAGGAAAACAACTAAAAAAAAAAAACACCCAAGTTGGGTGTTTTTTTTAATTGAAGATTTAATTAACCTGCCTCAACTCATCCAAAAATGCAATATCAATATTGTTGTGAGTAAACCGTTCTTGCAAACGTAAATATTTCTCTCTTAATTTTCTTTTGTCCTCAGTGTTTCCATTGTAATACATCTTTGAATCAAGAAAGGACTCAATTGTATTAATCTTGATCCTTATTTTATCTTTAGAATTATTAATTAATGTCACAAATCGAGGCCAGTAATCTTGTAATTCATTAAAATCTTCTAAGTTAACATCCAAAACAATATCTTTATTTTGATTTTCAATTCTATCTTTCATTGAATCAATTGATCCAGTTCGGGATTGAATAGATTGAGAAGTTAATACCCCAGTTCTAGATCGAGAACTCAAACTTCGACAATACAACTCTAATCTGTTTAAGGCTGCACCTAAAGTGTCTTCATCTGAAGATACACGAACATTTCTCATATTTTCATGTTTAATACTGAAACAACAGAGGGATTTATATCCTCTGGTCTTTCTACTAACCCAACTGCAAGACCCCGCAAAGAAGATTGGTTTCTAATTAAACAAGGCGTCAATCTTTCTATGACAATCTTATCATAATTTCTTCTAACAAAATTAGTAATTCTATCATCCCTAGAATTAAAAGCCAACTTGACCCTTTTTTTATATTTCTCAAAATAACGATTAACATTTATATGTAAATTATTCAAATTAGCACCCTTCCTAACCGGGACACTCAAACCTAGAACCAACTTAGAACCAAGAGATGATAAGCCCTTAACTATTTTTGGACTTTTTGTTAAAACATGATTTAATGACGGAAGTTCAAATAATTCTTTTATATCAGCTCTTATATAAAGTCTTTGTAATTTTTCTTGTACCGATTGTTGAATTAATAAATGTGATTGTTCATTTATTCTATTTGTTTGAAATTGTTCTTTTAAAACACTCAACTCTTGCAATGTTTTAAATAAAACATTGCGAGTAACTCTAGAAAGATCTTCATTATATTCAAAAAGTCCAGTAATATTTTCTTTATCACTTCCACTCAAAACATCATCATAACCATCTAGAAGGCTCGATATATCATCTTGGTTATTCCAATCTGATCTATTTAAGTTCTCTCTCATAGTTTATTGATATACTTACCATTACTATATTATACAACAAAACAAAGAACTATGCAAAATAAATAAATAAATAAATAAATAAAAAAAGCATTAATATTTTGAAGTTATACTTTAGTAGAGACTTGACAAAATTTAAAATTAGTGTTAAGTTTAAGTAAATTAATTTAATATCATGAATCAAATATTAAGTCTCTCCGATTACAATAGAACCGTATTAGCATTTGCTCCAAAAAAAGGTCATGTTATCCCAACAATACATACACCACTTGATCCAAAAGAATACGAAGAAAGAAAACAACCACATCATTTAAAAGCTAGAATCTTAGAAGTGGTTACATTACTTCACAGCCTTACAAAAGAACCAGATTTAGTTGCTGTTGAGTGCGGTAGGCTTAAACATTCACATCCAATAGGTGGAAATTTTTTACACCGTAGAATTGATGTTGAAACTATTGCTCAAGGATCACAACAAATAATCAGAGAAGGATTTGAGTCAAAATATGCATATAATAAGAAAACAGCAGATTCAGGACAAATAAATACCTTAAGAGATAGATTCCCAGGTTCTGGACTTAATATATTCACAGCAAAAACAGTAGGAAATTTTCAACCACAAGGGGAAAACATTTTAACTTATGGACAAGAGATCGATAAAATAGTAGAGTTTATAATAGATAATTTCAGAAACCCTTTATCAACAGATAGTGCTATAGATGAAGCTACACTTAAAATAAATGGTTTATTAGATCTTTCACTAAGACAAGAAGAATTAGAAAGAAACATTCACGCTCTAAATGAGATTGTAGATCAATTAAACAAAAGTAAAGGAACAAACCCAGTAAGAACTATTGTTAATGGATTTCAAACTTGGCTAGATACAACACCAACAAAAAGAAGAAATGAATATCCATCTGCACCACATTTTAACGGCACTTTCATAAGTGGAGATACAACAAATGGCTTTGAAGTTGTACCTACAATTACTAGCATCCAAGCTAACAAGGGCTATAGAGCAGCATTAAGAGAAATGGTTTTTACAAAAGGTCCAAAAGAAATAGGAAGGTACATTCTTGGATTTCAAGTACCAGTAGGAGTTCAAATTGATTCAAATCCACAACAAGTTAATGGAATTACAAGAAAACACAAGTTTTTGAAAACATTAAGAGGAGCCATAGAAAATAATACTCTTACATGTGCTGAAATGGAGGCGTTATTATCAGTTTTCTCAATCACTGAATCGACAGGACCTTGCACAGTAAGAATGTAATAATTAACTTTCTATTAAAGAAAATTCAAATTCAATATCTCCCTGAACATCAAAACCCAAAGGTAAATATTCAGGGAGGTGCCGAATATCACTTAAAACACAATCCTTAAATTTAGCATTTCTTAAGTCAACACCTCGAAAATCACAGCAAGTAAAAACTACTCCATCGAAAAAAGTTCCATTAAAGCTACTATTGCGTAAATCACAACCATACAAAGATACATTAGAAATCAGCAAACCATCAAAAGAAATTTCCTGGAAATCCATATAAGGACCTAAAATTCTATATTTAAATTCATCTAACTTAATAGTTGTGTAATCTTCAGGTAAATTTATAGGCATAGTACTATATACATAGTCATTTATCACACCACGGAGTTTATCGGAAATAAAATTAACACCCGAGACATCACATCCTGTAATATTAGAATTTTTTAAGAAAGAAGTATCAAATTCTAAACCAGCAAAAGACAAGCCGCTATTATCCATTCCGTTTCCAACTAATCTATTTGTTTTTTTTAAGCTATCATCAATTAAAACTCCCATTGTACTAAAATCGCAATAATTTATATCTAGATTAGAAACTCTAAAGTTACGTGTATGCGCATCAGTTCTAGTCATTCCAACATTATTAAATTGTAATGAATCGAAAGACAAAGTATTTATTCTATAGAAATAAAAGTTAGTATTAGAAACTGTTGAGTTAATAACCATACTCCTAAACCAAGAAGTCACAAAGAAGTCACAATTTACAAAACAGCTTTGCCTTATATCACTTGTTTCAAACGATGCACCTTTAAAGTTAACAAAATTAAAATTAACTCCAGAAAATTTGACATTTTTAAAGTATGCAAATCTAAAATCAACATTGTTTAGATTACATTCAGAAAAAACTACATTATCTAAAACACAATAAGAAAAATCTGCTCCATCCAAATCATAGTTAGAAAAATTTTCTAAAACTTCATTCAAAGGAATTTCGTCTCCGTTATTTAAAATTACATTCAAAGACTTATGAACATATTCCTGATAACCATCATAAATAGATAAATCTTCAGAAAGCAACTCTGAAATATGATTCACTTCATAGTGACTAGGAAACAACGCTGGCCTAATATTAGACCTTTTTGGACCAAATGAAAACATAAAAGTGAATTATTTGACTTAGAAAATACATTGCACTAGAAATAATGTCAAATTATTTTTTAAATAAAGCAATTCAAAAAGTATCTTCAAGTTACCTAGAAGCGTTTTTTTATATTAAAACATGATATTATAACACGAAAAACTCAACACGCAAGAAAACTTAGACCCCCACTACAATCCACAAAAACCAAATGAAGTACTTTTTGTATCTGAATCAATTGATCACGCCATGGATCAAATTACAAACTTTCTGAATCAAATTTAAAAAAGCCAAACCTTTATTGGTTTAGCTCTTAAAGAAATCAAAATATAATTTTTATTTTTTCAATTTCAAATTGAATTTTCTTTTTAAAGACACAGGAATACAACTCCATTTCATTTCATTAAAAACCTCTCCTCTACTTTCAAAATATTCTAGATATACGAAACTATTATTTAAATCCCAGTTCTTTGAGTGTTCTATAATACACTCTCTAGATTTCAAAACGCTTTCATAATTAAAACAAACATACGACCAATGAACTTTAAATTCAGCAGGTAATAAATGATAAAATCTAGATAAATTAACTCCCGAAAAACCATCAAGTTCACAAATCCAATCAACTAAACTTGGATATTCTTCAAAAAATTCAGTTTTTTGAGCATCATTCATATCATCTAAACAAATTGCATTAATCTTTTCATGTAAAAACAAAGCATCCTTATTGCTTAGATCGACATTATTCCAATATTCAGCAAAGAATTTAGGCAAAACATCATAAAGTCCTCTAATGAAAACTGTAGATAAATTAAACTTTAACTTATTATCAACATACCAATCAACAATAGTTGGATACTTATCAAAAAATTCATTTTTTAAACTCAAATTGTCTTTTAGTTCGAGTTCAATAACTTTAAATAAATCGTAATACATCAAACTTTCTTGTTCTGCTAAATGAATAAATTTCCATCTAGATTGCAAATCATCTGGTAACAATTGCCAGACCGCATACAAATTATTAACATCAAGCCTTCGAATCACCTCAGCTTCTTTTGATCTATAAAGCCAAACATAATAATTTTCATATTTATCAAAAAATTCAGTTTTTTCAGCTATAGTTTTCTGTGAAAAATTAAACTCATCAAAAAATTCTGTAATAATTTCTGCCACGTAAAACTTGACACTTAAAGATCTCCAAACTTTCTTAAAATTTTCAGGTAAAATATTCCATACATTAGATAAATGAATTTCTGAAAAATCAAAATCAATTTCAGAACTGTTATTATTTAACCAAACAAAATAATTAGGATTTTTTATTTGAAAATAATTTAAACGATCAATGTCCATATTATCGATGTCGGTTTTTAGTAAGACTTCATAAATCATAACAGCATTTTGATAATTCATACTGATTGAATTCCAAATAACTTTTAAATCCTCGGGAATCAAATTCCAAACGCTATAAAGCTCTAAATCATTTTGCAAGTTTAAAATTTCTCTGTTTTCATATAACCAAATAAAATAATTATTATATTTTGATTTAAATGCTTGCTGTTGAACTTCACTCAATGAAGAAAAATTAATTTCGTTTAAAGAATTCAATATTTGAATATTCGAAGAGTCAACTTCGTCTTTTTTTAAGTTAATTGAGGAGGGAATAGTCCATTGATTATTAAAAACTTTAGGAAGAATATTAAAAAGAAAATTAATATTTTTATTAGATAAATTAGCAAATTCTTGAGCGTTTTCTAAACTTTTAATATATTCAGTTATAGTTGGATATTGCTCGAAAAAACTTCTTAAATCCATAGGTGATTTATTCAATGTATCTTCTAAAGATTTAAAATGTTTATAAACCTTCATAGCATTGTGGAAATTTAAAAAATTACTACCCTTAAGTTTCCATCTATTATTAGTTTTAAGATCTATAGGCAAAAGTAAATAAATTTGAGCAATACTCGCACAATTATGCATACATATTAACTCTTGAGCAAATTCATTTTCTCTAAGCCAATCAAATAAAGTTGGATATTGCTCAAAAAATGTTTTTGAAAAATTTTCATCTTCTAAAGCTTCAATCAATCTTTCAAATTCACTTACAAACGTTGACGCCAAATCAAATTCAAAGCTAATTACAGACCAATGCTCTTTAAATTCTTGAGGAATTATAGTAAAAAAACCATGAAGTGGAATCGAATTATTTTCACTTAAATATTTCTGACCAATTTCAGATTTAGTTAGCCACTCAAAGTAATTTGGAAACTTTTCAAAAAATTCATCTTTTTTTTCTAAATCAGAAAATGAGTCTTCAATAATAAGTAATTCATCCATAAAATAACTAATATCACTATTCTTTAAAGTTAAAACATTCCATTTAGTCCTAAATTCACTAGGAATAAATTTCCAAAGATGAAGCATATAAACACCCTTTAATAATTCAGAATGTTTAGATTTATTCATCCATACATAATAATTTGGAAACTCATTAAAAAAGTCATCTTTAAATTCATTTAAATCTTTATACAAAGCTTGTCTTAAAGTCCAAACTTCAAGATCAGTCAAAGTGCAATTAAAAAGCTTATCATCTAAATATTGTTGAAAGTTTGATTCAAGACCTGATAAAACCTCGCATAGTGGAAGTTTATTAGATTTCATTAAAATAAAATCTGTTCCCAAACTTCTTCTTAAAAGAAATTCAAAAACACGTAAAAGAAAATATTCTTCTGAATCTTGAAAATCCTCATTTAACATTAAATCATTTTCATCAACAAGAAATTCTTTAATTTCTTGAAAATAAGAAAACATATCATGCATACTTAAAGAATTTACTCTTTCAAAAATATCCGCTAAATCGGGGAAATCTTCTTTATTTAAACTCGATAATTTTGTTATTGTTTGATTTATTTGAAAGGGTTCCTTAAAATTATCATTCTTCTTAAATGTGTAAGATGGGAGTGACAATTTAACCTTACATTTAATATCATCTAAATATTCTCTTTTAGTAGGTATTTTAATAGAGGGATCAAAATACTCTCTTAATGACAAAAATAAAGATAAAGTCTTAAAAGATTTTAACATTCTACTATTTTTCTTTTTAGAATTATGAAATTTTTCAAAAACATCATATAAAAAAATTGACTCCTTTTCATAATCAGAATATTCAATATCTAAAGCTTTTAACTCATTAATCCGTGCAATCCATTCCTTTAAATCTAAATTAGTTAGTTCATCTATTTCATCAAAAAGATCATTTATTTCAGGATAATCTTTAGCCTTCAACAGTTCAACTTTCTTTAAAGTTTTTACTAACAAAGTAACGTTCTTAAATTCACCATCTTTTTTTAATGAATATGAAGGAGAAGATAATCCAATTCGTTTTCTTATCGAGTCTAAATCAAGACAATCATTCGTAATCAAAGGTTCAAAAAATTCTCTAAGCTCTAAAAATAATTTAAAATCTTTAAAAGTTTCTAAAACTCTAGCTGAAAGACTATCTGATTCAATTTCCAAATCATTTACAAGCCTTGTATTTGGATTTCTTTTTGAAAAATCTCGAATCAACAGAGCTAAAATATCATTTAATCTTCCTTTTGTACCAACCTGCTTTATTATAGATCTTAAACTTTCTAGATCATCACTACTTCCCTCTTTTAAAGAGTTTAAAGCTGAATTAAATAACTCTCTGAAATATCTTGCAGCTTGTTTGCGACGATTAATTTCATCTAAAGGGAGTTGAATACCAATTAATGAATCATCAACCAAATCAGCTGGCATTAAAGAATAAATTTCATCCAAGACCTCAGATCTAATTTTATTTCTATCCTGAGTAATCCTATTCAACCCATCAAAATCAGGGACATCAAAAGAATAATTTTCTAAAGCTCCCCTGCCTTGTCTGAATCTTAAAGGGACATCAAAAGAATAATTTTCTAAAGTTCCTCTGCCTTGTCTGAATCTTAAAATGGGATTTTTGTTATTTTTCATATGTAAAATTTAATTTTAAGGATTAAATCTATACAGCTTTTTACACACTGTCAAGTTTATTTTTTTAAAACAAGAAGAATCTTTCATGGGACCATGTAACCAAGAAAATAACAAATTAAATTCAAGGATTGTGGCATATAGAGTTACTCAATCGATAATAAGGTTTTGTTTTTTAAAGAAAAAACAGTATATCACTTATAGCAAATGGTTTGGAACAACTTTTTTAAAATTGAATTAAAGTAAAAAAAATAAAAGTATTATATGAATAAATTACATTCTAGAAAAATATAAAACTTGATCCCTTCAAAAATTCTGCTAAATTAAGTTAAGAACAAAACCAAAGAAAATGCCATTATAGCTCAGTTGGTAGAGCGCACCCATGGTAAGGGTGAGGTCACCGGTTCAATCCCGGTTAATGGCTCCATTTTTTAGTATTAAAATATTTTAAAACAAATCAATTCAAAGCAAACAAATGTAATCTCTAATCAAATTATATTTAAGTTTTTACTAGCAAACACCGATCAAGATTTCTTAAACAGACATACTTTGTAGAGAAAAATTGACAAAAAAACATATTTAACCTATAAAATCAATAACGATAAAAAAAAATTTTATGTCAAAACTTAAATTTAATTCTAAATGGTATAACAATTTAGTTAATGCTTCGAACGAAAAAGAAAAAATATTAGACAAAATACAAAATATCATAAAAGAAGAATACACATCATTATTAGATATTGGAATTGGTACAGGTTCATTTTTTGTAGATAGATTATCCAAAAATTTTAAAGAAATTACAATTGTCGAAAAAGAATCTATAGATTTCAAATTACCAAGAAACTCTAGAGTAATACAAAGCGACTGGGAAGAAACTACACTAACTCGTCAATTTGATGTAGCACTGGCTTCACACGTAGTCTATTACTTTGAAAACAAAGAAAGTTCCATAAAAAAAATACAAAAAAGCTTAACGCCCAATGGATTTGCAATTTATGTAGTCAATGGAAAAGATGGAAATTATGGTGAACTAAAAACAGAATTCTCTAAAATTATAGGCAAAGATTACAGTTTTACATATGATGAACTCAAAGATATTCTAGGACAATTTAAATATACAGAATACTCTATTGAAAGCCATGTAGAATTTAAAAACTCAGAAGATTTATATGAAAAACTTAGATTATCATTTGACCATTATGTGGATGAATACAACTCACATAAAGAAGAGATAATTGAATATTTCAATGAAAGCTTAAAAGGTAAAAACAAATTTATCATAAATCAGAAACTGTTTGCGGTTCAAAATTTACCTTGGTTTCAATTACTCAATCATATCAATCACGATCTTCAAATTAAGAATTTAAATTTAGAAATTAAAGAAAATGTTTTTTCACCTAATCCAGAAATCACACATTCAACATCAATATTATTAGATAACTTTCCTAATGTAAAAAATACTACTGTACTTGATATAGGTTGCGGAACTGGAATTTTAGGAATTCATGCATTAAAGCAAAAGGCATCAAAGGTTGTCTTTTCAGACATTAATCAAGAAGCTATCAATAATACTCTTATCAACATACAAAAAAATCATAATAAGCAAAATTTCAATCTAATAAAATCTAATCTGTTCGAATCTATAGATGAAAAATTCGACCACATATTAGCTAATCTTCCAATCTCTGAAGATGAATGGGAAGGGATATCAACAAAAAAAATCGTAGAGGAATTCCTAATAAAATGTAAAGATTATTTAAATCCAAATGGCACAGTTCATTTAACTTGGGCTTCCCTTTCTAAAATAGAACCTATCAAAGAAATTTTATCTACCCTCAACTATCAATATGATCTAATAACTGTGAATCAAAAGGAAACTGATTGGCACTTATTCAAAATACAAACGCAATCAAATCATTAAATAAGACTTAAGTCTTAACAAACCTCTAAAATGAATCAAAATTAATTTCAATATATTGCTGTTCATCAATAAAATTATTTACAAATTTATCAATAAAAAAATAAATTTTATTAATCAAAACTTTAACAGTACGAATAGCATAAGGGTTTAAAGTATAAGAATTAAATCCATCAAACATATTATGTGTAAGTAATGCATTATAGCCTAAATTTTGTTCAGTCAACAAAGATGCTTGAATATTTGTGTATTCATATACTTGAATATCTGTGTATTCACATCCTTGAATATCCCTGTATTCATCGTCAATTTGAAATTTCTTTATTGATCTTTCATGAAGGTTTTTTAACACATGTAATAAAACAAACATTTCGAAAACATCGAATCTATCATAAGAATCAAAACATAGCTTATCTAAAATATTCATAGATTTACTGGAGAAATAATTAACTGAAAAATAATTAGAACAGGATTTTATTTTCTTCGAATTAACTAAATTTGAAATTTCATGATTTAGAATTGTCCTCCCATAAGCTTCTTCTGGATCAAGAAGTAATGAACACTGATTATAAAAATCAGCTCTAATTTCTAGAATATCACTCTGTGGATAATCTGTATTTTCATGAGTAATAATTTTTTTCAGAAACCCACCTAAGTCTTTAAGAGTTTCACAAGACTCAAATTCACGAGCCAAAGTATTTTTTTTCAGAAAACCACCTAAGTCTTCAAGAGCTTCACAAGACTCAAATTCCTGAGCCAAAGTAATTTCATTCATAATTTTGTATTAAAATATATTTATTTAAAAAACCAAAATTGATTTTTCATAGATTGACAATATGTTACATTTCAAGTATAACAAGAGCAATAGAAAGAGTTTCACGAAAGCTTAAAACCGCATCTGTAAAACAAAATTACCTGTCGAATAATCTGACAAATCCTATGTATGAAAATATTTTAATTAAAAATGGCTTCACACCAAAAGAAGCAAAAGTATACCTCTCCATTCTTGAATATGGTCAAGCAACCATGTCAATGATTGCAAGAAAAACTAACCTCGAAAGACCAACAATCTACGATATAGTTAGTCGCCTAGAAAACAAAGGATACGCTTCTACAATAAAAACCAAAGGAATCAAACATGTTACCGTTACCCCACCAAGTATAATTATTCAAAGACTTAAAAATTCGGTCTTCAGAGCAGAAAAAATTCTTCCAGACCTAATGGAAATGGCATATAAATCTCCTATAAAACCTCGAATTAAATTTTACGAAGGAACTAAAGGCTTAAAACAAGTCCTAACTGAATACTCTCAAGCATATGATGAAACATACGTATTTAGTGATTACTCAACTTATCCCAAAGATGTTCTTGCATTCATTTATAAAGAAATAATACCAGAAAGAATTCGCAGAAATTCCTTTACAAAAATGTTAGTAGTAAACAACCCTAAACACATTGATATCAAAAAAAACGAAAAAAAATATTTTCAAGAACACAGACTTATCAACTTTCCAACAGGCATGGGACTAGAAAACCTAGAAGTATTACTTTGGGAAAACAAAATTGGATTTTTATCTTTTGGTAACAACGAACTATTTGGCATGATAATCGAATCCAAATCAATTTCTCAAATGTTTAAAAATGTCCACTGCCTAATCTGGGAAAACGCCACCAAGCTTTAAAAAATCAATAGCGAGTTTGAGAAAGAATTACTTATTCACCGTGCTAGCAAAACTAATTAACCGACTCAACCTCATAACCCTTCGCATCGTTCAAATACCCCTTAAACATAAGGGTCAACTGAGCCAAGGTTAACTCAAGATCTGGTTTGGCTTGTTTCAAAAATCCATGCAATGTTTCTAGATTCTTTGTTAAGCCACCAGTTGCACAAGTTAAACATACATCAACTCTTAAAAATTTCGACGTTTTATTAGTGAGCAATTCCAAACGTTCGTTATAATAGTCTTTCTCAACTGCTTCTTGGGTTAAGATGTTTAACTCTGTATCAGTTAAATAATCATCATCTATAAGCTCTACAATATCTTGATACTCATCTAAAGTACCTGCATCATTACGCCCACCATTAAAACTTACGACCACAGGGTGCCATTCAAAAAAGTGTGTAACATGAATATCATTTTCCTGGTATTCGATTTTGAAATCAAAAGTATGCCGCGTGTTAGAATTAACCTCAACTTGAAAATTCACACCTACTTCAGGTTGATAATCTAATACATCCTCAAAAACTCTCAACACTGCAAACTCCTGTTTAGAATAGACTTTTATACCATTATAATCAATCTTTCCAGGGTGATAATATTCCAAGTTAAATTTTTGCCTCAAACTTGTTGGAATCAATCCCCAATATTCACTAAAACATAAATTTGTTTGAGCAAAGTGATGCAAATAAGCTCTGCTATCACCATTAATCCATGTTTTAGAATCTTCTAAAATTTCTACATACAACTTATCAGCATCCTTAAATGGCAAATTAATATTACTCCACTGATCACGAAACTCATCTGGTATCATTCCCCAAACTTGTCCTAAATTACTCTTTTTCAAATCTTTGGCTTCTTGTGCATTTTTTAACCAAAAATAGTAACTTGGATAGTCTCTAAAAAATTGCTCTTTAGCATTTGCATTTCCATTCCAACTGTTTTGAACTTCCTCAAAAGCATTATGCAACTTATCAGCATCCTCAAATGGCAAATTAATATAACTCCACTTATCTCTAAAATCGTATGGTATCATCCCCCAAACATATCCTAAATTAATATTTTTCAAATCTCGTGCTTCTGGTGCATTTTTTAACCAAAAGTAATAACTTGGATAAATCGCAAAAAAATCAGAAGTATTTAAATAACTTTCCCATAAGATATCTCTATACTCAATAAAAGTAGTATCTAAAGCGTAAATTTTAAAAGGCGAACTAATCAGAGTTTTTGAAATAAACCTTTCATTCAGTAATCTCTTATAAAGCTCAATTGTATCAATACTAGTGGGTAATATTTTTTTTCCAACTATCTTTCTAAGCGATGATACAAAAACACAGAATAAAATATTTTCATCTGAATTTTTTACAGATACTTGCTCTAAACGTAAATTTGTTTTCAACCAAACTCTAAAAGATTCTAAATCAGAAATACTTAAGGATGCTTCTACAATCTCATTTCTTAAATTTAAATTTGTTAATTCATTCTTTAAGGAAATCTTTTTGCCATTAACACCTTTTTTATAAGTTCTTTTTTTACCATCAACAATTTTGTAATCTTGAAATACTTCAATTCGAAAATCTTCTAATGCATCTTTAATTTTTTGAAAACGCCGAGCCACAATCTCACCCTTCTCATCACCTTTTAAATACCCTCCACCTATCAAACGATCCTCACCAACCCTACACCTAGCCAAAAAAGATTTAATATAAGGCAAGTCCTTTATTTGTTTTTTAGCTTTTTTAGATCCATCAATATCAACATTGATTTTTAGTAACTCTGTTAACTTTTTATCATCTCTCACAATTTGTTTTATAAACCTAGCTGTCCCCCACCTTTGTACTCTCTCAAACTTAGAGTCCAATAAAGATTGCCACCTTGGCTCCAAAGCTATCAATGCATCTATCTCAGTTTGATATCTAACATAAATAGCATCCAAAACAATTTGCACAAAGCGCTTACGCTTTTGCAACAATTCTTGCCTTCGCTCTAAAATTTGTTCTTGAGTATACTCTCGCTCTAAAACATCCTCTTCTAAATTTACCAACTCAGAAGATGACTCTAGCACTGGTATTGTTTCTTCTGCATGATCCAAAGTCTTAACAGAATCAATCACATCCCTACAAACCTCTGAAGCAAATTCAAGAACATTTTTAATATTATCATCAGACAACATTTCTAAAGCATCAGAATACACACATACTGTATTAAGATGACTACAATCTGAGATTTCAATTTCATCAATCTCTATAGACGGCTCAAGCCTAGGAGCCAAAATTTTTTCATTCATAATTTATTGTTATAATATATTTTTTAAAAGTTACAGGCCTCACATGATTTGACGTCATGGTAAAGATGATGTATAATAAAAACAATAGATTTTCCTTTTTAAAAGGGAAAAACCCCATCTGTAAAACAAAATTACCTGTCGAATAATCTGACAAATCCTATGTATGAAAATATTTTAATTAAAAATGGCTTCACACCAAAAGAAGCAAA
>PBFJ01000012.1 GCA_002718715.1 bacterium
CTTTAGATCTATGATGTCTACAATATTAAAAGGTAAGAATGTTAAATATCTTCCAGGAGTTATGATGGTAACTTTTGAAGATGGAATATATGTTTATCCTGAGTTAAACAGTTTAAATACGCAAAATAATTATTTAAAACAATTTTTTGATATTTCCGGTGATTCTGATAGATCTTCGTTTGTTGCGCGAGATTTTACTAAGCCTGCAAAAATTATTGGAGATTATCCAAATTTAACGCTAGATGGTAGATTAGTTGACGCTGAAATTGTGAAAGGTGTAGTGAAAACTCTAAGAAAATAAATTTATATTTTTATTTTAGACTAGGTATTGAAGGTATTGGTAGCTTTCTTGCCTAGTTTTTATTTTACCTGTTTTAATTTTGAATTCTATTTCAACAAGTTTTTTTAGTGCTATATGTAGATCTTGAATTGTAAGTTGTTTTGCTATTTGAGAATTATTTCTTACAACAAAAGGGTTTAAACTTTTGGTATCATTAAGTTTAATTTGGCTTAGGGTTTTAAGTTGCCAGATTAGCATGTTAATAATGTAAATCTCTTCGATTTTTTCTTTTTTTAAATTGTTAAGAGTTTGTAAGTAATTTGTTTTATTCTGGAATAGATTATTAGTTAACTCGAAAATTGAAGTTTCTAAGTTTGCAACTATATGCTGGTCTATATCACTTTTGGTAATTTCTTGTGTGTCTAAAAGACAAAGTTTTTGAATTTCATTGCTAGCGTTGTTGATTTGATTTTGTAGTTTGGTAGCAAGTAGATTTAAATTTAATGGGTTGATTGTTTTATTTTGTTCTTTGAATTTTTGTTGAATATGTTTTTTTAAGTCAAAATCTTTAATTAAGTATGTATATATTTTGTGATTTTTTTGGATTTCCTTAAATATTTTTAAGTTTTTTCTGACTGATGAATATTCTACAAATAAGAATATATCTTGACTTTCTATTTCAAAGATTTTCTTGAATTCTTCTTTTGCAATGTTTGAAATTGAATTTTTTATTATGAGTAGTTTTTTACTTGCAAACATATCTGTTTTTAAACCTAGGTTTAAGATTTGTTTGAAGTTTAAGTTTTCGTGATTTTCTATTTCAGAATTTTCAAATTTGTTTTTGAAGTTCTCTTTCCATTGAAGTACAACTTGCTTGATTTGGCTTTCGTTGTCTCCATGGACTAGAATTATTTCCATAAAAAATATTTACTGATATAATGATATTACTAGTCTAAAATATATGATAAAAACTCCAATTTTCCTAATTAATTTTAAAAATTATTCATCTACTTTGGGTAAAGCTGGTTTTGATTTAGCTTTAAAGTTGGATGAGGCTGCTAAAAAATCTCATGTGAGTTTAATTTTGGCTGTAAATCCTGTTGTGATTGATTCTTATTCAAGAAAGTTAGATTGTGCTGTGATTTCACAACACGTTGATGGTGGAATGCCTGGACCTTCTACAGGGTCGATTGTTGCTGAAAGTTTAAAGCTTGCTGATTGTGATGGTTCTTTGATTCATCATTCTGAAAAGCTTTTGACTGACGATGAAATTATAAAATCCATTGAAGCTTGTAAAAGAAATTATCTTCAAAGTTTCTTATGTGTTGATTCATTGCAAGAAGCTAGAAAATTTACTGTTTATGAGCCTACTTTTATTTGTTTTGAAGATAAAGACTTAATAGGCGGTGATATTTCAGTTGCATCCAGTAATCCTCATGAAATTAAAGAAATGGCAGATTTTTTAGAGATTCCTGTTTTAGTTGGTGCTGGAATTAAGACTTCTTTGGATGTGAAAAAATCTTTAAGTTTAGGAGCTGATGGAATTTTAGTAGCTTCTGCTATTACAAAAGCTGCTGATCCGGTTGCTAAGTTTAAAGAATTATTAAGTGGATTTAACTAAAATTTATGAAAATACAAATAGTTGCTAATCATGTTGATTTGTCTAAACATCATCGTGAGTATATTGAAATGCAGATGAATTCATTGGAAAATCAATGTAGTAAAGTTACAGACGAATCTGTGTCTGTTAAGGTATCGGTAAGAAGTGGAAGTTTAAAACATACATTTGTTTTATCTGCTCTTTTAATTATTCCAGGATTAGATATGAGGGCTGAAAGTACTGATTCAAAGTTAGAGGTTGCGGTTAAAAAATTAGTGTCTAAGTTGTCTAAACAGATTTCTAAGTATAAAACTAAACATGCTGGTAGAAAGAGAATCTTAAGAGATGCTAAGTTAAAAAAATCTGAGATGAAGGCTCCAATGTTGCAAGAAATTTATGAAGTTCCAGAAAAATCAGATAAGGATTTGTTAAAAAAAATTACTAAAAGAAAGGTTTTCTCTAATTTAATTCCAATGTCATCCCTTGAGGCACTTAAAACTATGTTGGATTTAGATCATACTTTCTTTGTTTTTGTAAACAAGGATACCGATCGTTATAATTTAATGTATGTAAGACGTGGAAATAAAGGCTATGGTCTTGTTGAGTTAGAATCTAAATCTGGTGTTTTAAACTATAAATTATCTGATTTTTTCTAGTGATACATAGTGCGAAAGTTATAAAGGGTAATCAGCTTGGTAGAGAAATTGGATTTCCTACTATTAATCTTTCTTTAGAAAGTTTAAATATGGATATTAGTTATGGTGTTTATGCTGCTTATGTTTTTATAAATTCAAAAAAAATGTTGGCAGCTATGCATTATGGTCCTAAAAAGTCTGTTGATAATATTATTTCTTTAGAGTTTCATATTTTAGACTTTAATGATTTTTCTTTGAATTTAGATATTTTAGATTTTGAAGTTTTAGATTTTATAAGACCATTAATCAAGTTTTCGAGCTTGAAAGATTTACAAAAACAAATTAAGCTAGATTTATTACAGATAAGATCTTTGTATGAATAAAATTAAAAAATTTATTAAGTTATTTTTAAAACATGATTCAATTTTGTTTCAGTTGTATTTTTATATAAAGTACTTGATTTCAAAATTAAGATTTAATGGTTTGACTGAAGAATTTGTTTTTATTGGTTTTACCGGTACTAATGGAAAGTCCTCTTGTGCTAATTTAATGTATCAATCTTTATTGGCTTTAGGTGAGAAAGTTGCATTGGTTTCTACGGTGAATATGGCAATTAATAGTAATCTTTATCCAAATAAATCCAAAATGACAACTCTTGATATAAATGTTTTTTTTAATTTCTTAAAAGATTGTAAAAAAGAATCTGTGAAATACATAGTACTTGAATATTCATCTCATGCTTATGTTCAACAAAGACTGAAGGGTATTGATTTTCGACAAATAAACTTAACAAGTTTGATGGCAGATCATGTTGAGTATCATGGTTCAAAAATAAAATATTGGGAAGTTAAATTTAATATTATAAGAAGTGTGCTAGAGAATTCTAAATCGAAATTCTTTTGTAATGAAAATTGTAGTAGTTTATTACCTGAAGATTTAAAAGCTTTGGTGTATGGAAAAAATACATTAGAAAAGGCAGAGGATTTAAAAGATGTAGATTTTGGAGTTGGTTTTACTAAATTTGAATTATTCGGTAAAAAGATAAAATCAAAACTTATATCTGAATTGAATTTAAATAATTTATTAGGAATTTATTTTCAACTTTTAGACTTAGGTTTTTCGCAAGAAAAAATATTATCTGTTGTGGCAGATTTGAAACCGGTTAAGGGTAGATTTGATTATATAAATTCTAAAGGTTTTGAGATTGTTCTCGATTATGCTCATAGTGATGATTCTATGGAAAATATTTTAAAATTTTTTCATGTGGAGCTTGAAAAGGATATAACCGTAGTTTTTGGTGCTACTGGTGGAGGTAGAGATGTTTATAAAAGACCTAAAATGGGTAGGGTTGCTGATTTATATGCAAATAAGATTATTTTAACTTCAGATGATCCTTACGATGATGATCCTTTAGAAATTGCAAATCAAATTGCTCAAGGTGTCTTTAATAAAGATAAATGTTTTATTGAGGTAGATAGAAAAAAAGCTATTTTAAAAGCTTTTGAGCTTTCAGATGATAAATCCTTAATTGTAATTTTAGGAAAAGCAGGGGAAGAGGTTATGGCTGTAAATGGTAAATTAATAAAATATTCTGATATGAATGTTGTTAAGGAATTTTTAAATATATAATATGCAACATAAATTAGGGATGATAAATAAAGGTTATGGTGTCTCTTCTTTTAAAGCTTTGTCTGATGTAAAGAAATCTCTTTCTACCAAAAAAGTAGGTCATATGGGTACTTTAGATCCGCTTGCTACTGGTTGTTTACCTTTTGCGAGCAATGGATTAACTCCTTTGATTGAATTCATTCCTAAACTTCCTAAGGTTTATGAAGTAGAGATTTATTTTGGTGAATCTAGTCCTTCTATTGATGCAGAATTTGTTGATTTGGAATCTTTAACTTTTGAAAAGTTAAAGATTGATATTCAGAAGGTTGAAAATTATTTGGATTCTATTATTCCATCTTATAAACAAATGCCTCCTGATTTTTCTGCTAAAAAGATTAATGGTAAACGCGCTTATGATTTGGCTAGAAAAGGAATTGAAACTAATTTAAAACCAAAATTAGTAGATTTTTATGAATATAAAATACTTTCTTTTGAAAATCCTGTTTTAAAATTACAGATATCTTGTGGAGAAGGTTTTTATGTTAGATCTTTAGTTAGGGATATATCTAGACTTTTAAATATTGAAGCTTTTATGTACTCATTAGATAGAATTTCTGTTGGATCTTTTAATATATTAGATTCTAAACGAGGTGAAATTGTTTATTATGATTTAAAAAAAGTTTTTCCTGATGCTGATTTTATAGATATTTCTTTAGATGAATTTGAAAAATTGCAATATGGAATTGCTCCCAACTTGGATAGTGATAATGAATTTATTTTTGCTTATTTTAATGATAGTTTAGTTTACTATAGTGTTAATTTACTTGATTTTAAAAAACAAAAATTTTTAATTAATTAGTATGTATTTTTTATTGATAAGCTGTCTTTTTTTATATATTGGATTTAAAATTTATAAAAAATTTAATTTATTGGATAAACCTAAGGAATATGGTTTTAAAAGAAAACCGGTACCTTATTCTTTTGGTTTAGTTTTATACTTTATTTTTTTAATAGCTAGTTATTTTTATGGAGTTGATATAGTTGGTCTTTATTATATTTATATTGCATCTTTTTTAATTGTTTTAATGGCTTTTGTGGATGATTTTTTTAATCTACATCCATTGTTTAGATTGATGTCTCAGTTGTTATTAGCTTGTTTTGTAGTCTATAATGGAGTACAGTTGACGCAGTTTACAAACCCTCTTAATTTTGAAATTGTCTCTATTGGTGGTTTGGGTTTTTTGGTTTCGGTTCTTTGGATTGTTTTCCTTACAAATGTAATGAATTTTCTGGATGGAGTTGAAGGTTTATCATCTGGAGTTTCAAGTGTTGCTTTTTTTACTTTAGGTGTTTTATCTTTGGTTCCTAAATTGCATTTAATAGATCAATCTAGTTTGGTTGTTTTAACTTTTTTAATGTCTGCAATTTGCTTTTTAGCCTTTGCATTTGAGTTTCCAAAACCAAACCCCAAAATTCTAGTTGGAGATTCAGGAACGATGTTTTATGGATTCTTATTGGCATGTTTTTCAATGGTAGCAGGTGGGAAGTTGTTTACTTTATTAATTGTGCTTTTAATTCCAATTTTGGACGCTTTATTTGTTATTTTTTATAGAATTTCCAAAAAGAAGTTACCTTTTATTGGTGATAGGAATCATTTTCACCATAAGCTTTTAGAGCTTAATTTTTCTAGAGCAAAAATTACTTTAATTTATTTTTTAGTTTCGATTTGTTTAGGATTAATTTCTATATTTGCTTGGAATACTTATTTAAAGTTAATTAGTCTGTTGGTGATTTGTGTATCTTTTTCTTATTTAATGTATATTGTTTGGAGAAGGTCAAAAGTTTAATAAAATTTTATTTTTTATTTAACTTTTTTTATTAAAGTATATTTGTTAGTCTTAAGTTGATAATAAATTTTATATGGTAGATCCAGTTCAAGAGATTAAATCTAAGTTAGGTATTGTGGAGCTTGTTTCTGATTATGTTCAGTTGAAAAAGGCTGGAGCGTATTTTAAAGGCTTAAGTCCTTTTACTAATGAAAAAACCCCTAGTTTTTATGTATCGCCCCAGAAAGATATTGCTTTTTGTTTTTCTACCAATCAGGGAGGTGATATTTTTACTTTTTATCAATTAGTAGAAAATTGTAATTTTCAAGAGGCTCTTAAGGATTTAGCATTGAGAACAGGTGTGAATATCGAAACAATGAAGATGCCAACTTCAAAAGATATAGAGAAGAAAAATCGTGTTTTTGACTTGCAGGAATATTTATCTAAAATTTTTCAAAAGGAATTATCAAAGTCTAAAGATAATTTAAATTATTTAAGGCAGAGGGGGATTAAAGACTCTGTGATTAAAGAATTTGATTTAGGTCTTTGTAATATGGACTCCAAGGTTTATGTTGATTTACTTTCTAAAAAAGGTTTTTCTCAACAGGAGATGATTGATAGTGGTTCTTTTTCTGACAAGGCTGGGTATTTGGAATGTAAATTTAAAGATCGACTGATGATTCCTATTAGCGATTCTAGAGGAAATGTTATTGCTTTTGGTGGTAGAAAATTATTGGAAAGTCAAAAAGCAAAGTATTTAAATTCTCCGGAGACATTTATATATAAGAAAAATCAAACTTTATATGGTTTTGATAAAGCTAAAGAAAGAATTCGTGAGACAAAGACGGTAATTTTAGTTGAAGGTTATTTTGATCAAATTGCATGTTATCAAAATGGATTTAAAAATACAGTAGCGGTATGTGGTACTGCTTTAACTGAGAATCAGGTTAAGTTGTTATCTAGGTTTGCAGAGAGATTTGTTTTTTGTTTAGATAATGATAAGGCAGGGAAAAGGGCGATTGCGAATACTTCCGAAATTATTGCTAAATTTACAGATCAAATTTATATAATGAATCTTGGTGAGTTTAAGGATCCTGCAGATTGTTTTAATGAAGATCCGAGTGTTTTTGTTGAATCGATGCGTAATCCTTTGAACTTAATTTCATTTTATCAAGCTCTTTATTTGCCTGAAAAGAAAATTACACAGAATAATACAAAGTCTTTACAGGATTTTTTAGAGTCAGTTTTTAAAATTTTATTTATTCTTTCTGATGAAATTATTTCTGAAATATGGATAAGAGAAATTGCTGATTTATTGGATTTACCAAAACAAAAGTTGCTTTCTAAGTATAGTTCCTTTCGGAAAAATCAAAAGGTAGAAGTTGACACTGTGAAATCAGCAAAATTTGATTTGAAAATAGGTGATTATTTAGCTTTACTTGTTTATTCTGATATTGATAATTTACAAGAATATAAATCTCTAATTTTAGATAATTTTAATTATTTAAAGGAAATTGAATTTTTTAATCTTCTTAAGACTAATGAATTTGATTTATTTAAGATTAATTTGAAATTTTTAGATGTTAAATTAATGGAGTTGGAATTAAAAGGTTTAAATTTTGAAAAATTGGATTTAAGAGTTGAAATAGAAAAGTGTTTTTCAAGGATTTCTTCTCAGTATAAGAAACAGCGAATTGCTGAGATACAAAGACAGCTTTCAAGGAATGACAATAAAAATAATTTGGAATTATTAAAAGAATTACAAAATCTTATGAAAAAGTAGAATTTTTGGTTGCCAAATTGATATATTTTTGCATATAATAGGCTTGTTTTAAAACAATTTAAAAATGGCTAAATTACGCAAATTTATAACTCACAATTTAGATGAGAAAATAAAAGATTTGCCAAAAGAAATTCAAGCATTGATTAAAAAAGGTAAGCAACAAAATTTTGTAACTGAGCAAGAAGTACAAGTAGCTTTTGGAGATAATCTAGATAACTTGGATCTAATGGATCAGGTATACGAAATGTTTTTTGATTTAGGGGTAGATGTTGTCTCTAGAAAAAAATTGCAAAAAATGCAACTGAAAAATTTATCAACTGATTCTCAAGCAAAAGATAAGAAGAAGGCTAAAACTGCTAAGAAGGATGAAGCTTTAATCAAGTCAGTTCAAGCTAAATTAGATTCTTCTTCCGAACCTTCTGATGATGATCTTAAAGAGACTGAAACCAAAGAAAAAGAAGTAATGAAAGTTAACTTGTCGGATATTTCAAATGATTCTATTAGGATGTATTTGTGTGAAATTGGACAAGTTGATTTGTTGTCTGGTAAAGATGAAATTGATCTAGCTCAAAGAATTAGACAAGGAGATCAAGAAGCAAAAGGAAAGTTAGCAACTGCTAATTTACGTTTAGTAGTTTCGATTGCTAAAAAATATATAGGTAGAGGTTTGAGTTTTTCTGATTTGATTCAAGAAGGTAATCTTGGTTTATTTAGAGCGGTTGAAAAATTTGATCCCGATAGAGGTTTTAAGTTCTCTACATATGCTACTTGGTGGATAAGACAAGCTATAACAAGAGCTATTGCTGATCAAGCTCGTACTATTAGAATTCCAGTTCATATGGTTGAAACGATTAATAAATTAACTCATACTCAAAGAAGACTAGTTCAAGAGTTAGGTCGTGAACCGCTTGTTGAAGAACTAGCTGCTGAAATGGACTTAGATGTTAAGAAGGTGCGTCATATTATGAAAATTTCTCAAGAGATAGTATCTTTAGAGTCTCCAGTTGGTTCTGAAGAAGATTCTAAGCTTGCTGATTTTATTCCAGATGATGAAAGTTTATCTCCATCTGAAGTTACTAATAGAAACTTGATTAAAGAAAAAATTCATGAAATTTTACAATATCTTACTGATAGAGAAAGAATGATTATTGAACTTAGATTTGGTCTAAAGGATGGAATAGCTTTAACATTAGAAGAGGTTGGTAAGAAGTTTAATGTTACTCGTGAAAGAATTCGTCAGATTGAAGCTAAAGTACTTCAGAAATTAAGAGAGCATCCAAAAAGCTCTAAAATACGTAATATTTAATTTTTATAAATGTCAAAAAAATTCATAGTAACTCTTGAAGGGTTAGAAAAATTAAAACAAGATTTAGAAGTTTTAAAAACAACAAGAAGAAGAGAGGTTGCAGATAAAATTGCAGAGGCTTTAAAATTTGGTGATTTGAGTGAAAATGCTGAATATCATGATGCAAAAGATGAACAGGCTGCATTAGAGGGTAAAATTTTGCAACTAGAATCTCAAATTAAAAATGCTCAAGTTGTAGAAAAAGTCGCTGGTGATAATACTGTTCAAGTTGGATGTAAAGTTTCTCTAGAAGATTTAAAAGAGAAAGATAAAGTTGAGTATGAAATTGTAGGTTCAATGGAAGCGAATGTTTTTGATAATAAAATTTCAAATGAGTCTCCATTAGGTAAATCAATGATAGGAAAGAAAAAAGGTGATACAGTTGAATTTAAGGCTCCAGGTGGAGAAATGTCTTATAAGATATTAAAAGTATCTTAGTGAAAATTATTTTTAAAAAGAGCAAGTAATTGCTCTTTTTTTTTATTTTATAAATTTTTTCTCATACCTTGTTAGTGCTTTGAACCCAAGGTAGAGACCAATGAAGCTTAAGATGGTTGGGTATCTTAAAATCCAGATTGTCAAAATGTCGTCCCCTCTAAATAAGCTTTCAGTGAATCTAAATATTGAAAACAGGAAGGTTCCTTGTAGAAAAAGATATCCATCTAGTTTATGTTTTGTTTTTGTATATTGGTGGTAACAATAACCTGCAAGAAATAAATTGTAAAAACTGGCAAATATTTGTGTTGGATAAATTGGTAGCGTGTATTTTACTAGTGGGTTGTTGAATGTAATTCCAATAAATGATTCTGTAACTCTTCCATAGTTGATTCCTGCAAATAGAGTTCCCATGCAGTAAATGCTAAGACTAAGAAATGTTGCAATTATAAATATGTCTGCCCATTTTCTTAAGTTTTCTTGTTTATAATAAATTTGTCTTAGGAAGTAAAGAATGAATCCTATGCTAAATCCAAAAAGTGAGATTTCTGCGTTTTGCCAAATAGCTATACTTTTATAAAGTGAAGAAAATGATATTTCGTACCAGTAAAAATTTAAATTTGCTAGCACTTCAAATAGTCTTCCAATTATTAATCCCCAAAGAACCATCCCTTTGTATGAGCTTGCAAGAAATTGAATTCTTAATCTACTTTTTTTGATTAAATATATTAAGCATAAAAAAAATGTTATTAATGATGCGATTGAAAAAAGTGAGAGAGTTGATATTTTTAGAAATCCAATATGGAAGATAGTTGGAAACATTTAAATTTTAATTAATAGAAATATATTTATAATATTCAAACTCAAAATGAGATAAATTTTCTTATTAAATTTAGATAATAAATTGTATAAGTTATTGCTAGAATACACTGAAAAGAATAAAATTCCAACTTTGTACCAAATTGAAGGTATTTGAATGTTTATAATTTTTAAATTTACTAAAAAAATTGCCGTAAAAAAAATTAATGTACCAATTAATCCAATACTTTTAATGTCTTGACTGATTTCTTTAAAGTTAAAATTTTTAAGATATTTGTTCTCTATGTTTATAAATTCACTTAAAATAGTTTCTCTTAGTATCTGTGAACTTGTAGAGAGTAGAATATTAATTTTATCAATATTTAAACTGATTCCATTTTTCAAACTAATTTTATGAAATATATTTATAGTTTCTTTAAATATGTATTTTAGTCCGGATGAAGATGCTGATTTTTTATATATTTTGTCGTTTAGTAAGCATTTGAAAATTGACTTCAATATTCTGACTTTTTGAGCTTTATTATTTGAATTTTTTATTTGTATATACTGCTTTTGTAAATTTTTTATTTCAAGAACTCCGTTTTCTGTAAAGTAGTGCTTAAAGTCATCAGTAAGAGATTCTATAAAAATATAAATTTCTTCTAAGTTGTTTGATTTTTGGATATTATCTTTTTTTGAATGGAAGTCTAATCTTTTTAGAAAATTATTTATTTTAAGCTTGCTTTCGTTGAACTCTTTTTGGCTAGCGTTTTCATGTGCTAATTTTTCGATTTGTATTTGATATTGTTGAGTTAACTCTGTTAAGGCTTGGTTGAAGCTACTAGCTTGAATGTTCCCATCTATAAATTTAGAATTTTGGTAACCTTCAAATTTAAAATTTGCTAAATTTTTATTTTCCTTTTGTTTTTTTTGATCTTTAGCTTTTAATTCTAAAATTTCATAACCTAAATTTAATAGTTTATCTTTAGCTTCTTGCTCGTTTTTTGCTTGAATGCTTCCGTATAATTCAATTTTTTTGCTATTGAGGATTTTGTAATCAAAATTTTGCATTTTTTAATATATTAACATTTTTATTCGTTTTTTAGGATTGTTTTTTCGTTGCTGGAATCTTTTAAAGATGTTTTTGTTTTTAAATTAATTGATTATAATTTAGAAAAGTTAATTTAATTTATGATTCCTGAAAAATTAAAAAAAGGAGATGAGATAAGAATAATTGCTCCTAGTTGTAGTGCAAAAACTGTTGATCAAAAATTTATAACTTTGGCTAAAGAAAAGTTGGAGAGTTTGGGTTTTAAGATTTCTTTTTCTAAAAATTTCTATGAACATGATCTTCTAAATACTTCCGATCCAATTAAAAGAGCAGAGGATTTAAATCAAGCTTTTTCTGATAAAGATGTAAAAGCTATAATAGCCGTAAGAGGTGGGTTTCCCTCTAATGAGTTACTTGAGCTTTTGGATTACGATTTGATTAAAAAGAATCCAAAGATATTTTGTGGTTACTCTGATATTACTGCGTTAAGTAATGCAATTTATGCTAAAACTGGTCTTGTTACTTATTCTGGACCTAATTTTGGTTCTTTTGCTATGATTGATGGATTTGAATATACCTTGAATTACTTTATAAAGATGCTTGTGGATGATAAAAGTTTTGAAGTTTTTCCTTCGAAATTTTGGTCGGAGGATAGATGGAAAAAAGATCAAGAAAATCGTAATTTTATAAAAAATAGTGGTCCTAAGATTTTTAGAGAGGGTAAAGCTGAGGGCGAAATTGTTGGAGGTAATATGTGTACTTTACAATTATTGCAGGGGACTGCATATTATCCTAATTTAAAGGATAAAATTTTGTTTTTAGAGGAGGATGGATGTTTCGAAGATGTTTTTAAGTGGGTTTTAGACAGAAATTTTTCATCTCTATTGCAGCAGCCTAATGCTAAGTCTATTAAAGCTATTGTTTTTGGTAGAATGCAAAGTCAGTCAAAAACTACTTTTGAAGAACTTGAATACATTTTTGCTAAAAAATTTAAGGATTTAAATATTCCTATTATTTATAATCTTGATTTTGGTCACACAAATCCTATGTTTACTTTTCCTATTGGGGGGAGGTGTAAGATTGATGCTAAGGCTGGTGATTTTAAATTGGAAATTTTATAGTAAAAAGGAGCTTAATTGCTCCTTTTTTATAAGTTTATTTCATGATCGTTTTGGATGTAGTTGTAGAAGTTTTTGTCGTGGCTTACATAGATAACTGTTTTATTGTGATTGTTGATCCATTCTATTAAAGAAATTTGTGAATAAATATCTAAATGATTTGTGGGTTCGTCTAATAATATAATATTCGGATTTGAGGCAATTAGTTCAAGGAGTTTAATTCTCTTTTTTTCTCCTCCACTTAATTCACTTAGTTTATTTTTTAATAATCTTTTTAAATCTAATTGATCTATTAATTGGTAGGTTTTTTGTTTTTCAAGTAAGTGATTTGAATTTAAATATTTATCTAATTTTGAGTCTTCTTTAAAGCTTGATATTTGTTCTAAGATTCCTATTTTGTAGCCTTCTTTTAGTAGATCTTTGTTGGATGTAAATTCTTGAAATATTTGATTTAATAAATATGTTTTTCCTATTCCGTTTGGACCTTTGATCTGAGTGATTTGATTTTTACGAATTTGAATTTTTTGCTCTTTAAAAATTTCTTGGTAGAGAAGTTTAGATTTTTCTTTTAAGTTATCTCTGCTTGATATTTTAAGATCAGTGTCTTTGATGATTTGAATATTTGAAATTTCTATATTTAGTTTTTCTAATTGTTTTTTTTGTGCCCCAACATAACTTGAAAATCTGTATTTTGGGTGAAATTCGTTGGCTTTTAGCCAGTTTTGAATTTCTTTCTTTTGTTTTTGAAGTTGTTTCAAATCTTTTTTTTGAGTTTGAATTCTATGAGTTCTTTGATTCCACCAATAATCAAAATTTCCATCGTAGAAATCTATGTTTTGAGTTTGATTATTGATCTCATAAATTTTATTGATGCAATTTCTTAATAATTGAGTGTTGTGTGTAATCAATAAAATTGAGCCTGGAAATTCTTGAATGAAATTTTCATAGAAATCGATTGATTCTTGATCTAAATGATTGGTTGGTTCATCCAAGATTAATATGCTTGGTTCTTGGAGGAGAATTTCGCCGAGTCTGATTTTAATTTTTTGCCCCTCGGAAAGTTCTGAGAATGTTTTTAAAGTAATCTCTTCGTTTAGTTTTAAAGTCTCTAAAATTTGTTCTATTTTGTAGTATTCGTAATCGTATTCAAGTAAATTCTCCAAATATTCTCCTACTAATTGATGGTTGCTGAAATTATATTCTTGTTTGAAATAACAAATGGTTTCATTTTGAATATTGATTTGTCCGCTGAAATTTTCAAATTCTCCTGTAATAGATTTCACTAAGCAGGATTTACCGGATCCGTTTTTCCCAAGTAGAGCTATCTTTTTTTTGGATTTGGAGTCTAGGGATAAATTAAAATCTTTAAAAAGAGTTTGTTTGTTTATTTGAATTGTTAAGTTTTTTACTGTTAACATAGCTAAAAAGTTAAATAATTATTTTTATTCAGTTTTGATAGCGATATGTCTAATGCTAAATCGCTATTGATTTAGCTAGCAGTAAATGCAAGACGCAAAGCTCTACCAATGTATTGTAGCATTGTTTCTGACTTTCGATCTTTTAGAAATGTAGAACTAAACATCTGTTTGATTAATTTGATAACATTTTATACTTATTTTTTGTTTTTGTCAATTTTTGATACTTGTGTTATTCTTTTTTTGTTAACTAAGTATTAATGAAAATAATAGATTTATCTCAGGAGATTTATGACTCAATGCCGGTTTATGATAGTGATCCTAAGGTTAAGATAGAGGATCTTCATTTTATTGATCAAGATGGTTGGAATTTAAAGTCGTTGTCTTTTGGATCTCATACTGGAACACATGTTGATGCTCCTATTCATATGCATTCTGATGCAGAAACGTTATCTGATTTAAAATTAGATAGGTTTATTGGTGATGCAGTTAGATTGTCGGTTGGTGATAAAATTCCGGAAGGTCTTGGTCTGCTTTTTGATTCAGGTGATTTTGATTTAGACTTAGTGGATAAAATTTTAAATTTAAATTCTAAGTTCGTTGCAGTTTCTACTAAAGTTGATTTTCCTGTTGAGGTTGAAAGAAAACTTTTAGGATCTGGCGTGATAACTTTTACTGATTTAATAAATGTTGAAGCGATACCAAAAGGTCAAGTTTTTACTTTTTTTGGTGTTCCATTGAAAATAAAAAAAGGGGACGGGTCCCCAATTAGAGCTTTTGTTATTTTGAATTAATAATCTGCTAGTTCTTTTAAGTGTTTTCCAACGTAGAGGTAGTAAATTCCGTATAATATTGTTGGTAGATAGTTTGTAAATACATGTAATTCGACAAAGATTTCAATTGTTGTAACAATTGCAATATACTTAATTAAACATACAAAGCTTATGCTAGTAAATTTTCCTAGAAAATTTTTACCTTTTTCGCCTTTGTTACATTTATATGTGTAATATGTTCCAAGGATTGTAATTATTAAAACAATTAATTCATTTGTTATTATTACATTTTCTAATCCAGCTGGAAATACAGTCATTAGAAATATTGCAATAGATCCAATTGTTGTAGTTCCAAAAAAATAATTAAAGTAGTCTTTTTCTGTAAGTTTATTTTCTTTTGTATCTTGTTTTAATTTTTTAATGTTCCAAAAGTACATATGTTTTGGTTATATTTTTTTGAAAAATACTTTACCTAGTTAACTTTGTCAAATTGCTTACATTATTTATTAGGATATTCAAATAAAGAGTGTTTAGTGTTTATGCTAATAAATATATATTTTATTCAATGCTGGTTTTGCGTTTTGTAAAAAACTTGACATTTTACAGTAAAATTGTAGGGTATATCAAAGCTTAATTATAAAAAATGGATAATCCAAATATAATTGAATCTAATTTGAATACTAATCAAAGCGAAATTCAAGATGATATTTCGGTTGAAATTGAATTATTATTGAATCAAGGTTGTGAAATAGATGATAGAGATTTTTCAAATAAAGATTTAAGTAATCTAAATTTTGAAGATGAAACAACTTTTATTAATTGTAATTTTTCGAATTGTAATTTAGCTGGACTTGATTTATCTAATGTAACTTTTAAGAATTGTAATTTTGAATTTGCGTGTTTTGATGATGTAACTTTTGGTAAATTTATATCTTGTGATTTACTAGGTATTTCTGCATATCAATTTTTTCTAACCGAATCAACTGTCTTAATAAAGTGTGATTTTACTGATTCTACTTTAGGATTATGTACGAGTTATGTTGAATTTTGTGCTTTGGATGTGAAATTTAAAAATATTACCCCTTATTTTTCAGAATCTGAAATGCGAATTGTTCCATTCATGAGGATGAATATATCTTTTGTTAAAAACGCTAATCATAAATACGATGGATATTTAAGTAATGTAAATTTAAAGGGAGCTGATTTAAGTAATTTAGATTTAACACGACTTAATTTAAGCGGAGTAGATTTAAGTACATCAGATTTAAGAATGGCAGATTTAAGCAATGTAAATTTAAAGCAAGCTAATTTAGAAGGAGCTGATTTAACACGGGCTAATTTACAAGGAGCCAATTTAGAAGGATCAAATTTAACTGGAGCTATTTTAAAGGGAGTTGATTTAAGTAATGTAAATTTAAAGCAAGCTAATTTAGAAGAGGCAGATTTAAGCTGTGTAAATTTAAAGCAAGTTAATTTAGAAGGCTCTGATTTAAAAGGAGCTAATTTAGAAGGTGCTGATTTAGAAGGCGCTAATTTAGCTGGAACTGATTTGACTGGAGCCAATTTAAGCGGAGTAGATTTGACTGGAGTTAATTTAAGGGGAGCTGATTTAACTGGAGCTAATTTAAAAGGAGCTGTTTTAAGTCGAGCAAATTTACATGGGGCTATTTTAAAGGGAGTTATTTTAGAAGGAGTTATTTTAAACCTACCTGATTGGGCAGTTGATTTTGAAGGAGTTATTTTAGAAGGAATTATTTTAAACGGAACTGATTGGGCAGTTGATTTACAGGGAGCTGATTTAGAAGGAGCTGATTTAAGTCGAGCAAATTTAAAAAGAGCTGATTTGACTGGAGCTAATTTACAAGGAGCTGATTTAGAACTAACTGATTTAACTGGAGCTAATTTAATTGCAGTAGATTTGACTGGAGCCAATTTAGAAGGCGCTAATTTATCTGGAACTGATTTGACTGGAGCTGATTTAAGTGGCGCTGATTTAAGAGGAGCAAATTTAAGCGGAGCTGATTTAACTGGAGCTAATTTAACTGGAGCTAATTTAACTGGAGCTAATTTGAGCGGAGCTGATTTATACGAAGCAGATCTAATTAAAGCTTATTTAATGGAAGCAAATTTAGAAAGAGCAGATTTAACTGGAGCAAATTTAGAGGGAGCAGATTTAACTGGAGCAAATTTAGAGGGAGCTAATTTAGAGGGAGCTAATTTAGAGGGGGCTGATTTAGAAGGGGCTGATTTAGAGGGTGCGGATTTAACTCTAGCTATTTTAAAAGGAGCAATTTTTGATTAGAGCTTCAAATAACGGATGAGGTTTAAGAGGTCTAGATAAAAACTCTGGATGGTATTGACAACCAACGTAAAAAGGATGATCTTTTGCTTCAATTATTTCAACTAACTGACTTTCAGGGTTAATTCCTGAGATTATCATTTCTGAATTTTCAAAGTGTTTTTTGAAATCTGAATTAAATTCGTATCTGTGTCTGTGACGTTCGTTGATTAGATCCTTTCGATAAGCTTTGTGAACAATTGAATCATTTTTAAGCTTGCATTCGTAGGAACCAAGTCTTAGGGTTCCACCTTTTTTTCTGTTTATGTTTTGTCCTGGCAAGAAATGAACTACGTAGTTCTGTTTGTTTTGATTGCGACTTTCATCGAATTCTTCAGATGTTAAATTTGGATTTTTGGTTAATTCTCTTAGGTACTCAATTGCCATTAGTTGCATTCCCAGACAAATTCCAAGTAAGGGAATTTTGTTTGTTCGGCAATAATTTAGAGCTTTGATTTTTCCTTCGGTTCCACGTTCTCCAAAACCTCCTGCAACAACCACAGCGTGGCAACTGCTAAGTTTTTCTTGTTCTTTTTTATCGTTTTTTTCGATTAACTCAGCGTCGATCCATTGAATGTTGGTTTTGGTATCTTGATGGATTCCAGCAATTTTAATTGATTCGCTAAGACTTAAATATGCATCTTCGAGTTCTATATATTTACCAACTATTCCAATGTTGATTTCTTTTTTAAGATTTTTTATTTTTTTTGTAAATTGATCCCAATCTAAAAGTTTAGTTTGTAGGTTTGGCAGTTTAAATTGTTCAGCGATTTTTTCTGCTAGTTCAAAATTTTCTAGGTGTCTTGGGACTTCGTAGATTGAATTTAGTGTTGGTAGGGGAATTACATTTTCTTCTTTTACATCACAAAACATTGATATTTTTCGTAGTAAAGATTGTTCAATATCCATATCAGCTCTACAGAAAATAAAATCTGGTTGGATTCCAATACTTCGAAGTTCACGAATTGAAGCTTGAGTTGGTTTGGTTTTTAATTCTTTAGAGGCTTGCAGGAAAGGTAGTAAAGTAACGTGAATAAAAAGAGTGTTTTGAATTCCAAGTTGGTTTCTCATTTGTCGGATTGCTTCTAAATAGTGTGGACCTTCTATATCTCCAACTGTTCCACCTAATTCAACTAAAACAATATCGGCATTGTGTTTTTTTCCAGCAAAGATTATTTTTTCTTTAATTAAATCTGTTACATGAGGAATAATTTGGATGGTTCCGCCTAGATAGACTCCTTGGCGTTCATTTTCAATTACTTCGGAGTAAAGTTTACCTGAGGTAATTGATGATTCTTTAGAAAGTGGCTCGTCTATAAATCTTTCGTAGTGACCAAGGTCTAAGTCGGTTTCTGCTCCATCGTCTGTTACAAAGACTTCTCCGTGTTGATACGGGCTCATTGTGCCAGGGTCTACGTTTAGGTATGGATCAAGTTTCATTACGAATACTTTTAATCCGGCGCTTTTTAAAATAGCTCCAATACTGGAGGTGGTTATACCTTTGCCCAGTGATGAGCAAACTCCTCCAGTTATAAATATATATTTTGTGTTCATTTCTTACAGGGTTAGTCCAGTTTTTTCTTTTACTAAATTAAGGGTGGTTTGAGCTCTTTTTTTAGCTTGTAGTTTACCTTTTTCTAAAACTTCATGTATTTGCTCTGGTTTTTCAATTAGTTTTATCTTCTTTTCGCGAGCTTCTTTGAAGTAGATCATAAATTTATCAAAAAGTGTATTTTTAGCTTCTCCGTAGGAAAGCCCTCCAGCTAAATATTTATCTTTAAAATTTGCTAATTCTTGCGTGTTAGCCATGTGTTTATAGATTTGAAAAATATTGCATGTGTTTGGATCTTTAACTGCGTCTACCGGCAGGCTGTCGGTTTGGATTTTCATAATTGATTTTTTGACAAGGTTTTCGTCTTCAAAAATTGCAATAATATTGTTGTATGATTTACTCATTTTTTGACCATCGATACCAGTTATTGTTTCAACCTCTTTTTGAATTACTGGTGTTGGTAAAATAAAAGTATCACCATAGATTCCATTGAATTTGTGAGCTAAGTCTCTTGCTATTTCTACATGTTGTTTTTGATCTTTTCCAACTGGGACAATGTCTACGTTGTATAAAAGGATGTCAGCAGCCATTAAGACTGGGTATGAAAAAAGTCCGAGTTTTGGATCTTTTAATCCTTTATTTTTAAAGTCTTTCCAGGCATGGGCTCTTTCTAGTACTCCAAATGAGCAGATTGTAGAAAGGATCCAACATAATTCTGCGTGTTCTGGAACATCACTTTGTAAGAAAAAGTGGGAATTTTCTGTGTCTAAACCAAGAGATATTAAGTTTGCACATAAATCAAAACTGGTTTCTTTTAATTCTTTACCATTTTGTACTTGGTTTAAAGCGTGTAGATTAGCTAAAAAAATGTAGCTTTGATAATCTTTTTGAAATTCAAAAGCTGGTTTAAAGGCTCCAAAGTAATTTCCTAGATGAATTTTTCCGGTTGGTTTAATTCCAGTTATTAGAGATTGCATATTTAAAATTACTTTTTTTTTAGTTTAAAATTTATTTTAATGTTTTGCAAATTTTTAAGTTGTTATGCTTTGGATGATTAGTTTTTTTTTTGTTATAATTTTATTGAGGTTTCTTAATTTTTTTTATGTTTTATCAAATTTTTCTTGGTACAATTTTATATGCTGTTATTTTAAGTTCAATATTTCTTTTTGTTTGTTCAAAGTTGAATAAGAATTATAAAATATCAATATCAGATTCTTTTTTGATTTTTTCAATTATGGGTTTTATTTTTTATGGTATTTTTGATTACTTAAAGCCTTCAAATAGTTATTATGTATTTTTTGGTTTGATTGTTTATTTATCTTTAACTTTAATTTCTTTTAAATGGTTAAATTTAAGATTTAAATCTAAAGATAAATTTTCTTTAATTTGTAATTTAATTTCTGTTTTAATTTTTTTTAGTTTATTAATAAATTCCTTTTTTCATGTTTCAGTGTTTGAAAGATTTTTCCCTGAAAATTCTGTTGATTTAAAATCAGATGTTGAGATTGAAGATAAAAAGAATGATCTTTCTTTAGAGAAGGATGTTTTACTTGATTCTATACCAAGCTATCAGGATGAAAGTATCGAAGTCGAATCTTTTGAAAAAGAGACCTCAGAAGTCTCTTCTAAAAAAAGCTTAAAGACTGATGAGTATTATTCAGGTTATTATTTTAAAGTTGATATACCCCAAGGTTTTAAAGTTGATTTAAATAGATCTTCTAATAATTATGTTACTTTGGTTACGGATAAGGCTGAGACTGATGTTGAATTTTTTGTTTATGCACCTATGTGGAGTAGGTATCACGAATATTTAGATCAACGTATTGATGAAGTTTTAGTTTCAAAAGAAGAAAAGAAATTACCAAAAGATAGTACTGACTTATCAGGCACTCATAGACTTTATACTTATTATACTTATCAAAATAAAAATACTGGAGTTTTAAGATCTATAGTTGATCAACGTTCTCAAGTTGGATTGGAAAATCGTGATTCTGAGTTAAGAGTAGTATTTGGAGTTACTTATCCAGATTATAAAATTTATGAAGAATATAAGGAGTTGTATTTAGAATTTAAGAATTCCGTAGTTCAATTTGCAGATTAATATTTATGATTATGGAAATTTTGTATCTTTGCCCTATTGTTTCAATAATGTTATTTGTTTTTGTAAATTTTGCTAGAATGCGTTTTGAGTTAAAACTTTTAACATCTTATAAAGAATATTTGCAAAAAATTTGTGTTGTTGGTTTTTTATATCATTTTTCTTCTTTATTACTTGATCTTTCGAGTTCTTATTTTTTTCCTTATTATTTCTTGTTTTTGATTGTGTCAATTCTATATGTTTTCACTTTGTTTAAAATTGATACTAGAGATGTATCTAAGAGTTTTAATAAATTTTCTTTTGTTGTTTTTCATTTAATTGTTTTTGTTTTTATTGTATTGTTTTTTCAAATTTTAACTCCAGAATCTGTTTTAAAACATGTCTCAAATGAAATTTTAATTTTTATTTCAGAAAATGATAGTTTTGTTAAGTTCTTGCGTGAGGTAGAAGATATATATATGTGATTTTGACTTGTGTTTTTCTGTTTTTTACTTTAAATATATATTAATTTAAATGTAATTATGGAGAGCTTACAAAGACGTATAAAATTAAGTTTTGTTGATTTTCTGGTGTATGGATTATCAAATTTAGATGAAAATCAAAAGATTATGTTATCTGAATTTCAGGATATGTTAAATCAAGTTGAGGAATTAGAAAAAGAAATATCTTCTCAAGAATTAGATATTTTATCATGTTTAAATAAAGGTGATACTGTTTATTTTCTTAAAGATTATTTTTCAGCTATTAATTATTTTTTAACTTTATTGGATGAAGAAAATTTTAAGGGTGAAATTTATGAATTGATTGTTAAATTTAAAAATTCTCCACTTCAATCTGAAAATTTAGATAATTTTATGAATATAAATGAATATTTGATTTTAGATTCAAGTTTTGTAGAGAGTAAAAGTCAATTAAAGCTTTTTCTGAAATCATATTTTTCAGTTGAATTTTTCTTAAATCAAATAAATGAATCTGTTGATATTAGTAATGTTATTGATTCTTTGAGAGCTCTTTCTCTTGAATTTAAAAAAATAGAACAAAGAATTAGTTCTAAGCAGGAGATATATCAAATTTTAAATTATGCTAATAGGGATATTACTGATTTGTTAGTTCCACGATCTTTTGATACTTCTGAAAATAAATTAAGGTTTTATGCTCAGGATTATTTAACTGTTAGTAATTTTGATACAGATAAAAAAGCTCAATTTAATAATTTAGTAAGGGAAAGTATAGTTAAGGGTGATTATAATCCTGCGGCTATTTTTACTTTTTTAAGAAGTAATCATGAACAATAATTTGATAAATTGGAGTGACTTTACAAAAGTCGAATTAACAGCTGGGACAATAGTTGATGTACAAGATTTTGCAGAAGCAAGGAATCCTTCTTATAAAATATGGGTTAATTTTGGAGAAGAAATTGGTACGAGAAAGTCTAGTGCTCAAGTAACAAAACTTTATACTAAAGAAGAGTTGATTGGAAAACAAATTATTGGAGTTACAAATTTTCCACCTAAACAAGTTGGTCCATTTATGTCTGAATTTTTAGTTACAGGTTTTGTTTTGGAAGATGGGGAAGTTGTACTGTCTACAACCGATAAAAAAATTCCTAATGGTACTAGATTGTATTAAAGTGTACTTTGAGGGTCTCTATCAATTATACAATTTGGATCTAGGATTAATTCTTGGATATATTTTATAGGATTTGTATTTTGTAAAAATATATGGTGGATAAATTGATTGTTTTTTCTGTATATAAGGGGAGTCACTGAGTGAAATTTTACTCGGTTTTGGTGTAGTTTTCTTTCTAAGTCTTTGGTTTTAATTTTTAATTTATTTAAATCTTTTTCTTTGAATTCAATTTTAGTTAATTTACTAAAGGGCGGAAAATGATATTTTTTTCTACGATGTAGTTCTTCTTCTAAAAATGAATTTAGGTTTTCGTCCAAGAATTGGTAAAAAAGTTTATTTTCTGGTTTTAGGGTTTGGATTATTACCTTTGAGTTTTTGGTATGCCTTCCGGTTCTTCCAACTACCTGATTTAAAAGTTGAATGTATCTTTCGTGGGTTCTAAAATCTGGAAGATTTAAATTTTCTTCGGCAAATATAACACCAACTAAATTTAGTCTTTTCAGATCTAATCCTTGGGCTACCATTTGTGTTCCTAGGATGATATCAAAATCGTTAGAGTCTAATTTTTCATGGATTTCTTTGATGGAGTTTTTTGCTGATGTTGAGTCGGAGTCCATTCTAAGGATTCTAGCTTTTGGAAATTCTTCTTTTAATAATTCATCTAGATTTTGGATTCCTGCTCCAAAGCTTTGTAATTTGGTGCTTCCGCATTTGTTACATTTGATCGGAATTGATTTGCTATTATTGCAGTAGTGACACTTTAAATATTGATACTGACTATTTTTATGGACAGTAAAACTGGTTGCGCAGTTTTCACATTCATTAATTTCTTTACAATCTAAACACATTAAAAAGTTACTATAACCCCTTCTATTTGAGAGTAGTAAGACTTGTTTTTTTTGATCTAAGCTATCAGTGATTGCGGCTATCAGGTTGGGTGATAAGTAGTGGTTAGGATTTTTTAAAAGGTGATTTGAAATATCAACAACTGTTATTTCTGGTTTATTAATGTCTTTGAATTTTTTGTTTAATTTATGGATTTCTACAACTTTGTTTTGACTAGCTTTAAATGTTTCTAGACTTGGAGTTGCTGATCCTAGAATTAATTTTGAATTACTTAGTTTAGCTAGGTTTTGAACTATACTTTTGGCGTGATACTTTGGTGTTTGATCTTGTTTGTAACTTTGATCATGTTCTTCATCCATAATGATTAAACCTAAGTTGTTAAATGGTAGAAAAAGCCCACTTCTTGATGAAATTGTTATACTTGAAGTATAAGCCTTACAATTTATATAGTTTTCTGAGAACTCTTTTGAAGAAACTTTGTGAGAGTGCTCAAGTATATTTGTATTAGGAAAAGCTTTTTCTAATCTTTTTTTCATTTGTGGAAGTAAACTAAGTTGAGGAACTAAAAATAGCACATCTTGATTTTGATGTAAGGCATCCTTAATTAAATGCATATAAATTTCAGTTTTACCAGAGCCTGTAATTCCATGTATTAAGTGATATAAACTTTTAGATTTTTTTATGTTTTTATAAATTTCTTCTTGGTTTTTATTTAATTCATAAAGATCTTGTTTGATCGGTGTTTGCTTACTCTCTTCTTCTTTAAAGTCCGAAATTTTCTTTAAACTTCTAACTTTTAGTAATTTTTTAGAAAAAAATAATGAATATGCTTTTGAAATTGTGCAGCAATAGTAGTTATGAATAAAGTTAGCTATTTGA
>PBFJ01000013.1 GCA_002718715.1 bacterium
ATTAATACATTACGTTCTTGGCTAGTACCTTTATCTAAACCATATGCAATAGCAGCAGCAGTAGGTTCATTAATGATACGGAGAACATTTAAACCTGCAATAACACCTGCATCTTTAGTAGCTTGACGTTGTGCATCATTAAAATAAGCAGGAACAGTAACAACTGCATTTTTAACTTCTTTACCAAGATAAGCTTCGCCAATTTTTTTCATTTTTTCTAAAATAAATGCACTAATTTCTTGAGGTGTAAATTGTTTATTTTCATTCTTATATTCAACATTTATAATAGGTAAATCATTATTATTTGATGAAACTTTGTAATGTAAATTTTTTAATTCTTTTTGTAAAGTAGGATCAGAAAATTTATAACCCATTAATCGTTTAACATCATATATAGTATTATTAGGATTCATACTAACTTGATTTTTTGCAGATTCGCCAACAAGTTTTTCAGAATCATTAAATGCAACCCATGATGGAGTAGTTCTATTACCTTGATCATTTGCAATAATTTCAACTTTATCATTTTGCCAAACACCTACACAACTATAAGTTGTGCCCAAATCAATACCAATAGTTTCGCCTTCTAATTTTACAGACATACTGTGAATAATTAAATATAATTATTTTTAAATTATTTTATTAATATTTTTGCGTAACAATAAAATAATTTAAAAATAATTTGATTAACATAAATATTAATAAATGAATAAAATAAATTACGTTGATATATGTTGTGGTTTAAATTGGGGAGATGAAGCAAAGGGAAAAATAATAGCTGAATTAGCTAAGACAAATGAATATAATTTTGTATGTAGATGGGCTGGTGGTAGTAATGCGGGACATACAGTATATATTAACGGAAAAAAATATAAAACACATCTAATACCTTGTGGAATTTTTTATAATATTTCTTCTATAATAGGACCTGATTGTGTAATAAACATAAATTCTTTTAATAGAGAGATTGAATACTTGAAAGAGAATGGTTTTAATACAGATTTAATAAAAATTTCAGAAAATGCACATTTAATAACAGATGAACATATAGAAGAAGATAAATTAAAGTATAAGTCACAAGGAACAACAGCACAAGGTATAGCACCGTGCTATAGAGATAAATATGGTAGAGTAGGTAAACAAATAAAAGATATAGAATATTTTAAAAAATATATATGGGATAACAAATTATCAGGTAATGTATTGTGTGAAGGTGCACAAGGTTTTTGGTTAGATATAAATCAAGGAAATTATCCATATGTAACATCAAGCACTACATTACCTTATGGAGCTTGTAGTTTAGGATTTTCTCCGAAATTAATTAGAAAAATATATGGAGCATCAAAAATTTATGATACACGTTCAGGTATAGATCCAGATTTTCCAGAAGAATTATTAAATGATGAAGAATTGCTTTTAATTATAAAAGAAGGAAAAGAATATGGAACAACTACAAATAGAATGAGAAAAGTAAATTGGTTAAATATAGATAAATTAATAAAATCAATAAATATTTCAGGAACAACAGATGTTGTGATATCAAAAATTGATGTATTAGATAAATTAAAAAAATTCAAAGTCATTTATGAAAAAAAAATAAAATCATTTGATTCTTTAGAAGATATGAAGGATTTTATTAATAATATATTAAATAAAAGTTGTAGCAATGTTGAAAAAGTAATATATTCAAATAATGTAGAGTTTGTCGATGTTTAAATAATTATTTTTTATTTTATCAATTATTTTTGTGAAATGATAAAATAAAAAATAATTTCAATAATTAAGAAGCAAATTATAAATTAAAAAATAATTTATATACATTTAGTAAGTTAAATGACAATACCATTAGTAATGAACGCTGCTCCCATAAATAATGAAACAAAATTAAATACAAATGAGACCAATTTTATACAAAATAATAGTGTTTTACCAAATAATACAGTAAAAAAAGAAAAGAGTGTAAATAGTTTGAAACAATTAATACAAAATATACATAATAGCAATGAAAATGATGAGAATGATTTATATAATAGTTTAAGTAATTATGAAACTTCGACACAAAAATCAGACAAACCAAATTATAAACCATCCAATGATTTAAGAAAAGTGTCAGATACAAATTTAGCATATGAAAAAACAAATGATGTTGTAAGTAATAATTTAACTTTAAATAATAGAGATGAATTATTACAAAAAATAAATTATATAATTTACACATTAGATAAACAAAAAGATATAAAAAGTGACCAAAAAATAGAGGAATTATTATTATATAGTTTTCTAGGTATTTTTATTATTTATGTATTAGATTCATTTACAAAAATTGGAAAATATAAAAGATAATTATGACATTCTTTTAAAAATAAGTATTCCATAGTTCATTTTATATTTACATTTATATATATTTTGTACAAGTTCTAGATTATTCTTTTTTGCACAATGAATTAATTTTTCTTTCGTGTGTTTGTACAAAATATGTGTATTTATTCTTTTTTTATTTTTTTTTAATTTTGATGAAATTGATTCAATAATTTTAATATTATTATCATCATAATTATCATTCAAAACATTATAATTATAATTCATATATAAGTATGATCTTTTTGATTTGTTAACTGATCCGTATAATGTATTACAATTATTAAAATCATTAATATAATTAATGACAAAATATCCTTTTGGAATTAAAAAATTATGTATATTTTTGAAATATTTATTAATTTCAGAAAAATTATAATAATAAAAGCTGTTGCTAAAATTAGTAATACAAGTGAATTGTGATGTATTGAAAGTATTATCATCTAATAAATTATAATTATGAATATTTAATGAAGGATAATTATTTTTAGATTTTATAATAAGTGAATTAGTTAAATTAGTAGCTGTTATTTTACTTGGAAAATTTGTTATAGTTCCATATAAATGACCTGTCATAATATTTTCTAATAAAATGTTTTGTACAAATAAATTATGTGGTTCTAATAGTGTTTTTAAAATATTACCTTGTTCATTATAAGTCTCATTATTGAATGATATGTCATCATATACAAATGTATAAAATTTATCATATATTGTATTATATGATGTATTATTACCACTCATAAATATTATTTTATTATTAATATTATCACACGTAATATTATCACAACTATCATTAATTAATTCAAAACCTTCTTTATTTTTTAAGTAGCATATAATTAAATATAAAATTATGATTAGAAATAAACTACATATAAGTCCATATGATTTAAAATATTTAAAATATAAATTGTGTTTTTCCATCTTATAGTTATAATATAAAATAATTATATTTTTTTAATATTTTATATTTTTTTGTATAAAATATTAAAAATAATTGTTTCTAAAAATTAAATGAATAATAAAATAATTATTGAAGATTATAGAGAATTTAAGGATTTTAAAGGATGTACTTTCAATAATATAAAAAATACAGAAGTAAAAAAAGAATTAATAAAATGTTTAACAGAAAATAATTACGATAAAAGTTTATATTGGATGTCAGAAATAATGTGCTCTTGTAATTACATATTATTATGGGAAATATTTTTTTATATAATGACAAATATTGTGAATATATCTAATTTGAAATTGATTATATTTTTGAATAAAAAATATGATATTTTTAAAGATATTATTAATAATTGTAAAAATGAAAATGAAGTAATAAATTTAAGAAATAACAATAATATCAGATTTTTATTTTGTGATATTGTTATTTTAATATGTAATTCAGATAAAAATTATATGTTAGATTATAAAAAAATTAACGTTAAAGATTTTTCATTTGAAAAAATGAATAATTTTTTAAAAGCACCAAATGTAAATTATGTAAATTCATTTTTTAAAGATAATGATCCAAAAGAGTTATATATAATTTTAAATGAGTTCATTTATAATTTAGAAGAAAAAAATAACATTGAGTGTTACAAGTGGATATATATTTACATAAATTATTATTTATTATGTAAAAAAAATAATAATATTTTGTTGTGTGAATTAAGAGAAGAATTAGATTTAGATAGTTATTCTAAAAATTTAAAACATCATCCCATATGGATAATATGGTCAATTTTAATGAATAAAAGTAAAAAGTATAATTTAGTTAATAATTATGTAAAACTTTTACTAAATTTCTTTAAAGTACAATTAACTTATGGTAAAATAAAATCAAGATTGAATATATTATTTTTTTGTATTACAATTTATATTCAAAAAGATTCTAGAGAAATTTTTGATAAACCAATAGTGAAAAATAAAGAAAGATTTATGGAATTAGATAATATAGCAAGAAATTCAATTAATAATATATTAAAAAAAATTATTCAAAATTATAAAAAGAATCCAGAAAATATTAAACAAACTAAAAATAAAAACAGTAAGGTATTAATGTCTTTTGAAAAACTAAAACTTTTAGATAATTTTATGTTAAATAAAAATAATGATAATAATTAATAGTAAAATAAAAATATATAAATATAAATGTCAAATAATTTAGTCAAAACATCACCAAAGATTAACTATAACAATAATAACAAGAATAATAACAAGCCAAAAAATAATAATAACAAACCAAAAAATAATAACAATAAGCCAAAAAATAATAATAACAAACCAAAAAATAATAACAATAATAACAATAATTCAAGAAAAAATAATAATAAACTTATTACTAATCAAAATACAACACAACAAGATAATTCATTATTTGGGAACTTTTTTTCTGGACCACAAAATATTGAATCGTTTAAAAATAAAAAAAATGGTAACGTTGAAAAAAATCAGGAATTAAATCAAAATTCTATCTTTGGTAATGTTTTTTCTATGCCTGAACAAAGTGAAGAAGTAATAGTCAAAAATAATAAATCAAATAATAAACCAAATAATAAACCAAATAATACAGAAATTATTAAACAACAAGAACAACAAGAACAAAATTCTATTTTTGGTAATATTTTTTCTCAACCACCTGATGTAATCGCACCTAAAACTAGTAATAAAATTACTAATAAAACTAATAATGAAAATAATTCTTTATTAAATTTTAATTCATTATTTGGTGATAGTATAAAAAAAACTGAAACTGAAAATAATAATAGTACAAAAAGAATAAATAATATATTAAAAAACAATAAAAACAATAAAAATAATAAAAACAATAAAAAAAATTTATTGAATAAAATAAATAATAAAGCCAATGTGGTAGAACAAGAAGATGTAGGACAACAAGAAAATAGTTTTTTTAATATGTTCTCATCAACTCCTGTTAAGCAAGAAGAAAAACTTAAAAATATTGAAAAACAAGAAAATAACCAAAAACAAAATAATAATTACTTTAATTTTTTTAATGAAAAAAATGAAAATAATGAAAATAATAACAATGACAGTAAAGAGTTTTTAAGAGATTTAAAAAGTAGTAATAAAGAATTTTTAAATGAAAAATTAAAAAGTAATACATCTGTATTAGGAATGATTAAAAATATTTTACTTGGAACATTAATTTTTGGTGTTTTTGTTGTATTAATTGTTATTGTATTTTTTTATTATAATCAAGAATTGTTAAAAAATTTAATAAAATCAGTAACAAATTATTTAAATTCTAGTTATAATACCGATAATGAAGAAGATGATAAAGATGAAGAAAATGAGGAATATGAAATGCCAAAATCATCAAAAGAAATTAAAAAAGAAGAATTAGAAAAAGAAATTGAAGAAATGGAAAAAAATACAGATCAAAATGAAATAAATAATAATGTAACAAATGAATCTAATTTAACAGTAGATAAAGATAATAATGACTATACTGCAAGTGATTCAAATGTTACTAATTCAAAAATTACAACTGATGGAAATTTTTGTTATGTAGGTGAAAATAAAGGATACAGAAGTTGTATTGAAGTTAGAAGAAGTGATCAATGTATGTCAGGTGAAATATTTCCTTCTATGGATGTATGTATTAATCCAAATTTACGTATTTAAAGACTATCGTGATATTCGATGCTTTCATCGTGATATAATAAATCATTTGATGGTACATCACTATTTCTAGCTGGTTTTGGTTTCAAATCATTATTTGTACAAGCTTCACCAGATGAATTTTTTATTATTAACTTATTATTTACCTTTGGTAAATTACGTGTATTAGAATTTGTTAATAATAAATTTTGTGTTGAGGATTGTTTTATATTATTATTTTTCATTATTTGTGAATAATTTTGGTTATTCGTATTCATACCAGTGCTATTTTTTTTATATTGTAAAACTTCTGATTTCCTTCTAAGTTTATATTCTTCATATGTATTTGCATCAGGATTTGAATCACTTTTAAATACAATATTATTACCAGTACTTCTTCCAACAGTTGTAAAATTACTACTATCTACGTTCAATGCATATTTTGTAGTTCTTAATCGATTTAATGCAGTTTTTGAATTACATATTTTTTCAAATATAAATGTTTCTTCAAATGTGCTGGTAGGTATGCCTTCATTTGTATTTTGTGAATTTGCTTCTATTTTATAAGTTTTTCCATCAACTAATGATGCCAAATCACCAAATGGTATTACAATTTTTGCACTACCTAAATCATTATATTTATCTTTTATAATCACTCCCGTATAATCTTTATTATAATCATACATTGTGTGAGATTCATCATCACTTAATATCATTTTTAATTCTTCACCATTTGGAATTGAATGTGTAAAAAATGTAAGATATTTTTCTTCGTCGTCTTTTTCAACTTCAAAATTAAAAACTCCGGATGATTCTACGGAAATAATAGAGGGATGACCTAAATTTTTTGTAAATTCATATTTATAATTATCTAATAAGTAACTTGCACGTGGATTCTCCTCATTGTAAAATCCAGCAACATTAAAATCATTATTCCATTCATTACCTGCTTTGTCTTGGAACTTAACAAATATTCTGTATGTTTCTGAATTTTCGGTAGGATCATTGGGGGGTTGAAGTATAAAAAAATCAGATAAATCAAATATTACTTTATTATACTCTATCTTTTTATTATCTTCTAATATTACTGTGGATAAATCTCTTACATTATATATTTTAATTTCCATTGTTTCTTGTTCACTGCTTCCACTTGTAGTAAATGTTATATTATGTGGATCTGTTGATTCTTGATCACCTAAGTCGAAAATATTACCCCAACTATATTCTACTTTATCTAAAGATATTTCATTATCAAATTCAAAAGGTGGTGTATAAACAAAGTCAATATTGCCAGCTTTATCATTAACAGTTGCTTTAAATCTATATTTTTGACCTGTAGTTAAGTTATCATAAAAAGACGGTAGAATTAAAATTCCTTGTTCATTATTAGCGCCTATTAAATTTCCTTCAGAATTAATAGTTCCTTCGAGTGCTTCTACTCCATCAACCTTAATAATATTATCAATAACATTAAAAAGTTCTAAAGAAACAATTTGTCCTTCTTCAACACCAGTAACAGTAAAATTAATATTATATGGTATACTATTACTATCATTTTTACCTTGAGTATCGAATTTATTTAAATATTCACCTTGACTATTATCAGCATTTGCCCAAGGTCTTACAGTAAATGTTATTGTTGGTTCTGATGTATCAATTATTAAAATATTAGTATTTCTATATGAATCACCCATATAGAATTGTGGATTTGCACCTTTATTAAATGAATAATCATAATATTCAATATCATAACTAAGTAAACCATTTGGTGTATTACTACCAACTGTAAAAATAATTTTCCAAATTTTTTCATCAGTATTTTCTATTACAAAATTTCCTTGATCTGGTGGAAAATCGACAGTATTTTTTATAGATGTCGAATCAATAAATAATTCTATTATAGGTTCATATATTTCTTCACTAGTAGTAAAGGAAAAAGTAATTGTATCACCCTCTTTTGCATACCAACTAGTATGTTCTGACCATCCATTTTTTGATACATCAACTGAATCACTAGAATTAGTATAAGCATTACTATTTGTAATTGTAAATGTTGAATTACCAAAATTATCATTTATAATTGTTGGTGCAGTTTTATCAATTGTAATTCTAGATAGAGTTTTACTACCACCAGCACCATCAGGAGCGTTTTCAAAATTAAATTCATCAAAAACCTCACCTAAATTACCTGCAAAATCATTAAAATTTATTGTAAACCATATTTGTTTCTCAGGAGAGATTTCATCAATTTCATATTCAAGTGTCCATTTTTGATTATCATTGGTAGGAGTAGCATATCCAGGATTAAAACTTATATATTCACCATTATCATTCAAATATACAAAATTTATTACAGGTGGATCAATTCCTTCTGATACTTCAAACTCTAATGTAATTATATTGCCAAGTTTTGCATAATTTGTAACAGATTCACCATTTCTTGCATCTGTATTATCTGATTCAAAAGATATATTAGTAATTACAGGTGGTGTATAATCAATAATAACGTCTGGTAAATTAAACTTATCTAAAGATGTATTTTCACCATAATTAAATATATCTATTCCTCTATTACCATTTGTATCTTGATATGTTAATTTATAACCAATTCTTCCTTCATCATTTGCATTTGTTACATTTATTGTTGATTTATAAATAATTATATCAGTTGTTTGTATAATAAATGCTTCAGTAAATTCTGTAAAATTATTTGGTGGAAGATCTAAATCAATATTATAGTATATTTTAAGATTTATATTAGATAAAGTTTTTGGAAAATTGATTTGATCTGATGTTAATGAATAATTTGTAATTATAAATTCAATTTGATCACCATCCTTTGCATATAAAATTCTATCATTATTAAGTAATTTTTTTATTGAACGTAATTCTCCACTGCTACTCTTTACATTTATTGCAAGATCAATAGTTGGTAATCTTGTATCTATTATAAATTCGTAGTCACCACTCTCTGTATATTTTGCATAACGATCTAAAAACACATTAGAATTATATTTATTACCTGCATAATCAGTAAAACTCTCATTTGGAATTTCTATATGACAATCTATTTCTTCAGTATTATTTTCTGGTGTAAATATTCCTTCCCATTTTGTATATTTATAATATTGTTCATCATATAAATTAATATGTTTATCAGTGAGTCTAGTATTATGTCTATCATTGTTGACAAAATCTCCTATAACATTACGATAATTATTAGAACCTTGTATTGTTATAATATCATTTTGTGTAAAATTCATTACTGGTTTTGAAAATTTGATAATTATATTTGCAGTCTCATTAGCAAGAATTTTACCAGATCCACTAATACCAATTCTAAAATCTATTATTTCTGGTGGTGTTTTATCATATTTTATTATTTTTTTATAATGATGTGGAATATCAATATTATTATTAGAAGAATAATTTTCAGGATAATATACAGGATAAGTATGTAAATGATTATTATATATGTCGTCCTCCACGGGATAAGTAACATCATCATTTATTAGACCAAATAAATTAGTAACATTTTCAATTTTAAACGATAAATATCCTTGAGGTATATCTTCATTATCTGGTATGGTTAATATTATATCCCATTTTTTTTTATTATTAGGATTATTTGGGTATTCAATATAATCTGAATCAGACTCAAATACGCGTCGGTTATTTGTATTTGTGTCAAATTTAATTGCATTAATTTGATCATCAGTGTTTGGATCAGCAGGTAGTTCGTCAAAATCATCCACGCCATCATTTTGTAATGGTGGGGTTATTATAAATGTAATTTTTGTATAATTTGTAGAATTCTCTTTTGTAATATCATACAAATTTGTATCTGACTTAAATGATAGTTTAATTTTACTACCTTTTGTTATAAATTCAGTTTTCTTATCATCAAATAAAATGTAATTATCATTTGTATTAAATGGCTGTCCTAAATGATCTGTTGAATCATTAATTACTTCTAACGAAAAATCTGATAACAATGGTGGAGCTGTTATTAATTGAAAATTTGTAGAATATGAAGTTATATTTTTTTCCTGATATTCATCGGTTTTTTTTTTATATCTTGACTTCATTGTAACTATGTTCCATACTAAAAAGTGATTATAATCAATATCAACTTGTACTTTACATGTAACATCAAATTTTCTATTCTTTATTATTAAATCACTATTTGAATCATCATATAGTGAAAATGTTATTGGATCACTTTTAAATATTAATGGATCATCCATAATAACAGTAATTGTAAATTTTTGATAAGAAAAATGATTATTACTATAATTTAATGCTTTTAATACAATATCATATGATCCTATATTGTTAGATGTTGGAGATCCAATAAGTGAACCAGTACCATCAAAATTATTGATAAAAGATAACCATTCGGGTTTATTTTCTGCTATTAACACTGCTGATTCGTCACTTGTTTCAACCATATATAAATAATTATTATTGATGATTGTATTTGTTATTGGTTCACTCTTAAAATGTAAATAAGATTCTGAATTTATAACAGTAATTGTAAATTTTTGTTTAAAAGTATATACATTAATATCATTTTCATACTTTGCTTCGATTGTAATATTATGATCTCCTATATTGTCAGATGTTGGAGATCCACTAAGTGTTGCTGTACCATCATCTTCATTATATGTAAATGTTAACCAATCCGGTTTAGTTGGTGCTGTTAATATTGCTGATTCGTCATTTGTTTCAACCACATACTCATAATTGTTACCTGTTATTGCATTAGTAGGTGGAGTACTTTTAATTCTTAAAGATTCTTTTCTCATAACAGTTATTGAAAAATTTTGTGAAAAATTTTCTGGAGTATTTAAATAAGTATTAGAATTATCTTGTACATTAATTACAATATCATTATTACCTATATCATTATCGTATGGTGTTCCACTAAGTGTTGCTGTACCATCTCCATTATCATTAAAGGTCAACCAACCCGGTTTAGTTGGTGCTGTTAATATTGCTGATTTATAATTTGATTTAATAGTATATGAATAATACTCATATAGAAATATATTAGTTGGAGGATTACTAGTAATAATTAATTTATTATTTTTTCTAACATTAAGTGTAAACTTTTGATTAAAAATATAATCAAAACAATTATTAGCATCTGTACTTTGAGCTTTTAATACAATTTCATAATCATAATCTATACTTTCATTAGGTATATTTTCATTTAGTGTTGATGCACTAAGTGTTGCTGTACCATCTCCATTATCTGTAAAATCTAACCAATGATCATTAGTAATAGACACACCATTAATAAAACACGTTATTGTTGCTGTTTCATAATTTGTTTCAAACGTATATGAATAATATGAATCTTTTGATGTATAAGAAATAATATCTGGTGCAGGTAAAGCATTATAATTTATTTTTCCTTCAAGTTTTTTAATAGAATCATCAAATTTTAAACCATATAATTCTCCATCTATTGACTTTTCAATAATATCATCTGGTAATGAAACTGTTACCTTTGGTGGTGTTGAATCTCCTTTTTGCACATAATCAATTTCAACATCATATTCATAAGTATATGTGTATCCACCACCAAAACCATTATCACTTGCAGGATCTTTTAGTATAAATGTTTTAGGTTTTGATATAAATCTTGGTTCATCATAATTACTATTTGTTACATTAATAGTAAATTCTTGTGTAAAATATTGATTATCATTATTACCTGTTATTATTACTTTTTGATCACCTATATTATCACTTCTAGGTATCCCACTAAGAATACCCTCACCTTTATAAGTATTATCTTCATTACGTAATTCTTCAAATGATAACCATTCTGGACCATTTTGAACTAAGGATGTGAATATTCTTGCTTCTTTAAGATTTGTCGTAACCGTATATGAATATTTTTCTGATGTATTAATTATATATTGTGGAGAATCTTCTATACTTAATACACTAAGATTAAATTCTTGTGTAAAAATATCACTACTATTATTGTTATTTTTTGCTTCGATTATAATATTATAATCTCCTATATCTGACTCTAATGGATTCCACTCAATAATCCATTTTTCATAATCATCACTATCTACATTATCTTCTTCTTTTACTGTTAAACCAGATGGACCACTTTTTATTATTACTTCTACATCTGTATTGGAGAAATTAGTTTCAACAACATATTTATATGGAATGTATATTGGTATATATGTTTTAGGTGTACTTGTAATTTTCAATGAAGTATTTGAACTTACATTAATAGTAAATTCTTGTGTAAAATCATCATTATCTATAGATATTATAATAGGTGTTGATTCTTCTGATAGTGGTGTACCTACAAGACTTCCAGTACCATTCATATTATCGATTAAATTCAACCAGGTTGGGTATACAGAATTATCTGAAATTCTGCTATTTATACTTTTTAATTGAAAATTATATAAATATTGTGTACCTATTGAAGCATATGTTATTGGATTACTCTCAAAAGTTTTGTTTAAAAGACTATTTTCAAAAACCTTAAGCTTAAATTTTTGTATATAATCAATACCATTATGCCTTGCAGTAATTTCAATTTCATAATCACCCTCATTACTTTCTGTTGGTAAACCTCTAAGAATACCAGTACCATTCTCATTATCGATTAATTCTAACCATTGATGATCAGTAATAGATATACCATCAATTAAACAAGTTAAACTTACATTTTCTTTATTTGTTTCAATAACATATGTATAACTGATTCCTGATTGTATAAATGTTATAGGATTTGATGATATCATTAATTCTTCATATTTAGTAACAGTAATAGCAAAATTTTGTTTAAATATTTGTGTATAAAAATTTTGATTTTGTATATCATCATCTATTGTATCATCAGTTGCAGTTAATAATACTTCATATTTACCACTTTCTTGAAAATATGGTGTTCCTATAAGCGTTGCTGTACCATCATCTTCATTATATGTAAATGTTAACCAATCCGGTTTTACAGATGCTTCAATTTTTACTTTATGTCCTGTTAAAATATTTGTTTTAATACTATATGAATATTCTGAACCTTGTAGTACATTTGTTATTGGTTCACTTAAAAATATATTTGATATATAATCATTTAAAACAAAGATATTCAATTCTTTTACAATATTATTTTCTGTATCTTCATTTTCTGTATCTTCTATTTCAACAAGGTAAGAACCTATAGAATCATTAAATGGTATAACTCCTTCAAGTTTTCCTGTACCATTTTCATTATCTGTAAATGTTAACCAACCAGGTTTTCGTGAAGCGTCGTATGATGAAGAATCATCAAATTTTAAATCATATGCATAGTTATATAAACTATTAGGATTATTATTTATTACTTGTTTATCTATTACTATACTTGTTATGGGATTACTATTAAAATAGTCTTTACTATTATCTTCTACGACATTTAATGTAAATTCTTGTGTAAATAAAGTATGGTCACTTTTTTCGGCAAATATTATTATGTTATATTTGTAATTTATTTGAGATTCAAAATTTATTTCTAATCCGTTATTAACATCTACTAATCCGTTAACATCATAACGATCAAATATTTCTTGTGGTGTTTCAATAGTTAAGATTATGTCGTTACCTTCAATTGCGTACTCATTTTTATATTTATCAAAATTACTATTAATTTCACCATCATCGTCAACATTAATATTTGATTTTAGTATTCCTGTTACATCATCAATCTCAGTATAATTTGCAACACGAACTGTTCGTATTACTTCATTAGCGTTAACAAGTAAAGAACTTTTATAATTATGATAAACTGAATAGTCTTTTGGCAATTCTTCTGGGTCTTCTGGGACTTCAATATTAATACCATCATTATCCTCAACAATAGAACCATATTCATTCGTATTATTATTTATACCTATAGTTTTTTTATCCATAATTACTGTGTAACCATATACTTTATGTTCTATAACTGAGCCAGCATCTGAATATGGGTTTGTATTAAATTTGTCTGAATCCCATTTTGCACCATATATATTTACTTGTTGTTTTACAAGACTTGGACTTGATTCATTAGTACCTTCATTAGTACCTTCATTAATATTAATACCTGGTTTAAGATTAATTACTGGTTTTGAGTTAGTAAACCAACTCCAATTTGGTAAATAATCTTGATTAATAACTCCACTAACATTATAAATTAAATTATTGTTTATATTAATAAATGATTCTATTTCTTCAGTTATATTACTAACATCCCATTTACTAATATCTTGATTAAAATTTGGTTTATTTTCATTTTTATAATTTTTAATTTCAAGTGATCCATCATCTAATAATGCTATATTATCACTTACAATATTAAAATTTGAACTATTCCATTTACTAATAACATCATTATCATTCTCAAAATAAAACATGTAATCCATATTTGTAACCCCAGAAGTATCCCATTTACTAATATCTTGATTAAAAGTATTTTTATTTTTAAATAAGCCACTCATATCTTTGACGTGTGATGTTACAATTTTATCCATATAATAAGAGTTAGAAGATTGATCTTTTATAGTTGCGTTACTTCCTGAGAATATAAGATTATCTTTTTTTAATGCATATAAATAAGAATCATCAGAATTTTTATCATCAACAATGAGATATAAATTTTTATCATAATACCTTGTTTGACCAGGTATATTATATGTACCTGTATTTTTATTTTTAACTTCAATTGATTTAATTGAACCATCATCTTCATATATATATTGTATACCTTTACCCCATATTGGGTCTTGGCCAGAATTTCCAAAATTTGTTGGTGATGATGTTGAAACACCAATAACATTCCACATACGTAAATCTTGATTAAATAAGTATGCACCATCAAACATAATATTAAAATGTTTCACTTTTGTAACATCCCAATTGTTGAGAGGTTGATTAAAATCGAATGCATTATAAAACATTTGTTGCATATTTTCTACCGAAGAAGTATCCCAAGAACTAATATTTCCA